>JACQCK010000018.1 GCA_016201695.1 Candidatus Roizmanbacteria bacterium
GCGGCCCGTCCCCGACAATAGTAAGAACGGTGTTTAACGGCAGGCTACGGAAAATTTCATAAGCGTCAACGGCGCCCTTTTCTTCGACCAACCGGCCGACGTACAGTACTTTCCCGGCGAACTTTTTTGCTTTTTCCAGCGGATGAAACCGCCGCAGATCGACTCCCAAGCGGACAAACCTTATCTTTTCCTTTGCCACGCCTTCCGCAACCAGGGCCTGTTTTGCCCGGGCGGTATGAACGAGAAAAAGATCGGTATTGGCTAAGGTATATTTTTTTATCTTTTTTTTCCGGGCGACCGATTCGTTGCGAAACGGTACGGTTTCCCAGACAGTGGCAATAAGATACTTAATCAGGCCGCGTTGGCGTAAACGGGCCAGCTGGTAACTGTAAAAATAGTGCGGGTCGGCCGTATGGAAAATGTCGAACCGGCCGGCAAAGTTCTCAAGGCCCCACAAATTCTGCCGGTCGCCGATCATCCGATTTAACAAGGCCCTCCATAACCGACTAGATGATATATCGGCGAGACTCGGCAACCTAACTGTCGGAAACGGCAACCGGGTGTGAATCGGCCGGAGGCTGGAAAAACCGGTCAGCCTTATTTCGTCGTTAAAAACGTAGTTTTGCCCTTCAAAGGCGTTAAGATATGAGCCGCGGACAAACGCCACTTTCATCATTTTTTTATGGATTCAATTATACTGTACCCATGAAATCGCCAGTCAGAATCGCCGTCGACGCCGGCGACTATCACCCGTCACAGCCGGTGAAAAGCGGCATTCAGCGGCTGGTCGCTGAATTTCTCCGCCGGTCGCGGGCGATACCGCGGCTTCGGGTCGCCGGTTATTCTTTTGGCCGCGGGTCCGCTTCGTTCCCACCCGCCGGCCTGAAAGTTCTCCCAAAGTATCTCTTTAGCGAAGTGTTTTTGCCGCTTGCGGTCCTTCGTGACAACAATCGGTTTTTTCTGGGTTTTTCCGGACACATCCCGTTTTTCCTTCGCCGCTTGCCCATAAAAAAAATTGTCTTTGTCCACGACCTTGGTTTTTATAAATATCCCCGCCTCTACCAAAACGCGGCCAACGCTCCCTGCAACAAACCTTGAAACGAAGCGACCTGGTCATCGTCCCGACCCAATACACGCGGCGGGAAGTGGGCGAACTTTTTCCCTGGCTGCCTCCGGCCAGGATAAAACAGATTTATTACGGCGCCGATCACCTGACAAAGCCGGCAGCGACAACCGCTTCTCCCTTCCCCGAGCCGTTTTTTTTGTATGTCGGGGTGCTGAAACCAATAAAAAATATCGCGCTTCTTTTCGCTTCTTTTGCCACTCTTCTTGCTTCCCCGGCTTACGGCCGGTTTAGACTCGTCTGCCTCGGCGATCGGGAAAAGGCGTATTTTGAACTGCTGAAAAAGAGTCCTGCTTTTGGCCGAATTAAGTCTCGCGTCACTTTTATCGACTCGGTTTCCGACGCTGTCCTGTCCTCTTACTACTCTCGAGCCCGTGCCGTGCTCAACCTTTCGCGCGAAGAAGGTTTTGCCTTTCCGGTCGTCGAAGCCGCCGCGATGGGAACGCCGGTCATCGTTTCTGATTTACCGCTTTATCACGAATTCCGCCCCTACTTCCCAAACCTGCTGCCGGTAAAAAATACAGAAGGAGTGCTAAAGGCGGTGCAGCGCTTAAAAGATCTGCCCCGGCAAAAACCGCTTGCGGCCCATCCTTTTACCTGGAAGAACTTTATGGCTTCGTTGGTTTCGTTGACCGTCTAAATATCAGGAAAAACAGGCTAAACGCCATGAACGTATTCAGCATCTCGCTTACGACCGTTATCCACGCGCTCGCCAGGTAGGAATACCGCGGAATAAGCAGAAGATTGAGGGAGATATTGATAACCGCCTGACCGACAAAAATCCAGATCACTAGGCCGGCTTTTTTAAGTGCATAGATCGCGTTCAAAAAAAGCGACGTCACCAAAATAAACGGCAGGGCAAAGAGGACAATTTTAATAACCGGAATCGCCAAAAGATACTCGCCCTTCAAAATAAGGGAAAGAACGGGGGCAAAACGGCTGCCAACGACGGCAACCGCCCAGCCGCCGACCGTTAAAAAGACCAAATCTTTTTTCAACCGTTTTTTCAGACTGCCCGGATCGCTCTTGGCCAATCTGACAAAAACCGGCGTCGCGGTCAGATTGTAACTGGCGACAATAAACATGAGCGCATCGAGGAATTTGTACCCGGCCGAATAGATGCCGACGGCACGGTCGCCTTTTAAGGCATGAAGAAGAAAAACGTCGGCCCTATAGTATAACCCGGCAAAGACGCCGATGACGACGAAAATATACGATTTTTTTACGATTTTAAACCAGTCCGGCAGAACTTTTCTTAGCGGCGGGAAGGCCGGTTTATTTTCGCGAAACATCAGGAAGACATTGATCAGCGTATACAAAATATACGACACGGCAAACGCGCCAAAAACCGACTGCAGATTTGAAGAAAATAACAGAACACCGATGACAAGCGCCGTCGAGGCGAGGTTAAAGACAGCGGAAAGCCACGACGAGCGGTAAAGCCTTTCGGTTATCGAGTTGAGGATTAGGTAACTGCCCGAGGCCGCGTTGGCAAAGAAAATAAACGACAAAAGCAGGATATAAACAATCAGACCCGGCTTAAAATGCCAGACCGTAACCGTAATCATGGTTAGGAAAAACACGACCAGGGCTAAAAAAAATCGCAGCGAGATCAGACTCGATAATTTTTTTTTATCACGGGTTAAATAGACCAGACCGTAGGCGGTAGTGCCCCAGTCAAGAAGCGGCGACAGAATATTGACCTGCGCCCAGACAACCGAGTACAGGCCGAAAGCCGACGGCGACAGGAAACGGATCAGAAACAAAAATAAGACAAAGTTGGCCGTCTTGACGACGACCGACGAAATATTAAGGCTGACGAAGTTGGTAAAGTAGCGGCTGCGCGCCTCAAGTAATGTCTTTGGCAGGCGCAGTACTTCGTATATTTTTTGCCGACGGTTGCTGTGGCGAAGAAAAAACTTGAGTCGGTTGCGCGCCAGTAAACGGCTTTTTGAGGCGTTTGCCTGCGAAACTTCCCAATGGTCATAGACGATCTTGGCGTCAATGCCGACCCGCAGCCCCGCCTGCCGGGAGCGCCGGCAAAAATCAACGTCTTCATAATACATAAAGTAGGACTCATCAAAAAAACCGACGGCGTCAATTACTTTTTTGGAAAAGGCCAGGAAAGAACCGCTGACAAAATCGCAGGGCGCGTAACGCTCTTTCGGCTTTTTTGAAACAAGCCCGCCGCTCAAACGCCACCTATCAATCTCGCCGCCGTAATAAATCGTCTTATTCTGCTGCATCGCAAAACCGGCCACATCAAAGCGCCTCAAGACCGCTTCGATATCTTTTTTGCCGATTGGCCGTAAATCGATATCGGGATTTAAAACAATAAAATGATCAAAGCCCCGGCCGATGGCTCTTCGAAGCGCCAGATTAATCCCCCCGGCAAAACCGCGATTTTTAAGAGAGTTATCAACGATAAATATCGCCGATGGCCGGTAACCGATCGACACGATCTGTTTTTTGAGTCCGGCCAACTCTTTTGGCGAATTTTTGTAGGCGACGACTATAACGGCGCTTCTCATTGTTTTTTCTTCGGCTGAAAAAATAACAGAAAATAAGTTAGAAACTCCAGGTAAGCAAAAGCGGCGTCAAGCGGCAGGCGAAAAAAACCGTCCCGGTAACCATGACTGCTGACAAAGCGCGACCAGAACATATGAATAGGATAGGCAGTCATTTTCCACAGTGAACTCCGTTCGCCCTGCGCGTTTTTCTGGCGGGCCAAACGCGTGGCGTATCCGGTAAATTTCGCAAAAACCTGGCGGAGGCCCCGATAAGAGAAATGAAGAAGGTGGCCGTTCAGTTGCCCGATCTCACCCTCCCTGACGGTTACTTTTTCGTGAATCAAAGACGGTTCAACCACTGCCTTTGATTTTCTGAAAAGCCGAATAATTTTATAGTTTTCCCCGCCGAATCTTATCTTTCTGCCTAAAAAATGATTTTGGTAAGGAATAAAAAAGCCGTTTTCCCGAATAGTCTTTTTCTTAAGCAACCGCCTTAATTCGCTTTTCAACTCGGTGGAGACAACCTCGTCCGGATCGAGCATCAGTACCCAATCGTTATGTACTTTTTTCAGACCGAAAGCGCGCTGGCGGCCGAGATCCTCTTCCTTATGACTGATAAAGGTCGCGCCAAATCGGGCGGCCGTTGCGGCCGTCCGGTCGGTTGACAAATTGTCAATGACGATTACCTCATCGGCCAAATTTATGACCGACTGCAAACAACGGCTAAACAACTTTTCATTATTGTGAGTAATCAGAAGAGCCGATAAACGGTGCGTCATGACGATATTATAGCGAAAACCGCACCGCGTTTTTTTTCACCGCTGAACCCGGGTATGAAAGGCATATTTTTGGCGCCTTATATTAAGAAAAAAAAGCAAATTGTGGCCTATACGCCATTGCGGATTTATAAATTGCGCCCTACAAATGGAGTATGCGCTGGCGACTCATTTTTTTAATCCTTGTTTTCCTGATTTGCCGCCCGGTCCGGGCTCTCGAGCCGTTTATAAAATACGACAAAAATCCGCTCGTTATTACCGAAAAATTTGAGGGCGGTACCCCATATCGTATTCAGCCCTTTGTTTACCTCGAAAACGGGCAGTACAAAATGTGGTACGCCTCATATATTGACCGCTTTAATATTGTCTCGGCTTCCTCGCCGGACGGCATTAGCTGGACCGGCAATACGCTCTACAATTTCAACGGACACGACAACCATGATCCGTTTCTTTTTTCCGAAAACGGCAAGTACACTCTTTACTTTACCTCGTCGGACAATGGCGGCAGCAGCAATTTTAACTTGCAGTCGATTGCCTCAACCGATGGAATAAACTTTGACCCGGCGACGCTTCGCTCGGTCTTTACGCCTCTTAGCGAATGGGAACAGGCCGGACTCGCCAATCCGTTTGTCTTCCATGAGGGCGGTACTTATTTTCTATTTTACATGGGTCACAACACCGGCGACTGGCACATCGGTCTCGCCACCTCTGCCGATGGCACCAACTGGCAGGAGTGTCCCAATAATCCGATTGTCGCCCGCGCCGGTTCGCCGGCTCTTTACCGTCTAAACGGAACGCTGTCGCTTTTTTTTGATACCGGCAACGGCATCGAAATGATGGAGACTGATAATCTCTCCTGCGACTCAAGCTGGAACAACAGACAGGTGGTCCTCCCAAAAGGCCCGGCGAGTTATGACAGCAATGTTCTCAATTCGCCCTCGCTTATTTCGGTTAGTAACGCCTCGCTTCTTTACTACTCGGGACAGAGTCCAAACGGACAGTGGAGCATTAATTTGGCCAGTGCCGGAACGGCGCCTGTCGCCGCAACTCCCTTGCATGTTTTTCTGCCGGGATTTTTCTCCTCTTGGAATGCCGACGCTATTTTACACAACCAGTCGGTCAGCATTTTTGATTGGAAGATGAATCCGATTGTCAGGGAATACGACGGCCTGATCAAAACGCTGCCGAATCTTTCGTTAAAGGAAGGCAGTGACTATCTAATTTTTCCTTATGACTGGCGAAAGTCGGTCGAGGATACCATCGTTGATTTGAATACCTTTCTTACCGAAAAAGTCTGGAAAAACTCACCGGACCGCCCGGTAGATCTGACCGGACATTCTCTCGGCGGACTTATCGCCCGGATTTATACCCAAAAATATCCGGAAAAAGTATCACGCGTGGTGACAGTCGGTTCGCCGCACGAAGGCACCGGTTGGGCTTACAAACCGGTCGAAGCCGGGGAGATAGAAAAGCAGGACACTTTTTTGTGGCTCGCCGAAAAGACCATGCTGACCCTGGAAAAAAAAGGCGTCGAGACCGACCGGACTACCATCAATACCGCCCTGCCCGTTCTCCGCGATATTTTTCCGACTTATAATTTCCTGATTTCCGAAAACGGGACAACGCAACCGACCGCTTCGCTTCTTGTCCAAAACACGACCATCAATACTTACAATCCAACCGTACAAAGCATTTCGTCCAAGCTGTCGGCGATATCGGGCAACAGCCGCGAGACGCTGTCTGGTTATTCACTTGGCGTCAGAACTGCCGCCGACCAGCTGTTTGATCTGTACCCTGACGGTCGGCCGGGCACCTCCTTTTCCACGCCGGGTGACGGAATCATCATTGTTCCGACCGTTTCCTTCGGCTCCCAACCCCAAACCCTTGCCCTTGATCATCAGGAGCTGATATTTAAGACCGACGGCATAAAAACGGTCCTAAACGACTTGGCGATCCCTTTTAACGACAGTCAGATCATCGAGGGCAGACGAACGACGCTCTCGCCGTCGCTGTTATTTTTTATCCGTTCGCCGGCAACCATTGAAGTCGCTGACCAAAAAGGCGTTATTTACCCCGAAACCGACGGCATGATTTTTATTGAAAATGCAGCTCTGGGAAATTACACGCTCACCGCCCGGGGCGTTGAGAATGGCCAATACAGTATTGTTATCGGCGAACTCGGCAGCGCGTCGGATTCCTGGAATGTTATCGAGAGTAGTATTGTTGCTACACCGCCGTCTTCACAGGTTGATACCTATCAAGTCGACTTTAACTCGCAAACCCCGGCCGAGTTCTTTGTCGATCAAACAAATGTACCGGCCTTATTCGACCGCCTCCTTAAGCAGTTAAGCCGCCTTATTTGCCAGCCGTCGAACCACAATCTTAGCGAAACAAGAACGCTCATTATCCAGGCGGAAAAAAATTATGAAAAAAGTAATTATAGTTTGGTTAGGCAAAATCTTCTCCAGTCGGCGTCGCTACTGATCTCCCAGATGAGTCCTAAGAATGAGGCGGTGTCTACGGCAGTTGTAAAAATTCTGCCCCTGTTAGAAGACGTCTACCAGGCCAGCCTTAAAAATAACCTTCCGGCCACCGATAAGAAAACGTTGGGAAAGCAGGCCAAAAAAAGCGAGGAGCAGTTAACGAAAATTATTCAAAAATTACCGCGGCATAAAGACTCTGCCTTTTTCCCGTTTGTTAAGCGCTCAACCCGACTTTCTCTCCAGTATCTCGCGGAGGCGGCCGACGACTTCAAAAAAGGCGAACTATATCTCACGGAAATCAGACTGCGGATCGCGTACAGCCTGACCGACTTTCACGAGGTAGCTGACATATTGAAATAGCCGCTGCAGCAATAAAGTCACCACCAATACCGCCCCAAAAAAAATCAACCAGTGCCAACTCGTATACCGGAAAACTTTACTGATTATGTAAATCACCAGAAAATGGATAAAAAAAACCGAATAGGAATTTTTGCTGATGAAGTTTAAGAGTCTTTTAACCGGTAACGATAAAAACGCTTTTGAGTTGATAAAATAATTTAACACAATTGTTACGCTCAAACCGTAAGACAGGTAGTAAATATTCGGCGGGTATTTGTTGTCAAATAAAACTAGCGAAAGGTGCAAATATTTGAGCAAAATATAAGTACCTAGATGGATACCGATTAGTATGGGAAGAACAAACTTAATTTTTTTTTGCCTTTGCCAAAGTGGAAAATAATAACCGAAAAAAACTACGGTCAGCCAGGGAAGAAGCATCGCTACTCTATAGTCAAACGCTACCCGGTAAAAAAGTAAGAAAACCGTGCTCACGACCGAAACGGCGCCGACGGCGTTAAAAAACAAACGGCGTTTACACGCGAGGTAGGACAAGAGCGGCATAATAATTGCCGTCAACAGAAATAGTAACACCATCCAGTTGATATCGACGCCGCCGATGACGAGCAAACTCCGAAAAATAAAATCGCCGGTCAGGTGCGTTTTTTCAAAAATAAAATACAGCCCGAAAAGAAAGGCAAGAAAAATATAGTAAGGCAGCAGTAATCGAAACAGTCTTTTTTTTATATAGCTTAGTGTTTGCGGCCAGGACGCCGGCCGGTCTTTTTGAAAAAAGAGAGTGCTTGACACAAAAATAAAGACCGGAACAACAAAATGGCTGTAATTCCACAGGGTAAAAACGGCCGGTCGGGAAAGATAATAGGCTAACGAGTGAATGAAGATCATGACTAAAATAGCGATCCCGCGAAGAAAATCGAGCTCCGGTTGGCGCATTCTGTCCATGTGGCCGTTGAGGGACTTGAACCCCCGACCTCTTCAATGTGAATGAAGCGCTCCAGCCAGCTGAGCTAAACGGCCAATAAGCATATTATACCCGACGGGGCCGAATAATATTGTTTTTGTACCGACTATTCTTTACAATGATATTTTATGAGAGTGATAAAGGTCGTTATCGATTTTGTGATGGATATCCTGGAAACGATTGTTTTCATCGGTTCGTTGTTCATCGTCATCTACCTTTTTGTCGCCCAGCCAAACCTGGTAAAGGGCGTGTCGATGGAGCCGACCTTTCAGACAAACGACTATATCCTGACCAGCAAAGTCACCTATAGAATTCGGCCGATGCACCGCGGCGACATTGTTGTTTTTAAGTCGCCACGCAATCCGGACATTGACTATATTAAGCGCATCATTGCCCTACCTGGCGATAATATCCTTGTCAGAAACGGCAACGTCTTCGTCAACGACGAACTCATTAACGAACCTTATATTGCGGCCCGGACTAACTTATGGGGTGAAGGCGGTTTTCTCAAAGAAGGCGTATCGCTCGTTATCCCGCCGGAGAATGTTTTTGTTATGGGAGACAACCGTCCGCACTCTTCCGACTCGAGGGAGTTTGGGTATATACCGCTTTCCTCGATCATCGGACAGGTTTTTTACCGCTACTTTCCCCCGACTAAAGCCCACTGGCTTAAAAACCCCTGGCCAAAAAACCGGCAAACAAAGTTAGGCCTCCAAATCGCCGACTTCTTTTTGCCACTCGCCAAGCTTGGCTAAAAGAAGTCTTAACGGACGATTAGTATCAAACAAGCTACCGGTAATTTCAATGACGCACTTGCTTTTGATCCGTGATTGATAGACTTTAATCTTGGTGCCGCGGGCCGGCGTCTTAACCAGATCGGCCAACTCTTCCTGCTTTAGATACTCCCCTTTTGTTTTGACGCCGTGAAGAATTTCCCGGATCGCAAACTCGGTCTGTTGAGCGGTTAAACTGTCGGTTAGCACCCGTTCATATAAAGCGGCCATTTCTTGAGATTTTGACAGCCGCGAAATAATAAAAAGATGACTCAAGGAAATAAGGCCGGAATAATAACCGTCAACGACAATTTCGGGAAGTTTTATCAGCCGCAGCAAATGACACAGATACGATTCTTTTATCTTTAGTTCCCGGCTTAGATCTTTGATGCGCAGTTGCTTATCTTTTACCAAGAAGTGAATGAGGCGGCCGCGGAGAACCGGATTTGTCTCATTTTTGACCGATTCGATCAGACCTTGAATTTCGGCAGAATTCATGCCCTATTGTATCATTTAAATCAAATTAAACGACGAAGATATACTGCCGACCCTTTTTCGTAACGAACTTGACCACGCCGTCGCGAAGAGCCATCACCGTATAGTCTTTGGTAAGAAGCGCTCCTTCGCCGGCATAGACTTTCGAACCGCGCTGACGAAGAATAATATTTCCGGAAACCACTTTTTGACCGCCCCACACTTTGACGCCTAGGCGTTTTGCCTGCGAATCGCGATTGCCTTTTACCGCCTTTTGTGCTTTAGTGTGTGCCATATCTTAAAAAGAAACGATCTTAATCTGTGATAAACCGGCCCGAAAACCTCTCACTCTACGATACCGGACTTTGGCTTTAAATTTGGCGATTCTTATCTTGTCGCCCTTGACCTGTTCAATGATTTGAGCGCTAGCTTTTCCGGCTAGGAGCGGACTACCAAGCTCGAGACTATTCTTCTCATCGTCAAATAAGGCAAGAATCTCCAGATTGATCTGGCTGTCTTTTTCGCCGGCCAGCCGGTCGACGGTAAGAATGTCATTGATCTTGGCAAAGTACTGTTTTCCTCCGGTTTTTATGACGGCAACCTGTGACATAGCCTAAATTATACCGAAAAATCTGAAAAACGCAACGCAAAAATTAGGAGGTCTGTTCCCCACCCACATAGAAAAGGATTAATTATTGCTAATTTACTACATAAATATAGCAAATTATACTCGGTGGTGTCAGAATAGCGAAGGGAAAGGAGATACAATGTTGTTGACAGTATAGAAAAAGTAGTATAATAACGTCATGGATTATCAAAAATCAACGCAAGAATTAAAAGTAAATGAAGGCACATATATTGGAAGCATTTATTCACAAGTTGTTTCTATTACAGTTACAGATGTGGACTTAACTATAGAATTTGTTTATGTAAATCCACGAAGTAAAACAGGGCAACTCGTGTCAAGAGTAACATTACCCAGAAAATCCGGCGAAGATCTTGCTAAAGCTATATTTACGACAGTTAAAATGCATGAAACTAAAAAGAAAGGGGATAAAAATGACTAATTTACCATACTCACAAACATTCTCAGAATATACAAATTTCGACTACGGTAATACGTCATCGAAGAATGTAAACACAGAGTCGTTATCTGTTACCCATGAAGATATTCCCGAATTTTTATTTGCTCCTTTAGATGAGGTAAAAAAAGATTTACTGGATTCAGGTCGTTCTCCTGAAGAAGTAGAAAGTGTTATAGCAGGACTATCTCAACTACCTGAGTATGCCACAAGTAAACGAATCATTAACGGCAAAAGAACAAATTAAAGGATTAAAACTACAAAAGCGATACGATAAACAAAAATCTTTCTTTATTAGTAACCCTGCTCATAGATCATTAGATTTTTGTATGTGGGATCATAAACAAAGAATTAGTTCATTTAAACTCACTGACAAATATCGAGCGTTATTAATTAAGAAAGGAGATACTTATACGGTTTTTGCTGTTGGAGATTTTCATAGAGGTTAAAGAAGACAAAGAAATCGTTGCAACAAAAATTAGAAAGTAACTTAAAAAGAGAGATAAGTACCGAAATTAAGGTAACAGGGCAAAGCCGACCATGATGGCAACGAGAGCCGATCCTCCGTAAGAAATAAACGGCAAGGCAATTCCGGCGACCGGAATAAGGCCCAAATTCATGCCGATATTAATTGCCACCTGAAAAACAAAGAAGGACAGCAGTCCGATGACGTACAAAAAATTGCTTTGGGAATCTTCGTCTTTATGATTAAAATAGACCAAGGCGCGCCGTCCAAGGCAGATGACAATCACGGCGTATAATATTATTAAGACCAGGCCGCCGAAAAAACCGAACTGCTCAATAAGCGAAGAGAAAGCGAAATCAGTATGGTTTTCCGGCAAAAAGAAAAGGCGCGATTGAGTCCCGAGTCCGAGCCCGCGGCCGAGAAACTTGCCCGAACCGACGGTAATCATCGCCTGGATCATATTGTAAGCGGTACTCGACTGATAAAGATGCGGATTGATAAAACTGAGAATCCGTTCTTTCTGATAACCCTTCAGTGATAGCCAAAACAAAGGAAGCGCGCCGCCGATAGTCGCCAAAAAACCGGCTATATAGTTTATCGGCAGAGCCGAGAAAAAAACCATCACTGTATAAATAAAGAAAAACACGAACGCATTTCCAAGATCGGGCTGCTTTAAAATTATAAACGTCGGCAGGATAAAATAAAATAAACTTAATAAAAAGACAAGGCCGTTTTGCACATTGGTATGTTTTTTGGAAAGAAAGTCGGCCAAAAACAAGATAAAAAAAATCTTAAAGAACTCTGATCCCTGGAAATTAAAAAAATAAAAATCAATCCAACGCTTTGATCCCTTGGCTTCAATACCGATAATATACGTTCCAATAAGTAAAAGTATAAACAGCCAATAAAACAGATAGGCGTTCATTTTAAAAAAATGCCGGCGCATTTTTCGGACAACAAAGTACGCCACGACGCCGAACAGGATGAAAAAAAGTTCGTTTCGTACCAGTGCGTGGCGGATGCCCATCAGATTAAAGATGGCAAATGTCGTCAGAAGCGCTATTGGCAGTATCAGCCCGGTCATACAATCACTTTTACGCTGTCACCGAACTCTAGATGAGAGGCAAGAACCCGCTTTTTAATATAATCGCCATGTTTTTTAAATTCAGCGGGAACGATGACTCTTATATATTGGTCCGGGCGAACGCCGTGCGTTTTACGAAGCCCCTGTATCTCTCGGACGGTGTCACGAAGCCGTCCTTCGGCCGCAAGCTCCGGAGTAATCGTGTCCTCCAGTTGGACACGCAGTTCGGCGGTCACGTCACTCTCTATTTGTATTTCTTTGACATTAAGTTCGCCGGCCAGCAGTCTTTTATACACGTTGAGAAAAACTTTTTTTTCAAAACGGGCAGGAGAAGGAAGGTGCACCACCGCTTTTGCCAAAGGCTGCCTGACTTTAATTTTTAGTTCTTTGCGGGCCTTGTGACCGGCTTCAGCCATTTCCCGAATCAGCGCCATGTCCTTTTCCAGATCTTCATCCCGCCGCGACTGCGGCACCGCCGGCCACGCCGTCAGGTGTACCGATTCGGCGGCGTCATTTGCTAAGCTGACATATATCTCTTCGCTTATAAAAGGCATAAACGGCGAAAGTATAATTGCCAAATTAACCAGAATAAAGTACAGCGTCTGGTAAAAATTTTTTTTGTCTGCTTCGTTTTCAGAGTTTACCCAGATACGATCACGGCTCCTTCTGATGTACCAAGTCGACACATCGCCGACAAACCGCTCGGTTTCCAAAGCGACTTCCTTTGCGTTAAAATTTGTCAGCGCCGACTGCGAAAACGACACTAAAAACACAAACCGGCTGACGATCCAGGCATCAAGAATGTTGTCCGAATCAACGTTTTTGGCAACCGGTGGTTTTAAACTCGGTTTTTCCAAGACGGCGTAGTCGCTAAAAAACTTGTAGACATTCCACAGCATCAGATAAAACTGGCGCCTGACTTCGTCGGCTTTTTTATACCCGAACAACATATTCTCCGACGGATTCTGACGGGCAAACATCCAGCGAATGACATCAACCCCGATTTTATCGGCGCCCTCGTTAAACTCGACGGCGTTCCCCCAACTTTTGTGCATCGGCCGGCCGTCTTCGCCAAGCAGGGTTGCGAATCCCAGGACTGTCTTAAACGGATTGGTATTTTCAAGAACGGTTGATTCGGCGATCAATGCATAAAACCAGTTTTTAAACTGACCGGGAAATGATTCGGTGATAAAATCAACCGGAAACCATTTTTTCCATTCATTTTTGTTTTTCCGGTAAAGTGGTTCACCGCTATTGCCTTCGCTTATGGTTGAGTAAGGAACGATTCCAGCGTCGAGCCAAGGATTGCCAACGTCGGCGATCCGGGAAACCGGCTGTCGGCACTTCTGGCAAGCAATTTGAACATCATCAACATATGGTTTATGGGGAGACTTTCCTTCAAACTGCGCCCAGCCCGAAACGGCGCGCTCTTTCAGTTCCTCGTTCGAACCAAGCACTTCAAAACTGCCGCATTTTTTGCATTCGTAAATCGGCAGACTCAAACCCCAGTAACGGTTTTTTTTGCTGATCAGCCAGTCGTGCATATTTTTTAACCAGTCGAGTTCGCGGTCGAGTCCGAATTCGGGCATCCAGCGAATTTTTTTACTGACAGCCATCATTCTTTGTCGTAGAGTTTTACCCTTTTTTAATTTGGCCGGCTTGTCCATGGCGATATACCATTCGTCCGCTACCTTCCAGACCAGTTCGGTTTTGCAGCGCCAACAGGCCGGATACCGGTGCTTGTAATTATGGATTTTATAGACAAAATGACGGCCGTTTTTTTTATCCTGATCAACGAGATAATCAAGTATCAGGCGCGGATGTTTTTTGGCGTTTTTTCCGCTAAACTCTCCCAGCCCGGGCAGGTAATCGGCGTTGTCGCCGATGACCGGAATCATCGGTAAACTATATTTTTTTCCCAGTTTAAAGTCTTCGACGCCGGCGGAAACGGCGGTATGCACTAAGCCTGTTCCTTCTTCTTCCGATATCGGCAGTATTTTTTTGTCAGTCGCAATTACAATATGAAACGTTTTTTTATGCGCCTTGCCAGTTTTTTTGACGGGGTCAAGATGATCAAACGGGCCCTGGTAATAGAGTCCGACCAACTCTTTACCCTTAACCGTTTTTATTATTTTATAAGTCTGCCCTTCAAATACCCGACCGACCGAAGCTTTGCCAACCCAGTATTGACAACCGTTACCTACCTGCACCAACGCGTAGACAAGTTTTTCATCGACGGCGACGGCGATATTGGCCGGTATGGTCCAGGGCGTCGTTGTCCAAACCAAGAGAAATTCTTTTGGGTGGCTGACAATCGGCAGCGCAAAATAAATCGACTCATGGACGACTTCTTTGTAATCTTCAGTCAACATCTCGTGCTGCGAAATGGCCGTCTCGCAGCGCGGACACCACGGCACCGACTCGTGCCCTTTGTAGATCCAGCCGTTTGTGTAACAGGTTTTCAAAAAATGCCAGATCATATAGTTATTTTCATCGCTCATGGTGAAGTAGGAAAGGTCCCAGTCCATAAAATTGCCGAGTCGTTTTGTCTGCTCGGTTTGGATCGCGGAAAACTTGCGGACCCGTGCTTTACAAAGTTCGACGAATTTGGCTATCGACGCTTTCCTGTCGCCGGCAACCAGATTTTCGATATCTTTTTTTGTCCTTAATCCCAGCTCTTTTTCCACCTCAACCTCAACCCACAGTCCCTGACAGTCAAAACCGTTCTGAAACCGCTGGCGGTATCCCTGGAGGTTGTGAAACTTCTGCCACAGATCTTTATATGTTCTTCCCCAGGCATGATGGACTCCCATCGGATTATTGGCGGTAATTGGCCCGTCAAGAAAGGAAAATCTTTTTACCGCGTGGTCATTTTTATGAAGATATTTTCGGACAATGTCGTTTTTGCGCCAACTATCAAGCCAGCGTTTTTCCATCGCCGGGAAATCTATTACTTGTTCAACCGGTTTAAGCATACGTGTGATTATAGCAAAACACTAAATGACAAGCCAGCCGACGATGAAGTACAATAGTAAGAGTATGAACCAGGACCTTATTGCCAAATTGAGTCACCAGTACCGGGGAAAAAAAGTCCTAGTTGTCGGTTTGGGACTCCAAGGTGGGGGCGTCGGCGTAGCCCGTTTTTTTTCCCGACTTGGCGCCGCGGTATTGGTTACCGACCAAAAAAGCGAGGTAGAACTTAATGAAAGTATCAGCGCCTTGCAAAACGAGGACAATATTGTCTATCACCTTGGCGGACACGAGCGGCCGGATTTCTTAGCCGCCGACGTTATTTTTAAGGGTCCGTCGGTCCGGTGGGATATGCCGGAAATAAAGGCTGCTATCGCAAAAAATACCCCGATCGAAATGGAAACGGTCTTTTTTCTACGCTCGTGCCCTTTGCCGGTTATCGGCGTCACCGGCACACGCGGCAAGTCGACAACCGCCGCGATGATACATTTTATTTTGGCGGGTGCCGGTAAAAAAGCGGCTCTCGCCGGTAATGTTCGCGGTGTCTCAACAATTAATCTCCTCAATAATATTTCCTTGTATGAATTTGTTGTCTTGGAGTTGTCGTCCTGGCAGCTGTCGGCTTTTCACCGAAAAAAAATCAGCCCGCCGGCGGCGGTATTGACTAATTTTTATCCCGACCACCTGAATTATTATCACTCAATGGATGACTATTTTTACGATAAAACCGCCATCTTCGCCTATCAGTCCCAATTTGATATCTTGATTGCCAACAAAAATCTGCAGGAAAAAATAACCGGCTGCCGGCCAAAATCCCGCCTCGTTTATTTTAGCGATCACGACTTTCCCATTACCCTAAAGAATCTCACCGGCCGCCATAATTACGAAAACGCGCAGGCGGCCGTCCACGCCGCTCAATGGGCCGGAGTCGAGCCTTACCTGGCGTTGAAATCGGTCGCCGAATTCGGCGGCCTCCCTTTCCGGCAGCAAAAAATCAGGGAAATCGGCGGCGTTATTTTTATCAACGACACGACCGCCACCACGCCGATTGCCGCAAAGGCAGCAATCGAAGCCTTTGCCGGTTGGCCAACCATTGCCATAATGGGCGGCAACTCCAAAAATCTGCCCCTCGGCGATCTATTTCCCGCGCTTTCTAAACTTCAGCAACTAATTCTTCTTCCCGGGTCATTTACTGACGAGCTCGTCCCCTTTCTTGAGACAAAACGTATCGCTTATATAAAACCAGTCTTCAAAACGTTGGCGCAGGCAAGCGCCGCCGCTTTCAAGGAGGCAAAAAAATTGCGGAGCGCGGCACCGGCACAACCGGTCGTCGTCTTATTCTCACCCGGCGCCACTTCCTTTGCCCAGTTTAAAAATGAGTTCGATCGCGGTGAGATATTTAACACGATTATCGCCAAATTATTATGATCAGACGGCTCGGTAAAACCAAAAAAGAAAAACGCTCCTACCTGCTGACTTTATTTATTACGCCAATTATTTTGTCGCTGGTCGGCCTTTTTTTCGTTTTCGAAGCTTCATCCGTTAAAAGTTTCAGTGAGTTCGGAGACAGTTTTCATTACTTAAAGCTTCAATTTGTCTGGATTGTTCTTGGGATCGCGATGCTGTCTTTTTTTGCAACAGTTAACTATCACCGGCTGTACTATATTTCTTTTTTTTTCATGACCGTTACCATTACCCTTCTTCTTTTGGTTTTAGTTCCCGGGGTCGGGCATCGGGCCGGCGGCGCCCAACGCTGGCTTGACCTTGGCATAATCAATTTTCAACCGACCGAACTTGCCAAGCTAAGTGTCATTGTCTATCTTTCTTCGTGGTTTATTCACCGGGAGCGGAAGCGTTTTTTTTCTTTTATTATCCTCTTGGGCGGTCTCATGTTTCTCATTGTCCTCCAGCCGGATATGGGTACGGCCATCATCGTCTTTCTCCTGAGCATAATCATTTACTATTTGGCCGGTATTGAGCTTCACTATCTTCTTTTCCTCATTCCCGTCTCATTTATAAGTTTTCTGGCATTAGTAAAAATTTCGCCTTATCGCTTTCACCGCCTGTTGGCTTTTTTTAACCCGGCGCTTGACCCGCAAGGCATCACCTATCACATTACCCAAATTCTTATTTCCTTGGGAAATGGCGGCTTGTTGGGCCAAGGATTTGGTATCTCGAGACAAAAATACCTTTTTCTCCCCGAAGCGCATACCGACTCCATTTTTGCCATCGTCAGCGAAGAGTTCGGCTTTGTCGGTAACCTTATCTTGATCAGCGCTTTTATCTACCTGCTGTCCAAAATGTACCGGGCCGTTAACCACACTCCGGACCGGTTTGGCCGGCTCTTGGCCGGCGGTATCTTTGCTTTTTTCAATTTACAAATTCTCATCAACTTGAGCGGGATGGTAAATCTTCTTCCTTTAACCGGCGTCCCGCTTCCCTTCATTTCCTACGGCGGCTCAAATCTTTTGGTTTCCTTTATACTTTTGGGTATTCTTATTAATATCGGCCGACAGTCAAAAGTTTGAAAGACGCTGTTTTATGAAAATCGTTATTACCGGCGGGCATATCGCTCCGGCTCTGGCCCTCATTGACCGGCTCACCAAGAAAAATGACACCACCATCGTGTTTGTCGGAAGAAGATATAATCCCGATAAGGAAAGATCTGAAACGTTGGAATATAAGGAAATCCAAAAGAGACGTTTGCCGTTTCACCATTTACACGCCGGGCGCTTGACCCGCTTCCTTTCTTTTCGTTCCTTCCTAAACTTTATCCTGACGCCGGTCGGTTTTGTCGAAGCTTATACTCTTTTAAAAAAAGAAAAGCCTGACGTTGTCTTTTCTTTTGGCGGCTATCTTGCGCTGCCTGTCGCCGTCGTGGCCGCATTTCTCCATATCCCGGTCTATACCCATGAACAAACTATTCGGCCGGGTATCGCCAATAGGCTTATTGGAAAAATCGCCAGGAAAATTTTTATCGCCTTTCCGGAAACCGCCGCTTTCTTCCCACCAAAGAAAACTATTGTTTCCGGTAATCTGGTACGACAGCAGATATTCCAAGTTAGCAAACGACCGTTTACTATCCCTCAAGGCCGGCCGGTACTATACATAACCGGCGGCTCACTCGGTTCCCACAGCCTCAACCGGATGATTGAAAACATATTGGAGACGCTTCTGACTAAGTACACGGTCATTCACCAGACCGGCAACGTAAAAGAGTACGGTGATTTCCGGCGGCTGACCGCCCGCAGACGGCTCATGAAAAAAACCGAAAAAGAAAATTATTTTCTGAAGGAACACTTTCTTGATGAGGAAATCGGATACGTTCTTCACGCCGCCGATGTCGTCGTTGGCCGGGCCGGCGCCAATATCATTTTTGAATTGATCGCACTCAAAAAACCGGCCGTACTCATTCCTCTGCCCTGGTCCGCTCATAAAGAGCAGGAAAAACACGCCCGGCTTCTCACCAACGCCGGAGTCGCCGAACTGTGCCACCAAGCAGAAGGCGCCGAAAACTTATTGGCTAAAATCGAAAAAGTGATTTCTCATCTTAGCGAGTATTCGTCGCATTTTAGCAATTTGCAAGACCTTTATAACGCCAATGCCAGCGAAATCATCCTTCCGGAAATTATTAACAATAACTAAGGTTGCTTTTTTGACTGCGTCTGTTGGCGCAATCGCTTTCCTTTTTCTTTTCTATTCTTACCCGTTGTTTGCCGTACGAAAAATCGCTATCGACGGCAGCGACAGATCCTTACCCCTGAAGGGACTGACCACCCTATATCGCGCTAATTTATTGCTGTTGTCAACCGAAGAGAAAGCCGACGATTTGTTGCGGGAGAATCCCCGGCTGAAAACGGTGGTCGTGACGAAAGAATATCCGGCGACCCTTCATCTGACTTATACGTTTTTAACGCCGGTCGTTTTTTTTACCGTTGATGACGGTTTCTACATTTTGTCCGAAGAAGGTAAAATTCTCGAACGGCTTCATAAAAAAAGCGATTTACCTCTTCCGATAATCACCTACTATCAAAAAATCCCTTTCCAACAATACAAGGCCGGTAATATCCTTAGTTTCAAGGATATACAAGACTCCCTGGCCTATTTAAAAAAAATCGTCGAACTGTCTTTGCCCATCGATAGTATTGATATTAAAGGAACGAATATGATAGTATGTAATCTAAAGGAAAAAACAATTATTTTTACAACCAGCAAAGACCGCGGGAAACAGCTTTTCGAACTTGAATCAATTGTGCGAAAATTCAAAATCGAAGGTAGGGAGTTTACAAGTCTGGACCTGCGATTTGATAAGCCGGTCGTAACTTTCTGAAAAAATAAGTATGCCAGATACTGTCATTGCCGCTATTGATATCGGCAGTTCAAAAATTGCCACTATCGTCGGCCTCCGTTCTCAGGAATCGCCCGAACTTCGCATCGTCGGCTACAACACCACCCCTTCGCGCGGCGTTAAAAAAGGGTTGATCGTTGATATTGATCAAGTCACTGCCGCTATCGAGGAGAGTGTCGAAAAAGCCGAGCGGATGGCAGGACACAAAATCAATCACGCTTACATATCGGTTGGCGGACCGCATATCTCTTCGTTGAACTCGCATGGGGTCGTCGCCGTCTCCCACCCCCAAGGAGAAATTGTCGAAGACGACGTCAATCGGGTAATTGAAGCAGCGAGAGCCATCTCGTTGTCTTCGGCAAGACAAATTATTGAAGTCTCGCCGCGCGACTATATCGTTGACGGACAGGCCGGTATTAAAAATCCCATCGGTATGACCGGCATCAGACTCGAAGTCAACACCCATCTCATTACCGCTTCAACGACTAATCTTAATAATCTTGAAAGGAGCCTCGCTCACCTTGGTCTCGAAAACGACGGCTTTATTTTCGCCGGTCTGGCGTCGGCCGAAGCCGTCCTCACCGATACCGAAAAGGAACTTGGGGTAATACTGATTGATATCGGCGGCGGCAAAATCGACATGTGCATATACGTTGAGGGCTCTCTTTCTTATTCAACGTCGGTACCGGTTGGCGCCAAACACATTACCAACGATATTGCCGTCGGTTTGAGAGTCTCGCTTGATTCAGCCGAAAAAATTAAATTATTTTTAAGCAAGCGTCGGCACGACCCGGCTTCGCACGGCAAAAAAGAGACGCAGCTTAACCTCAACGAACTCCAGCTGCCGGAAAATATCAATGACGTATCTTTAAAAACACTGGTCGACGGCATTATTGCCCCGCGTCTTGAGGAAATTTATAAACTTATTTTTGACGAGATTGAGAAGAGCGGCTTTGCCAATCTGGCTCCGTCCGGGCTGGTCGTCTCCGGCGGCGGCGCTCTGACTCTTGGCATGTTGGAAACAGGCAAACGTATTATCGGCATGCCCATTAGGCTGGGAATTCCCGAGGGCGTCACCGGACTGGTCGACGAGATTCTCAATCCGCCCTCGGCAACGATTGTCGGCCTAATGCTCTGCGGAAAAAAAGATACGTCCGACGACACCAAGTGGAAAGATTTTAATAAAATTATCAAGGACTTTTCCTTCGGCAGTTCGTTTACTAAGATTAAAAATTTAGTAAAACAGTTCATTCCTTAGCTTATGCTCATCAAACCGCGAGCAGGACAGGCCGCCAGGATTAAAGTTGTCGGTGTCGGCGGCGGCGGCGGCAACGCCCTCGCCTCCATGGTGCAGGAAGGCGGAATAACCGGCGTTGAGTTTATTGCCATCAATACCGACGCGCAAGCACTTCTCAACAATAAGATCTCCATCAAGATTCAGATCGGCGAGAATTTGACCAAGGGTCTTGGTTCCGGCGGCGACCCGGAAGTCGGCCGACAGGCGGCGGAAGAGTCGCGCGAGCGGATTAAAGAAGAGCTGACCGGCGCCGATATGATTTTCATTACCGCCGGCGAAGGCGGCGGTTCGGGGACAGGGGCGTCTCCGGTTGTCGCCGAAATTGCCAAAGAGCTTGGCATTCTGACTATCGCCGTCGTTACTAAACCCTTTGAGTTTGAAGGGACGAAACGGAAAAAAACGGCGGAAGAAGGCGTCCTCCTCCTAAAGGAAAAAGTTGATACGCTAATCATCGTTCCCAATCAGCGCATTTTACAGGTAATCGATAAAAAAACCTCGATCCTGGAAGCATTTAAGAGAATCGACTCGGTGCTCCACCAGGGCGTCAAGGGAATTGCCGAGTTAATTACTACGCCCGGACTGATTAACGTCGATTTCGCCGATATCAAAACCATTATGGCCAACGCGGGCACGGCCCTGATGGGCATCGGCATTGGCTCCGGCGATAAACGCGCCATGGCCGCCATAAAACAGGCGATCTCTTCACCGCTTCTTGATATCTCAATCGAAGGCGCGCGCGGCGTACTTTTTAATGTCGTTGGCGGCCCCGATCTTACCATGGCCGAGATTGACGAAGCGGCATCAATTATTCAAAAGACGGTTGACCCCGACGCCGATATAATTTTCGGAGCTGTCATCGATGACAGAATGATGGATCAAATCAAAATTACCCTGATCGCGACTAAATTTGATGATCAGCGCTTACGACTTTTCCGCTATAAAAAAGAACCGGTCGCCGAACCAAAAAAAATGGAGGACAAATTTGGAGCAACCACTGAACTTGATGATGATGTCGAGGAGAATATGACCGACGACATCGAGACCGGAGATGAGTTCGACGTTCCTGCCTTTTTGCGAAAGAAATGAATCTGTTCTGCATTCATGACTACCGATAAAACGTCTATCACGGTATTTTTTCCTCTTGACAATCGCTTTCCTAATCTTATATAATCTAATATAATCTTATATAGTTAAATCCTAACATAACCTATGACCGATATAACTCGTTTTGACAAAAGGCTGGAAGTCGTTCCGGCCAATGTTCTTACTCTTATAGCCTCAATTGATGAGCTGAAAGGCCGGTGGACGGCCGGTGCTAATTTACATCCGCAAATATTAGGTCGACTTAAACAATCAGTACTTATTACTTCTACCGGTGCTTCTACCCGCATTGAGGGGGCAAAATTAAGCGACTCTGATGTCGAGAATCTGATGAAAGGTATTTCCAGGCAAAAACTCAAAGATCGCGATACCCAGGAAGTCAAAGGCTACTATGAGTTACTAACGAACGTTTTTGACTCTTGGCCGTCAATCAAACTTAATGAAAGAACTATTAAGCATTTTCACCAGGAAATACTCAAGTATGTCGATAAAGACTCTTTTCATCGGGGACAGTATAAGACCACCGAAAACAAAGTACAGATGGTTGATGCTAAGGGTAACATTGTCGGCACAATTTTTGACACGACACCGGTGTATCTTACGCCTATTGAAATGCAGGAATTGGTCGAATGGACTATTAAAGCGACCAGAGAGCAAAAATATCATCCACTGCTTATAATCAGTAATTTTGTGGTCGCGTTTTTGAAAATTCATCCTTTTCGGGACGGTAATGGCCGTTTATCTCGAATTTTGACCAACTTGCTCATGCTTCAATCCGGCTACCTTTATATCCCCTATGTATCACATGAAAAATTAGTCGAAGCAAAAAAAGAGGATTATTATGTTGCCTTGAGAAAAACGCAATTGACATTTAAGTCGGAAAAGACCGATCTTATTCCTTGGCTGACATTTTTTTTAAGCATTATTTTCGATCAGTCAAAACAGGCGGTAGCCTTACTGGCTACTGATCATGTGGAAAAAACTTTGTCTCGGAAACAACTGGCCGTTTTGGAATATTTAAGGAAAGTCAAAGAAGCTGCTTCCGGTGACATTGCCAAAAAAACTAAAGTCACCAGGCCAACTGTTAATCAGGCACTGAAAAAGCTCTTAAATCTGAAAAAGATTGAGAGAATTGGTCTGGGCAGAAGCACTCGCTACAGAGTTCTTTAAGTCGAGAAAACGCTGACGGATATTCATGAAGGTTTTATCTTACATATTTACTGACATTTGCGTTGTGTTCTTCAAGCGTTTTGGCGTAATGGAGCCGGCCCGATGAGTCGGAGACATAAAACCAATACGGTATATTTTCATCAGCGTCAATCACCGCTTTGATGGCGGCGAGTCCGGGATTGGCAATCGGCGTCGGCGGCAGTCCGATATGTTTGTAAGTGTTGTACAAAGAATCAATGCTCAAATCTTCCGCCGCTAACGGCTGCTTCCACCAGGTTTTGGTGTCCGGTTGATAACCTAGTGCGTACTGAATGGTGGCGTCAACATTTAACGGCCAATCATTCCGATACCGTTTTAAAAGAACACCGGCTACTTTCTGCCGGTCCTCACTGTAGTGCGCTTCACGTTCAACAAGCGAGGCAAGCGTAATTACTTCCTTGTCGGATAAATGCTTCTTGCGTGCCTCCGTCTGTAAATCTTCGCTGTATTTTTTATTAAAATTATTAGTTAAAATATCGACTACGTCGGCAGCGGTGGCGTTTCGGGGAAACAAATAGGTATCGGGAAACAGATATCCCTCTTTTACGTTTTTTAAAAACTCGGTCTCGGGAATATCAAGTTTTTCGGAAATGAGGTGGGCAATTTCTTCTTTTCGCTTTCCTTCAATTAGGGTAATCCAAACGTCAAGGGTCCCGTGTGTCAATGCCCGCGCCACTTCATAAGCATCCATCGAAGGAAAAAGACGGAAATCGCCCGCCTGAATTTTTTTGTCGTACCCGAGCCGTTTCACGATAAAATAAAAGACGATTTTGTTTCTTATCAAACCGGCCCCGACCAGTTGTTTGGCAATATAGCTTAAGCCGGCGCCCGGCGGCACAACAAAAATTCTGGCGACCGAGTCGTTTTTGTCAACCGGAAACGAACCTTCCTGAAAAAAAATAAAAAAACTGGTGCCGATCACCAAGACCGAAATAATCAGTATGACTATTCGTTTCATAGGATTATTCTATATCATAAATCGGGAAATTAAAATATGTATCCAGTGCCTCCTGAAGATGATATCGACTCGCCGAATAAAAATAGGCCAGCGGATCCCGGTTCTCCACTTTTTCGTCAAGTTTTTTTAGTAAGTAAATGTTTGTCTTCAGGAGCGCCCAATAACCGGGCCAGCGTATTAAGATTGTAATTATTGATCTTACTCACCGTTCCTTTCTTCTTGGCGGTGATACTAATGCGCTGCGACTTGATTTTAAAATTATCAGACGACACGTACGGGTTGCCTTTTTGGGCTTTGATGATGGCCCTAAACTTCTCAAGCGCCCGACCTTCAACCAGAATCTTTCTGGCTTCTTCTTCTCCGCTCTTGCCGCTACCTGTTTCTCCATAACAAAGGTCAAGCAGTTTGCCGGCCAACCGAAGCGCTTTGGCTTCGAGATTAAGCGGACGTTCCTTTGTCTGTTCCAGAACAAATAACACATCGCGCGCCTCAAGCGCCGGCCCAACACCCCGTCCGGCCGGCTCCAAAGTCTCGTTGACGTCTACCACGACTTTCATGCCAAATTTATGACCAAGTTTTCGGAATTTGTCCGCTACTTTTTCGGCATCGGCAAAGTGTTTCATTTTCATGGTACTGCCGACAGGAATGTCTAAAATAAGGTGCGTCGTTGACGCCGCCACTTTTTTTGCCATAATCGAAATAATAATTTTGTCAAAAGACTCAAACGCCAACGGTTCCTCTACCTTAATAATCAGGTCGTCGGCGGGAGCAATCCCAAGCTGCCCGTTCCAGGCAACACAACCGCCAACGGTATTTACAATATGGGTAATTTCTCTAATGGAAAAATTAACCTCGGCCAAAACTTCCATTACGTCCGCCGTTCCGGCCGGAGTGGTGATCGCACGGGAGGAAATTTTGGGGATTTTGAATCCGGCGGCAGCAATAATCGGGACGATAATCATCGTTGTTCTTGTTCCCGCCACCCCACCGGT
The DNA here is from genome assembly GCA_016201695.1 of Candidatus Roizmanbacteria bacterium. Classification (GTDB taxonomy): domain Bacteria; phylum Patescibacteriota; class Microgenomatia; order UBA1406; family GWC2-37-13; genus JACQCK01. The sequence goes on from JACQCK010000018.1 coordinate 24,965, forward strand.
CGAGTGCTTGTCGGCAATAATCCCACTGAAATGCAAACGGTTCCCTGTCTCAACCATCGCCTTGGTCAGAAAATATAACTCCTCCGCGGAATAACCTTCCTTAAAAGACGACGCCACAAAATAGGTCGTCAGAATATCGCCTAAACGACGATGGGAAATTTCGTCCATGAGAGTGTAAATTTCCCGGTAGCTAAGTTTTTTTCCGAGTAACTTTTGCTGCAGCGCTTTAACCGCCTTTAAATGGTTTTCGCTATTATTCATAACTGGTATAAATCTCAACGATTCGCTGTTGATACTCTTTCATTTTCAAAAAGATCCGCGATACTAAAAATAATTGTTTAACGTTGATGAGCCAGCCTAAAAATAGGTAGAGCCCCACATAGAGACCGCCGGCGAGACAAAGCAGGATAAAGATATTAATTGTCCGGGTCGTATCGAGAATCAGACCGTCAAGAAGGCGCATAAAGTAATAGGTAATTAGCGACGAGAACAGGGCAACCGCCGCCATTTTAAACGACTCGATAAATAATATTGTCAGATCAAGCCCTTTAAAGATCCATTCGAGGATAAGAAATAAAAGGACTGTATTTAAGATCATCGCGACTGAAAATGATATGGCCAGCGACCACACCGGCATTTTAAGAACGAGAATAAAAAATAGGCTTAACGCAGTATTGACGCCGATCGACAGCACGCTGACCATAAATGGAATCCGACTGTTGTGAAAGGCATAAAAACAGCGGGTCAAAAAATAGTAGATACTGTGAAACGGAAGCGAAAGCGAAAAAAAGGAAAAAGTCAGAGCGGTCTGAACTGTCGCTTCCCAATCAAATTTTTGTCCGCCAAAAAAAAGTCTCACCAGCGGCGTCCGCGCAAAAATAAAAAAGCTCATTATCGGAATCGTGAAGAAGAATAGATTGAGTATGGAGCTAATAATTATTTTTTTAAACTCTTCAATATTATTGTTCTCGTAGAGCTCGGAAAGGTAAGGCAGAGCCGCTTGACCAAAGGCTACGCCAACGACCGAAACCGGCAGTAACTGTAAGTGTTGGGCCAGGTAAAAAACCGTGTACGAACCGGCGCCAACCATACTCGTCAGCGACAAATCAATCGTCGCGTCAATTTGAGCGACAATGATTGTCACCGCCCGCGGCACCATAATTCTGATAAATTCAACCAGTCCTTTCGTTTTTTTCAGAATTAGTTCATATTTAAAATCTGCTTTTAAAAAAATCGGTAACTGTAAAAAAAGGAACAAAATGGCGCCGAAAATAACGCCGAATATGGGCGCCAACAACCCTAAGTTTGTGGCAAAACCGACCGTAAAAAGGATAATGGCGATGTTATAGACAATCGGAGCCAGGGCCGGCAAAAAAAACAATTTATTCGCCTGGCCGATACCGGTCAGAAAGTTGCCGATAATAAGAAACGGCAGTTGGCCAACCAAAAGCAGTCGGGAGAAAATAATTATTTTGGCAATGCTGTCAGCGGAGAAACCCGGCGTTATGACCTTAATTATCGCCTCCATTCCGAGGTAGAGTACGAAGATGAAAATAAGCATCGCTAGACTCAAAACATTGACAATTGAGGAAATATTTTCACTCAACTCTTTTTTATCTTTCTGGTACTTAATATAAATCGGGATAAATGAAGATATCAGGGCACCGGTAATAATTATTTCAAAGATGAGGTCAGGAATTCGGAAAGAGGCAAAATAAATATCGAGCTCTTCCTTGGAAAAATACCCGGCCAGTATACGATAGCGTAAAAAGCCGAAAAGGCGCGATACAACAATCATAATTGCGATAATGACCGCCGAGGAAAAAATACTTGACTGCTTGGCAAAAAGAAGCTCCCGGGTTTTATGAATGAGTTTATTCACTGAAATTATTATACTCAAACACTTCACGAAAAAAGCGGGCAAATGCTCTTGACAAATGGTTTTCTATGGCGCAAAATGGTTATATATGGTGTTTTTTGGTGAATATCTGGTTTCGTTCACTGCTCCGGGACGAGTCGTCTTACCCAAAAAACTCCGCGAACTTTTAAAAGGAAATATTTTTGTACTAACAAAGGGTTTTGATCTCTGTTTGGCAGGATACGATAAGGAAGACTGGGAAAAACGGGCCACCGCCCTCTTGGCGGTGTCGCTTTTGGAAAAAGAAAATCTGGAGAAACGCCGTTTTCTTTTCTCATCGGCCGTCTATCTTGAGATTGACGATCAGGGCCGGTTTGTTATTCCCCGGACTCTTATTCAGTACGCCAATTTTAACGAGAAAGCTTTTATCGTCGGTGTCGGCGACCATTTTGAGATTTGGAACTCGGAAAAATGGGAACGCTATACCAAAGAGATTAAAACGTAAGCATGCATACACCCGTACTTTTACATGAAGTGGTCACGGGCCTGGACGTACGAAAGGGCCGGCGTTACATCGACGCCACCGCCGGTGAAGGCGGTCATATCCGGGCAATCGTCGAAGCCGGCGCCGAAGTTCTGGGGATCGATCGGGATCAAGCTCAAATCGACCGGTTAAAAAAAGAGTTTGCCGGCGAGTCGCGGCTGATTTTGGCCGGCGGCAGTTTCGGCGATATTGCTGCATTGGCAGCGCAATACGATTTTAAGCCGGCCGACGGCGTGCTGTTTGACCTTGGGCTGTCAATGAAACAGCTGACAACCAGTGGCCGAGGATTTTCCTACAAAGAACTCGCCGACCCCCTGGATATGCGGTTGGACACGAACGAGGTCGAAACAGCGGCTGATCTTATCAATCGCGGCAGCGTCCAAGAGCTCTATTATGTTTTCGCCCGCAACGCCGAAGAACCGGCTTCGTATCAAATTGCCGAAGCGGTCGTGAGACAACGCACTGTAAAAAAAATTGCGACGGTTAGCGATCTGACTGACTGTCTGAACAAGTCGTCGGCCACACCTATTTCCAACGATACTCTTGCCCGAGTATTTCAGGCGCTGCGAATGGCCGTCAACCGGGAGATTGAAGCGCTACAAAAAGGCTTAGATGGCGCTTTATCTATCGTCAGAACGCCGGGAAAGATCGCCGTCATTACTTTTCACTCGGTCGAAGACCGAATCGTCAAGCGCTGGATAGAACAGCATGGTCTGAAAAAAAATTCGCGGTTAGTATTTCCGAAAAAAGATAAAAGATTTACGCGCTCGGCCAAATTGCGCCTTATCAATGTATGAAAAATAATATTAAAAATATAATCGCCATTTGCCTGTTATTTCTCGTTTTTTTCAATATCTACATCTTCGTTTCCAGCATTAAAATTGGTGCTTCGCTTAACAAAGCGGAAAAAGAGATTAAAAAACTGGAACTGGAAAATAAGGAACTGGAGGCCCGGTCGTTTGAAATCGACTCCCTACAGTACGCTTCTTCATTGGCTCCACAGCTTCAATTTACCAAGGAGTCACAAGCCTTGTATATAAAAGAACCGAATGTTGCTTTAAAACCGTAATTTATGCTTAAGATTCGTTTACTTTATGGCTTTTTTCTACTTTTTTTTGTCGCGGTTATCGCCAAACTTTTTTATCTACAGGTTCTTAGCCCGACCGTGAATGCGGATAATCTTTATCTGCAAACCAAAAAAATTCAGCCCGAGCGCGGAAAAATATATGACCGGAATGGCCTGACGCTGGCGGTTAATAAAACCAGCTATCTTCTTTTTTTCGAGCCGAAACTGATTGTCGATAAGTATAACTTTGTCAAACGCATAGACGACGTACTGCACCTCGAAGAAGCCACGCTTGAGGCCAAGATTGACGCGACAAAAGACTGGGTGGCCGTTAAAAACGGCATTACTCAACCCGAGAAAAAACTGCTCTCTTCCTATAATTTAGCCGGTCTTGGATTTGAGGAGCAGAGCCGCCGTTATTACCCGGAAGCATCATTGGCCGCCCATCTTCTTGGGTTCGTCGGCAAAGATGAAAAAGGCGAAGATATGGGATATTTTGGCATCGAGGGTTTTTACGACAAGGATCTTTCCGGTCTGCCCGGCGTCTTAAAAAGTGAGCGGGATTTTTTGGGCCGGCCGATTCTCATTGGCACCCAGGAAAAAGTAGCCGCCGATAACGGCCGCGCCCTGTACCTGACGATCGATAAATCGGTACAGGATATCGTCAAATCACATTTAAAATCAGGCCTTGAAAGTTATAAAGCAAAGGAAGGCTGCGTCATTGTGGCCGATCCGACGTCGATGCAGATTCTGGCGTTAAGTTGTCTGCCCGATTTTGACGTCGATAAATATTACACCTTTAACGAGTCTTTTTTCAAAAATCCGGCGATAACCGATCTCTACGAGCCGGGATCAACATTTAAACCGTTCGTTCTCGCCGCCGCCCTTAACGAAAAAAAAATAAAGCCGACCGACACCTTTCGCGAAGACGGCCCGGTCGAAGTCGGTGACTATTCCATTCGTACCTGGAATAACCAATACGAAGGCGAAATCTCGGTGACGCGCATCCTGGAAAAATCCTCGAATGTCGGCATGGTCTATATCAGCCAAAAACTTACCAACACTCTGTTGTATGAGTATCTGAAAAAATTCGGCTTTGGCGAGGCGAGCGGAATTGATCTTCAGGGTGAAAATCCCGGGTACTTGCGGCCCAAAAACAGCTGGTACCCGATCGACTACTCGACCG
>JACQCK010000029.1 GCA_016201695.1 Candidatus Roizmanbacteria bacterium
GGATTGTATTGAAGGTAATCAGCTTCTCTTTGTGAGTACGGCCGAGGTCAAAGAAATGTGGGCGTACGTTGATCCGATTCTTCGCGCCTGGCGGGAAAGTAAGGTACCCCTGGTTCATTACCAGCCGGATACGGCCGTCATCCGGAAAGATGCCACTCGTCAGATTGAGGCATCGGTACCAATCCGACCATTGAAAAAAGAATTGGTTGTTATCGGTCTTGGGAAGATGGGTGGTAACTTGGTGCGCAATCTGCTTAATAAGAATTGGAAAGTCGCCGGTTATAATCGGTCCAGCGAGGACACGAAGCTTTTGGAAAGGCAAGGAATGATCGGAATTTATGATTTAAAAGAAATACGTCGGGCCATTGCTCGACCACGGATAGTTTGGCTCATGTTGCCGGCGGGTAAGACAGTCGACGAAGTAATTTTTAGCAAAGGCGGACTGATTTCTTTACTTGACAAAGGCGACATAATTGTTGACGCCGGCAATTCGTTCTATCAGGACGCGGTTGTAAGAAGCCAAAAGTTACAAAAATCCGGAATTGATTTTGCCGACGTCGGTTTTTCCGGCGGGCCGGGCGGAGCACAAAGTGGCGCTTGTCTTATGGTCGGCGGCGACAAAAAATTATTTGAATATCTCCTGCCTCTTTATACCGATATGGCGGTCGTACAAGGGGTTGCTTTTTTTGCCGGCGCCGGCGCCGGACACTTTGTCAAGATGATTCATAATGGAATTGAGTATGGCATGATGCAGGCCATTGCCGAAGGCTTTACCGTACTTAAAGAAAGCGCGTATAAATTAGACCTCCAACAGGCGGCCGAAGTTTATAATCATGGCAGCGTCGTCGAGTCGCGTCTTATCGGTTGGTTGGCTGATGGACTAGCTCGATATGGTGTCGAGCTAGAACAGATCTCAAGTACGGTTCGTCATACCGGGGAAGGAGAGTGGACGGTAAAAACGGCCAAAAAAATGGGCCTAAAAACCCAAGTCATTGACGTCGCTTTGAAATTCAGGCAGCAATCAGAAAAAAATCCCTCTTATACGGGAAAAATTCTATCGACATTACGTAATATGTTCGGCGGGCATACAACGAAATAACGATTGTATTACTGACAGCTTGACCAGAGTCCAAGTTGATTGTTAAGTGCGTCCGTCTGAAGTTTTAAAAAGAGATCGGCATACTTCACATCGGGCGGAAAGGTTGAGGCGCGGGCATAACCCTGTTTGACAAGATAGGCATTGACGAACATGGCTTCAGAAGTCGCCGTATCAAGATAAACATACCGTAAAAGCCGGCCGTATTGATCGGTTTCGGAGACATCTTTTTCCAGACGAACGACCTTACCTTCAACGAGTTCCTTATTTTTTTCCCTGGCTTCCTTACCAAAGCACTGAACCGGTTTTTTCGGGTGATGAAGTTCGGGGGTATCAATGCCGATATACCGGACTTTTTGCCCGGTGGCAATCTCAATCGTATCGCCGTCGACGACCCGGGTCACTTTTGCCTGCCTTGACAAAATAGTTGCGGGAGAGACGGACGGACTAAGCGCAACAGGTAAAGCCGGTTTTTGCGGAGTAAACGCCGCGCGGAAAACGACAAAAAGCATAGCCAAAAGAAGAGAAAGGAATGAAAGTGATTTTCCGGTGATCCGCATAAGTACAGTGTACTAAAAAGCGGCGTTTTAGGCCATAATAATGTGATAAAATAAGTTGATACGGGGTGTAGTTCAGATGGCTAGAACGTACGCTTTGGGAGCGTAAGGTCGCGAGTTCAAGTCTCGCCACCCCGACTTCTCGACAAGCTCGAAGTCTTCGACCGCTTTATTCAGGCTTGTCGATAAGAGTTGAGTTTACCGAAACTCATTATTACGTTCGCTCAGGGTCTGACGACTTCTTAGTTTTAGGTTACGAGTCGAAGGGCTCCGAGTTACCGAGGAGCAAGCCCCTTAAAATGTTTACACTTTACATTTTACGAAGCGCTAGAAATCATCTTTATATTGGAGTAACAAATAATCTTAAAGAAAGAATTCAGAGATACAGATCAGGTGACGGCGCAGAATTTACTAAAAAAAACAAAGCGTTTGAGCTCGTTTATAAAGAAGAATTCTCAACTTTATTAGAAGCAAGAAGAAGAGAAACCCAAATAAAAAAGTGGAGAAGGGAGAAAAAAGAAAATTTAATTAAATACGGAAGACCTTTTAAATAAAAGTTGTAAACATCGTCTCGTACAGTCGACAAGATCGAACTGTTACCGACGTTGACTTTCTCTACCTCTATCTATCCTTCCAATTTAGATAAGCTCTAATATTTAATACCACCAAAATTAGATTAGTAAACACAGTTGGGGCGCTTTTAGTCAATAAACCAAAAGACAAAAAAGACAAATTAGCAATTACACCTAAAATAAAGCCAAAACGTTTCTTATCTCGACATAATAGACCGTAATTACCACTTTCAAATTGAAGAGCCAGCGGGAAAATTAGCCGTTTCTAGGTCATGAATAAATATAATCCTGTTTTATATTATTAATACTTGATAAACGCGTATACTAATATTTGTAAGCAAATCTTGACATACTTTTTCTTGATTATGAATTCTTGGAAACAACTAATAATTGGTTTACTCGTCGGTTATATTATTATCTCGTCAGTGTTTTATCAACCGGCTTATTCGCAAGACCCGGCCTTAAAAGTTGTCGAAATTGCGAAACAATTTCTTCGGGATAACGCCAGCAAGTACTCACTGCAAACAGATTTGTCAACTCTCAAATTTCTGGAAACTGTTTCGAGTTTAGGCGCCGATCACGTGAGATTCCAACAGCTCTACCAAGGGATTACCGTTTACGGTAATTATGTGTCGGTAAGCGTCAGCAAAAATGGTGCCCGCGCTCCTCAAGTGACGAACGGATATGACGGTTCAATTTCCCTCCCAAGCATTGTTGCTAAGATTAGTGCAGACGACGCTTCAGCTAACGCGCGAACGTCGGTTCTCCTAAAGGAAGAATTGAGAGGGCCGGTAGCGACCGAACTGATAATTTATCCCCAGGGAATGTCGGGTAAATACCGGCGTTATATTTTAGCATGGAAAGTCAAGATCCGCTCGCGCGAACCCCCGGGCGATTGGGAAGTTTTTATCGACGCCACCGCCGGTCAAACGTTGGCGAAATTTAACCGTTTAGTTTCCAGTCAATCGTTAAGTCAAACCCCATTGCTAGATAGAAAATCGGCAGATATTTTTTCGGCAGTTAAACCGGCAATTTGGAAAATGATCGCGCCGGTGATCGATATAATAAGAGGTGCAACCCAACAAATGCGCCAGTAAAATTACTTTATAAATATTTTTTTGCCGATGGATAAGTTTAGAGAACCGGGAACAAAAAGTCTCACAGAGTTTACAACGACGGGTTTATCCCTAGAACCAAAAAGAAGAATGGCTTCGGCAACGGGCCGGTTTTACAACTCGCTAATAGATACTTACCTTACGGCCCAAACCCCGGAAGAACGGCAAATAGAGATAGATAAACTCGTAGCCGGTCTGCCCGACCCAATGCAAAAACTTTATCGAGAAGGGCTGCATAAGTTTCAAGAGGAACTCGAAGAAAACCACACGTTGCTGGAGCGACACCGAGGAAACGAGGTCAGGTATCTATTGGAAATGGTAATGACTTCCGAGGGAAGAAGCGCTGAAGAAAAAGAGCAGATTCTTGCGCGGTGTAGTCAAGCTGCATTTAGCGAGCCGGCTCCGGGCGTAGCCGTTGTTCAGACGGAACAAGACTTTTTCGAATTCCTTAAAGAGCATGGACTTGTTCTGGTCGAAGCTGGAGCGGTACATTTCGGGGGTGATAACCGGAGTCTACCGAGTTTTCTCATTGTCAAAAGAATGTCACTAGAAAAGAGCTTTGCCGAAGATGGCACCCAGATGAAAGGCGACGGCTTTGTGCGCCACGAGTTTCATCATTTCCTCTGGAATTTTTTGGAAAGAAGGGGCGATTTTCTAAGAAAAACGGCCGAGTCATCCCCGACGCTAACAACGGCCTTTAGTCATTTTAAAGATGAGGTGGCGGCTTATATTATTGATCGGGGCGGCCCCGGCGACATAGGCGCAGATATATTGACTTATAGCGATGACGAGGAGATTCTGAAGACAGCACGAGACGTGCGTGATTTGATAACAGTCTGCATAGAGATTGCCAAAGGCAAAGATGTTGACCCGCAGGAATTTTTGTATGCGTCTATGTCGGCGAGAAGTTTTGCCGAGCTAAAAGATGGTTTTGTTGATCTGACTCCATTGGACAAAATTGACTCGGGAGGAGTAGCCGCTCTCTACTCGGCGTGGACGGGAGACAATACTTTTTTTGGAACTTACTATAAAGAACGGCCGCAGGTTGTCGAACTTTTAAGAAGAAAGAAATTAACCGTCCCGGCGCTTTTAATCGAGGAATTCGGAGTTAAACATATAGCTTCTGCGGCGATAACTTCGATGGAAAGAATTTTCTCGGAGATTCGGTATGTAAAAAAGTTTGCCGACGTAATTGGGGCAGATTCTGTCAACGAGGAGCAGTTGTTGGAGAAGGCGATTCGGTCGAGACTACCGTTGCCAAAAGAAACGGTAGACGTTATTTTGTCTTTACCTCACGAACAAATAATTAGAGTTCCATTAAATAAGTCCGGCGAAGAGTTCTTACAATCTTTTATCGTTTTTGGGCGAATTAATGAAGAATCTGAGCGAGCCGTCTATCAACAGGTTATTAATTCCTCCCCGGTTATGCGCCAGGCGTTTGAACAGGCGCGTGAGCGAATTATCAGTCGAGGAACTGAATTATGGAGACCTGACTATGAATCGAGTACGGAAGACGCTAAACGGCGGGCCGAATCCCGCCGGCAGGAAATCGTCAGGTGGTTAAGGGAGCTGTAATATTATATTTGTATGTTTACAAGTACTTTACGATGGAATCCGCGGGTTAAATTAATTCTTTCGGACGTCGATGAGACGGTAGCCGATCTTTATGTCAGAGCCGAACCGGAAATGGTCAGGGAACTTTCGAAAGTGCTCGACGAGGGAATCGTTCTGTTTTTGATAACCGGTCAAGGTCTGAAAAGCGTTCTGTGGCGGGTGATCGATCCCATCCCAAAAAAATTAAGACACAAAATATTGATCGGCCACTGCAGCGGAGCAGAAGTGTTGAGTTTTGCCACCGGCGGAGAGCTCGCCAATAAAACTTATTACAGTCTTTATAAAAAAACCATTAACAGTCGGGAAAAGACAAAATGGCGGGAAATAATGCAGAAAGTTATTGAAAAGTTTAAGCTGAAAATCTATCCGACGATGCCGGTCAAGGATTTTCAGCAGAAAGCAAAAAGCGATCCGTTCGCCGTCATGCATGAGGACAGAGGGGCGCAGATAACTTTTGAGTTTGTCAACGGCTATGATTTGAATGAGCAGCAAAAACAGAGAGTCAAAGAAAAATTGTCTCTGGATAAGGAAATTACCGATTTGAGAATACCAGTTCTTGAGTATTCAAACAAAACACTGCATGAAAATAACATTCCGATTACAGCCAGAACGGCCGGTGTCTTCGGCCTAGATTTTGCCATTAGCGGAGTCTCGAAAACGACGGCCGTACAGTATATTTTACAAAATGATGCGATATTACGACGGTTAAATTTACCGTCAGATATTACAAGCGATCCAGACCTTATCGAAATATGGGGAGACAAATTTTCCGTCGCCCGGGGAGGAACAGACCGTCATATGAGCGAAGCGGTTTCACCTCGAGCTAGATCGCTTACTTTTCGAGCCGAAGATCCATCGGAATTTTTACCGGGATACAATATAGTTGTATGGAATGGTTTCCGGAATCTTCAGGAGGGATTATTGGAATATCTGCGAAGCAGACATAAATAGCATAATTGGTTCATAAAGCGTTGATAATTTAACTCAATCTCTAATTGCGGCAAACCGCATTCTCCTCGTAAATATCCGACAGTCCATATATAGTTATGGACATGACCAATCAAACACTCATTACCATGGCTTGGGAACTCTACGAGCAAGGAATTCCGAAGCTGCACATTGCTCAAAAATTAGTAAGACATCGGGAAACAATCCATCTATGGATACAGAGCATACAAAATCAAGGACTTATCCCATTTCTCTCCTCCTACGAGAACGCAAAGAAAGGACCACGGATAAAAAGACAAACAGATGGATTA
>JACQCK010000024.1 GCA_016201695.1 Candidatus Roizmanbacteria bacterium
ATCGGTAAACTCCTTCAGCAGGGCTATCAAATTGCCGCCTTTGACCCGGAAGCAACCAACAACGTCAAGAAACGGCTTGGCGATAAAATTGTTTTTTGTTCCACCCCCTACGAGGCGGTTAAGGGACGCGACGGGCTATGCATTTTCACCGAATGGAATGAATTCAAACAGATTGATTTAAAAAAAGTAAAAAAACTTATGAAAACTCCGCTCATCTTTGATGGCCGCAATATCTATGAGCCTAATATTTTGGCCGGGCTTGGTTTTTCCTATTTCTCAACCGGCCGTCAACCGGCAGGCAAACGAGCATGAACATTCTCATAACCGGCGGCGCCGGGTTTATCGGCTCTAATCTTGTTCGCGTTCACCTTACTCAAAATGACACTGTCTACTGTATTGATAATTTGTTAACCGGTACGCAAAAAAATATCGACGAGTACCGGAAAAATAAGCATTTTCGCTTTGTCGACGGCGACATCTGCGAAACACCGCTCGATAACCTTCCGTCTTTTGATGTTATTTATCATCTGGCTTCACCCGCTTCCCCGGTACAGTTCAAAAAATATCCGCTCGAAACGCTTCGCGTGAATTCTGAAGGGACTCTTCGCCTGCTATCTTTTTTCGAAAAACAAAGACGGGGAGTATTTGTACTTGCCTCCACCTCCGAAGTTTACGGCGACCCGCTTGTTCATCCGCAGCCGGAAACGTATTTCGGCAACGTCAATCCCAACGGCATCCGGTCCTGCTATGATGAGGCCAAACGATTTGCCGAATCGGCCACACTGACCTATTTTAGAAAATACCGCAGTGATGTACGGATCGCCCGCTTTTTTAATACTTATGGACCCCGTATGGAAAAGGACGACGGCCGTGCAGTCTCTAATTTTATTATGCAGGCTCTGACTAATCAGCCGCTCACTATTTACGGAAACGGTACGCAAACACGTTCGTTCTGTTTTGTTACTGATTTGACCGAAGCACTTTTTAGACTGGCAACGGCCAAAAACCTAAAGGGGGAAGTCATTAATCTCGGGAATCCAAACGAGCTGACCATTATCGACCTCGCCAAGATGATACTTACCCTTACTCCTTCAACTTCAGTCATATCTTATCACCCGATTGGTCAAGACGATCCAAAAAGGAGAAAGCCCGATATTTCTAAAGCAAAACAACTGTTACAATGGTCGCCGAAAGTTTCACTACCCGACGGACTTAGGAAAACCATTGCCTATTTTAAAACCGCCTATTTATGAGAAAAGCGACCGTCGTTATTCCAACCGTCAACGAAGCCGGTAACATCGGCACGTTAATCGAACGGATTTTCGCCGTGACTAAAAAACTTACTAACTGGGAGTTTAGTATCGTTGTCGTCGACAGCCTGTCGACTGACGGAACGATCGCAGTGGTAAAAAAGGCGCAAAAAAAATATAAGAATATACACTTACTGGAAACAAAAAAAGAAGGACTGGGCAAAGCATATGTCAACGGATTTCAATATGCTCTTTCCACCATCCATCCTTTCGTCATCTTCGAAATGGACGCTGACCTTTCGCACGATCCCCAGGACCTGTCACCATTTATCCACCGGATTGAAAAAGGAGCTGATTTTGTTGTCGGATCTAGATATATTGCCGGCGGATCGATTCCGGCCGACTGGGGCTTACACCGCAAGATTTACTCTGTAGTCGGTAACATTATTATCCGGCTCGGATTCATGAAGCCAAAAATCACCGACTGGACCGGCGGTTATCGGGCAATAAAATCATGGATCGTCACTTCCGCTTTAGCACACATAAAAAATTACTCCGGTTATGTTTTTCAAGTCGCTCTTCTTGATTGGGCCATAAAACACCAGGCGCGCATTGAGGAACACCCGATTAAGTTTAAGGAACGCTTATCCGGAGTATCGAAAATTAACTCTCCCCAATTCATGCTCCATATTTTCGCTTACATTTTTAGCAATTCAACTTTTATAAAATACGTCCTGGTTGGCTTATCCGGTTTTGCCGTTGATTTTGGCTTTGCTTATTTTTTTATTAAATCGCTGCGACTTCCCAAGGCTTTAGCCAATTCAGTAAGCGCCGAACTGGCCATTATTTCCAATTTTTTCCTCAATAATTTTTGGAGCTTCCGTCATAAACAGGTCCAGGGCGGAGTGTTTATCTACCTCAAAAAATTACTATTTTTCAACCTGGTTTCATCAGGCGCCATTATCATTCAAGGAGTCGGAATTGTTCTTACATTGCATTTTTTTGGAGACAAAACAATCCATTTATTTGGACTGGGAATAAGCTCGTGGATTATCTATAAAGTACTTATTATCGCTTTTATTATTATTCCCTACTCTTACGTTCTCTACAATAAATTCATCTGGAAAGATAAATAGAGTGGAGTATCACGGTTCTTTCTTCTCTGCATACTGTGAGTAGACCCAGCCTTTTTTGCTGTCATCAAACTGAATCTTATACCAACCGTCCTGCTCTTCAATCAGGTCAAACGTATCACCGGTATTTACCCGGCCTGATTCGGTAGCGTTGATATCATGATCTTCCCGGACACGAAGCCATCCGTAGGGAGTATCTTTAATCAAAATTTTTGTCCGCGTTGCGGTTGCGCCCGTTTGGGTTTTTTTTGCCGAATCAGTCGACACCGGACTTACCGGCTTTTGCGTCTCGTCAATGGCGAGCTTAAAATAGGCGTTTACCCGATGACGTTCTTCAATGTTAATTTTTTGGGTTCTTCTTAGGAATTTCGGCATATAGATTGACAGCTCGTGGTCGCCCTTGGGAATGTCTGGTAAGATGAGCGTCGTCGTTCCCTTCTCGTCATTATCAAGATAGACGATCGATCCGTTCGGATCGGACTCAACATTTAGCTCACCTGCGCCGGCTATTTTTGACGATGCCTGCATCGGTGAGATGGTAAAAATTTCTCCGGCGGTAGTGACATCGGAATGACCAAGTTCGGTGTTGACATAAGTTAGCGCGTTGGCAAAAATTGACACTTTTTTCTGCCACGATGCGGTTTCGGTGGCCGTTTGATCCGGAATAAGTTTCAGGATGTATTCGCCGGCTTTTAATTTATTGTCAAAAGGAGTTGTGCCGTTCGCCGCATTATTAATAAAAACACTGGCTTTTGGCGTAGATAATACTCTCAATTCGCCAACGGCGCTTTGACTGTTAAAAAGAAAATAGCGTACTAAAACAAATCCCAAAAAGACAACGACTAAAACCAATAAAAATATGAGTTTCTTTTTCATAACGTATATCTCATTGTAAGACGCCTGAAGAAACAATTCAAGTCACGGCCGTACCGACGGCAATATCTTTTATACTTTATAACTTTATAATTGTCTAGCGGATCTATCTTCTTTATCAAAGAACTCACACGCATTCTCCTCGTAAATATCCGACAGTCCATATATAGTTATGGACATGACCAATCAAACACTCATTACCATGGCTTGGGAACTCTACGAGCAAGGAATTCCGAAGCTGCACATTGC
>JACQCK010000021.1 GCA_016201695.1 Candidatus Roizmanbacteria bacterium
CGGCCTCCGTCAATGTCGCGATGCCACATCTCGCCGTCAATCTCAATGTCAATCGGGATTTCCGAATCAAGGACGGCGAGATCGAGGCGATATTGGCAAAGCGGATATTGCGAAACGGTTCTGATGCCTTCTCGCGCGAGGGCGTCGTACAAAACTTCTTCCCACGGCGACTCAAATTTTCCTCCACTCTTATTTTCCGGCTCTAATTCTTCGACATATTTCACAAATTCTGAAAGATGGCTACTTACTCATCGCGCATATATTGGTTTCGTCAAACATAAAAGTGAATGGTTTGATGGAAGCTTTGAGCCAATTCTTTCCGCAGCGCTTTTTGAAGCCGTGCAAGAAATATTGCGCCGTAAAGCAAAACCGCGAAAATCAAAACAACGCCATGATTTTCCATTTACCGGACTAATGACTTGCGGAGAGTGCGGCTCAATGATTAGCGCGCAATGGGTGGTCAATCGCTGGGGAACAAAATATCGCTATTATCGCTGTTCTAAAAAGCGCGGCCGCTGTTCGCAACCATATATCCAAGAGCCAGAGTTGGCGCGGCAAATCAAGGCACGGCTTCAAACAATCTCGCTTTGCGAAAATCTCACCGATTGGATGTTGGACAAAGTAAAAAGCTGGGAACGCGAGGAAATTGGAGCGTCGCAAAGCGAGGTTCAAAATCTTTCCGAAAATATCAAAACGGCAGAAGCGAAAATGGAAAAGTTGGTTTCCACCTATTTAGACGGCGATATACCCAAACAAACTTATCTCAAAAAGAAAGATGAAATTCTACTCGCTTCTGCCGTTTTGGAGCAAAAGAAGAAAGATTTTGAAATCGGGAGAAAAAATTGGGTCGAACCCCTGCGGGAATGGATTTTAGATACGAAACAGGCCGATTTTTTGAGCAAGTCAGACAATTTCCACGAAATCAAGACATTTGTTCAAAAAATCGGAACGAACCCTCGGGTTCGTAACAAATCCGCCGTCTTTGATTTTTGCCCAGCCAGCCAGTTCGCCGCGAAGCGGCGAGGGATTTTGCGGAGCGCGGCCGCCTCGCGGCCGCGCGGAGCAACCCTTTCAAATCGTGAAGTTTCTATTGGCGGAGGCGAAGGGATTCGAACCCCTGATCCCGATAAATCGGGATACTAGTTTTCGAGACTAGCCCGTTCAACCACTCCGGCACGCCTCCTTGAGTACTCAATTTTATCAAAAAAAGAAGAAAAAACGTAAATTATCGGTAGCTTTTCTTGACAATCTACTTCGCCCCAGGGGGTGTTTAAAATCATTGTCACAGTCTGATTATCGAATATGGATTGTCAATCATCTCCAACACTTCGGTTTCGGTCGTCGTCATGACTGTCTGATAGCCGCCGATAAGTTTCAAAACCAGAGTTTTATTGTGGTGATCGAGTTCGGAAAAAATATCGTCCAGAAGAAGGATTGGCTTTTGGGAAAAAATAAGTCGATAGTAATTTATTTCGTTAAGTTTGAGCCAAAAGATTGTCAGGCGTTGTTCGCTTCGCGAGCCGAAATGATGAAGGTTCTTCAACGATTTTACCTCCTTAGCATAGATACAAAAATCATCTTTTTGCGGACCGATCAGAGTCCGCCGATATCTTCTTTCATTTTCAAACGATTCTTTCAGTCGTGTTTTAGTAAATTCGTCCGCAAGATACTCAATCTTAAAGCTTTTTTCGTCCACGGTCGGGTGCGCATTTAAAAAATCGGCATACTCTTTTCTCTTCAAAGTAATATAAGTGGCTTGCTCTTCCAGATACTCATTCCAAAAAACCAGCTCTTCCTGTAGCTTTTCGGGGTCAACAATCTGTTCAAAGAGCTTATTGCGTTTCCGCAGGGCACTCTCATAGTTGATGAGCCGTTTTTTGTATTCGGGGTCATAAAACGAGATCAACTTATTGAAATACTCCCGTCTGCTTTCCGGCGGGCCGATCATCAGCGTAATTTGTTCCGGGCTGAATAACACGGCGCGGGTGGTTTCGCGACTATAGGAAAAGTATTTTTTAGGCGTTTTATTAATAGTGAATACTTTAGTAAAGCCGTGGTCGTTTTTTTTGACAACGATTTGAAAATCAACGTGATGATCGGCTTTCCGGAAACGCGCCTGGACACGGAGCATTTTTTCACCAATAGTGACCAGCTCTTCTTCTTTACTTTCCCGAAACCCGCTCCCATGACAAATAAAATAAATTGACTCCAAAAGATTTGTTTTTCCCTTAGCGTTTAGCCCAATAATCACCGTTAACGACTCACCAAAAGGAAAAACGGCATGGGAAAAGTTGCGGAAGTTGGCAATAACTATTTTTTTTAACACCATACCAATGCTAAGGGCTGTCTGACGGGGGAGAGATAACCGTGCCTTTAAATGTATCACCGGCAATGATCTTTTCTATATTCTGAAAATCTTTTCCGTTGGCGACAATAACCGTCAAATTAAATTTTTTTGCCAGTTGGGTGGCTACCGGATCAAAGGGGGAGTTTGTCCCTGGTTTCCAGGCCGTGGGAACGAGTTTTTCCATCTCTTCCCAAGTCATTTTCTTTATGATCTTTGCGTCTTTATACTGGCGCGGGTCTTTATCATAGACCCCGTCGATATTGGAAAGATTAATAATTATATTGGAATTATACTCCTTGGCCAGAAGTACCGCGCAGTAATCGGTTGACCAACCCGGCTTCCAGCCGGCGCCAATGACAATTGGCTCCTTCCAATTAACGAGTTTTTTTTCATAGTTTTCGATAATGCGCGGATGGGCGATATCCTGGAAAATAGTTCTTAGGAGATGTCCGTTGAGACGCGTCGCGTGGACGCCGATCCAGTCAAGGTCTTCATCACTCATGTTCCCGACTACCGCTTTACCGGCGTCACGATAGTGACGGGCCGTACGGCCGCCGCCCGCGCTTAAAATAAACCGCCTGCCTTCGGCCACTTCTTTCCTGATGAAGGCATTCAGCTTGGCTAAAAAATCAGCGTCAATCCCGCCATTTGGAATAATCAGACTGCCTCCGACCGAGATGATAATCGGTCTTTTCTTATCGGCGTGAAACATAATTAGGCTAAAAAAATCCCCCGACTGTTTTGGGGGATACTTTCTTGTTCAATTGGTAATCAGATCGCATTTTTTACTCATTGTTTGATGTATTATAATCGATTGTCTCTCTTTTTTCAAACTGCTTTATAAAATTCCGCTTCCTAAGCCAAAAACAAAGGCAATCACCTTAACCGCGAGATAAGAAACGGTCAAGAGAATAAAACCGATGATTCCCGAGGTAATCTTCGCCTGGGCCGCTTTTATTTTGTCGGGCGATCCTTGTGATGTCATATAGTCGTACCCTCCCCATAACAAAACCACCAGAAGAATCAGGGAGGCCAGCGGAAAAAGAAAAGTTATGATCCGGTTAACCAACTGACCGACAGTCATGATGCCAACCAGCGGACCGGTGACGGTCTGACCGTTAATGGTCAGATCCTGAGCAAGATATGGTTTCATTTTTTCATGAGCTGACGCATCATTTTTAATACCGCCAGCAGGCCAATATTCATAATGAGCGAAAAGCCCAAATAGATATTAACTTCTTTTAAAAAACTTGTCAAACCGTCTACCACCACCCCATTATGGGTAATGAAACTTAGATTAATGTTAAATATATAGACAACCCCACCAATAAGCAAAAATAACGGCAGAATAAAGACGACATCCACTAAGTCCTGTTTTGAGGAAAACATGGTCGAAGAAATCGTAAAAATAAGATAAGTGATTAGCATATTTAACCAAAGGGTATCGGACGGAAACAGGTTAAAGCGGGCCACAAACCAGAAAAAGAACAGGCCGGCAAAGATAGGCGCGATGCCGACTAGCACTCCTCGAACAAAATCCTGCTTTTCATAGACAACGCTCCCGAGTTTAATGTAGTTGGCGTGAAACTTCGGAAAAATGGTAATTTCCCTGACCCGCAGCATCAGGGCCAAAGCAGTGATAAAATGAGCCATCTCATGAAGAATGGTGCCAGGGAAAAATAACAAAGATACTAAGGAAAAAACGACGCGTTCTTGATGAATAAAAGTCCGAAGGAAAAAAAATAGTTCGTTGACCGTTTGCCGGGAAAGCCAGAAAATGCTCCCCATCTCGGCTAAAAATAGACCGCCATGTAAAAGCAGCGCATTGTCCATATTTAAAAAGAGGCCAGCTTCTTTTGAATGAGAAAAAATAACAGGACGGCCAAAAGAGCGGCGCCAATCGTCGCCACCAATAAAAGCATTGTATCAGTTCTGTTGCTGTCTGCTGCCGGTAACGGTGTGTAGTTGAGGGCCATAACCTTACTTGCCGGTTGGGATGAGTTTTACCGAACCACATTGCCGACACAGTGGCGTGGCGTGCTCAAGAATCTGTGTTGTAAATTCATGGCGGCATGATTGACACATAAACATTGTTAGCGGCGTCTTCTCAACTTTGTCGGCGCTCACCATCTCGGTCTTTTCGACGGTAAAGCGGAAGTTCTCACCGTCAAAATCACCAACTATTTGGTCGGCCGGACTGACTTTTTTTTCAATAATAAGAGTCGAGATGGGATTTTCAATAAGAATCTGGATCGCCCGGCGTAGCGGCCGCGCCCCATACAGCGGATCAAAACCGGCCCGGACAATTTCTTTGACGGCGGCGGCGGTAGCCGTGAAGCCGATTCCCTGATCCTCAAGAAGCTTCCCGACGCTCTTTAGTTGTAACTTAACTATCTGGATCATATGAACGAACTTTAACGGTTCAAAAATGATGATATCGTCAAAACGGTTGATGAGTTCCGGCCGGAAAAATTTACGAAGCTCCCCCATCACTTCATCTTTAATAAGCGCGTATTTTTTTAGATCGACCTCCGTATCAACCTTTGCCTTTTCGGCGATTTCCTTTTCCAGCGGGAAATCGGCGCCAAAGTACTCTTTGACCGCTTTTTCCTGCCACACTTTTAAGGCCGACTCTTTTATGGAAATGCGGTCGCCAACGATAATATACTCCGTTCCTTTTTGGTCAAAGACGTGAATATCCCATTGCGACGCCGGCGCCTTCTGTACCGTCTGCCCCTCAAAATAATCCTTCAGCCGCCCGGTCGTCCACTCCTTGGCATTAACCTTCCGGACCCAATAACGATCTTTGTCGGTAATAATCTCATTGGCGTTGGGAGTAAAAGCCTGTGTTTTTATTTTTGTCGCCGGCAACTGTTCATCACGCCCATCAGACAAGGCATTGACGACGACGCCGTCTTTAAAGTAGTCGCTAAGAGTTTGCCGGCGCCACTCCTTGGCCGCGGTTGAGGAACGGCTGAATATGGTATTGTTTTTTGTTATCATCTCAACGCCGGACGGCGAGACAGCGTGCGTATTAAAGCCGTGTATCGGAAAATCAGATCTGTTTTCTCCTAACATTGTCTGTCCGGCGAAGTAGTCAAACAGTGTTACCGCCTTCCACCTGCCTTGACCTTCGCGGACAAAACCTTTACTGCCGATCGTCAAAAACTCCTGATTACTTTGTGTAAACACATAAGTTGACAGTATCGGCGGTTCTTCGATCTCGGTTTTGCCGTTTTTTATCAACTCGTTTTGAATAAGGGCGGTGCCGATATTTGAGGTACAGATAACAACCGTATTTTTAAACGACACGACGTGGCCTTTGTTGTCAGTCAGCCGGCCGTCGTCCAAAATCTGAAGAAGAATGTTAAAAATATCGGGATTTGCTTTTTCAACTTCGTCAAACAGCACCACCGAGTAGGGCCGGCGGCGGACGGCTTCGGTTAACTTTCCTCCCTCTTCGTAACCGACGTATCCGGGAGGCGCCCCCAGCAGTTTGGCGACTTCGTGTTTTTCCATATACTCGGCCATGTCAAAGCGGATCATCGCCTCCTCCTGTCCAAACAGGATTTCTGCCAGCGCTTTGGCGAGCTCGGTTTTGCCAACGCCGGTTGGACCTAAAAAAACAAAGCTTCCGATCGGCCGGGTCGCCGACTTGAGTCCGGCCCGCCCCCTTCGGATCGCCTGGGCCACCACCCCCACCGCGGCTTCCTGATCGATCAGTCGTTCGTGCAGTATTTTTTCCAAGTTGGCCAAACGCTCCATCTCCGAACCGGTAACTTTAGCGACCGGAATACCCGTCCAGCGGGCGACAATGTCTTTGATGATCTCGACCCCGACCGACGTCGTTGTCTGGGCTTTTTTCCTATCATATTCGTCTTTTTTTTCTTTCAGCGAAGAGTCGATTTCAGCAATTTTTGAGCGAAGGGTCCTGGCTTTTACCCGATCGGCTGTTTTCTCTGTTTCCTTAAGCTCTTGGTTCAGTTGGGCCAACCGGGTCTGAAGAGAGGTAATTTCTTCCGGTAAAGAAATTAACGGCAGGCGGACAGCCGAAGCCGCCTCATCAATGAGGTCAACCGCCTTATCGGGTAAAAAACGGTCACCGACATATCTTTTGGAAAATTTAACGGCGGCTTCAATCGCCTCTTCAGGAATTTTGACACGATGAAAGGCTTCGTACTTATCTTTAATGGCCTGCAACATCTTGATGGCCTGTTCCTCGGTTGGTTCGGGCACCAAAACCGGCTGAAAACGGCGCTCGAGCGCCGGGTCTTTTTCAATATACTTCCGGTACTCGGTCAGCGTCGTTGCGCCGATAAGCTGAATTTCTCCGCGGGCGAGGGCGGGCTTGAGAAAATTTGAAGCGTCAAGCGAACCCTCGCCCGACGAACCGGCGCCGACAATATTGTGGATCTCGTCGATAAACAAGATTATCTGGCCCTGGGATTTTTTTACTTCTTCGATCAGATCCTTCATCCGCTCTTCAAAATCACCCCGATGTGACGCCCCGGCCAACAGGCTCATTAGATCAAGCTCTAAAATGCGTTTGTTTAGAAGCGGTTCCGGCACCTGCTTGGCGACTATCTTTTCCGCCAATCCTTCGACAATGGCTGTTTTTCCAACGCCCGCCTCACCAACCAGTGAAGGGTTGTTTTTGGTCCGGCGCGAAAGAATATGGATCACCCGTTCGATAACTTCCGACCGCTCGACTACCGGATCGAGTGTCCCTTGGGCGGCTTTGGCCGTCAGGTCGATGGTAAAGTCCTCGAGGACATTTTTCTTTTTTTGTTTGACCGCTCCCTCCTCTAAGCCGTCTTTTTTGCCGGTTATTTTTTTGTTGAGATCGTCTTTTTTCAGGCCGAGTTTTGTCAGAACTCTCGCCCCCGCTCCCTCGCCTTCCTCGTATAATGCCAAAAGCAGATGCTCGGGCGAAATAAACTCAAAACCGAGTTTTCTCGCCGTCGTCAGCGCCGTATTGACAATCCGTTTAACGCGCGGTGAGAGCGGCGGCGCGGCCGCTCTGGTCTCGTGTTTATAAAGCTTACCCAGCTCTTCTTCGATTGTCTGGGGCTGGATTTTCGACTCAACGAAAAAACTGTAGATTTCGTTGTCCGAAAGCAAACCATGCAGTATATGCTCGCTGTCAACATACTCGTTTTTATGGTCGCCGGCGGGAGCCGCCGTAAGATTGTTTGGGGCGGCACGAAGATCGGCAAGCTTTGACGGATCTACCCGATCGTGTCGGGCGGATGGAACCGGAACAGTAAAGGACGTCGCCGGCGGCGCGGTGGCCGGCACCGACATCGTATTATGTGCTTCTTCATGATCGGCGGTAACCGTTGTTGATTTTGATAAAGAGACGGGTGCGGCCGCAGGCGCCGGTGATTGAGTGCTTGATTTAGGTGATGGTTTTTTTATAAAATCAAAGAAGCCGGCCATAGTTTTATTATGATTAATCGACCTAAAAAAAACAACCGTATCTCATACCTCTTGATTGTTGTTGTTTTTATTATAGTAAGCCTACTCCTTAAACCCGCCTCAACTGCCTACGCGCGTACACAGACCGATGATTCTGCCGCGGGCGTCGAACTGATGCGCGATTTGTTGCAGCTGTTTTTTTCTTTTTCTTCCTCTCAAAGTAGTGTCACTTATCCTGCCTCAACCGTTCCTTCGCCGATCCTTTCTGGTCTTCCCTCGTCTTTTTCCTCGACGCTTACGCCGTTGCCGCCGGGCAATCCGGCCGCCGCCGCGATTTTATCGCTCGTTGACGAAATAAATAGTAAATGCCCAAACGGCATCGTCTCTCAACGCGATGAAGACTGCCTTCTCTCTATCCGCATTAACAATCAACCCTTGCCCGCCGACGTCCTTTTTGAGCTTAAGCCATCGACTAACTGTTTCGGCAGCGGCTGTTCCGATTATTTACAGTGCGTTCGTTTTGTCAAAGGAGCTAAAATCTTAACCGGCGGTGTTTTTGATACTTATGGAAATGCTATCGACTACCGACTGCCCGGACGCTTCCCCACCGGGACCCATTTTGTCGAAAAAAGTGCCGGTACGCCGCAGTCCGGCGACTTACCGGTCTGGGACTATGATACCTATGGTCACATGGCGTATATCACCACCGTCTACAGTCCCAACGATTTTGAGTTTGCCGAAGCCAATTTCGACGCGCCCGGCCACGTCAGAATTTCCCGGGACTTTATCCAAAATATTCATTTGCTGGGTTGGTTAAGTTATCAATAAATTGACTATGAAAAATAAATATTTGTTGATCGTCGCCGGGTTAATCGTCGTTGTTTTATTTCTGGTTATCATTTATAGATTGCTCATCTCCAGAAATACGGCCCCGTCTCCGTCGCCGGCCCCAACCGAAGCGCCAACGATCATGCCAACCGCGGTTAAGAAACAGGACCACTTCCTGCCGCAAACATTTCCGACCGGCGGCCTCAAGGAACGCGACGACTATCAACGGGTTACCCGGCCGGATCTCTTTTTGGCCAATCACACTCCGTTTGCAGCGCCTTCGTTCTCGATAGCAACTTACTACAAAATCAGTCCCGCCGGGCACTGGGCCTTTGCCGTCACTCTAAAAGGCGGCGATCAGGTCCGGGCCAAAAACGACGTCGCGGCTTGGATGACTTCGTTTGGCCTCACCGCCTCTCAAATTCAGCTACTCGACCTTAGTTACAATTGACGCCGATAAGCAGTTCTGCTTTAATGAAAGTATGCGCAAATTTCTCGCAACCGCCCTCGTCTGGTGGCGCCGGGTATTTTTTATTATCGCCGTTTATTTCGTCATCGTCACCCTTTTTCTTCATTTTTTTAAAAATAATCGGTCGGCCCGCCCGACGGTTGACCCGCTGCAACAGAATCGCGCCGCCATCTACCGAATCCTGAACGACCAAGCCGCCAACAAGACGACCCAGGGTAAAATGAATCTTGTGGTATTTCGGTTTTTAAACTGCCTGGCCGTTGGCGAAGCCTGCACCAATAATCCAAGCGACGCCGACCGCAACTATCCGTACAGTCTTTACGGCCATATTTCTCAAGCGATGGTTCTTCCGTATAGTCACCCGCCCGCCTCCGGAGTCATGTGGGCCTACGACAGTATGCAAAAGACCGGTCTGGTGCCAAAGTCCTACGCCGCCGAAGGCATCGGCTTCGGTACGCTGCTGCCGTTTGCCGGCATCTGGAAGGCGCTTCGCGACATTGCCTATATGGTCATCGTCCTTGTCATTATCACTATCGGCTTTATGATCATGTTTCGGGCAAAGATTAACCCCCAGACGGTTATTTCGGTGGAAAGCGCGCTCCCGAAAATTGTCATCGCTCTTCTTGCGATTACTTTTTCCTTTCCGATCGCCGGCTTCCTCATTGACCTTATGTACATGAGCATTGCTTTGATCGTGTCCTTCCTTGCCCCTATCGGCCACTTTCCGGTCAACGACTACCAACGGATGTATCTCTCGGCCGGACCCCAAAACATCTTTTACGGCGTCGGTCGGGTAAATGAAATTATGCTCTTGGGCCCAATAATGCTTGGTAATGCAATACTGGAAATCATTCCTGCTTTTGGCGGAGTTATCCGTTATATTGGTTCGTTTATCGGAATACTCGTAATATTTCCGCTCGTCTACAATATAAGCAATAAACTATTAGGATTTGTTCCTGACGCCATAAAAGGATTTGTCGTTGGTGGTTCTGGCGGAGTACCATTGGTTGCGTCCGCAGATGCTCACGTTGATATTGGTCGTTTACTAAAAGCTTTATGGGATGGTGGTTCAGCAAGATGGTTAATTCTTATATCTTTATTAGTCGGGGCAACATTTCTTATGCCTATTGTGATTGGCCTGGTAGTTTTACTGACCCAGATCTTCATTTTTTTTAGAGTTTTCTTTCTGCTTTTGAATTCATATGTGCGCGTTCTTATGATGATTATCGTTTCGCCTATCTTGCTGCTTGGCGAAGCAATCCCCGGCCAGTCGGCCTTTACCGGCTGGCTCAAAGGCCTTATCGCCGAACTCATCGGCTTTCCTCTTATCGTTGGCGTTTTTCTTCTTGGCGCAATCGTCATCGACAATAGCGCCAGTGGGACGGCACTAGAGTTTCCTTTTCTTGTCGGTATCGACCCTAAAAGTTTCGGATTTTTAATCGGGATGATGATTTTATATCTGACACCCGACTTTATGAAAATGGTCAAACAAATGATTGTGCCCAAGCCCGGCCCGCTTGATAACTTGGGTGGAGTCGGTACCTTCTTCGGCGGCGCCACCACCGGATTGAGTGCCGGGATGGGCGAGATTTCCAAGTACGCCGGGATGGGGTACTATATTAAACCTCTTGGAGACTTAATGAGCAGAGCCACCGGCGGATTAATCAAAATGCCGGCAGGAGGAGAACACAATCCTACTACTGCTCATCCGTAGTAAACCTATTCTCACTGTAAAAAGGGAATCTTCAGTACGGTAATACCGATAAACCGTAGAATAAATACCGAGAAAATGATCAACAGTAGCCCCATTATGCAGGAGGTCAAATTTTCTCTTGCCTTCTTGATCACTTCCGGATTACCCTGTGAAGTCTGCATCCGGAAGGCCGAATAGACAATACAGGCCAAAGCCACCAGAAAGGCGAGGCTTAAGCCGAAGCCGAAGATAAACTGTACAATAAGATCCCTCATCCGAAGCGGCACACAGCCAAGACCCGTCCACATCCCGCCCCCGCCGGCGCAACTCAAACACCCCTGCAGTTCGCCGGCGCCGGCGTTTTTAAGATACTTATGACACATACGGGCTATCTGCGGTATCGCCGCCGGTGATGCACCGTTACATTTGCAGCTTGGATCGGCCGTGTTAGCGGTAGACGCCGTCCCGACGAGACAGGCCATGTTTGGTAATTTCTTGGAAAAATTTTCCATGGCTGAACAATTGACCTTAAATTCATTATAAATTCCCGTTAACACCCCTCCTGCTACCGGTAGCAATCCTATTACGTTTACTCCGAAATCCAGAAATCCCCATATTGGCTTTGGAATACACTCAAAATTAGGCTGTACGCCGCAACACTTACTGATATTTGGGTCGCCCGCCACTCCGCAGTTGATGCCCGGTACTTCAGTGATCAGGTTGATTTGCGCCGAAGCCAACGGCGTTGAGATAAACAAAGACCATAATAATACGAGAACCGTCAGAATTTTTTTCATACCACTATGATAGCAAAAATCGCTACTTTTTTTTATCCTTGTCGGCGGCAAATTTGGCCAACGCCATCATAATCATCAGGATGACAAAGGCGGCCATCGGCAAGTGTCTTTCCAAGAAGGCTACATTGATCGGGAGATCACGAATTTTTGGTAACCACTTAATGATCGGAAACTGGCGAAAGGGGTGTACATTGCCGGCCAGACCGACGGCTGCTTCGACCATATCATGGCTAGACTTATTTGGCTCACCCTCAATCCGCCTTTTAACCGGGATGCTGAAAAGACCAAAGTTAATTTTTTCCGTTTTCCACCCTTTGGTCTGATTTTTTTTGTAGGCGATTTTTACCGCATTGGAGATGGCTTCACACATTACATACAAACCGCTCGAGTCCAGGCTGGTGACCGGGCGCTTTAACAGATCGTGAAAATAATCATTGATAAGGGCCGGTTCGGCGCCGCTGATTGACTTATCAAGATAGCGAAGATACGATCCCAGCGCATATACCCTATACCGGGTGTCCTTCCCTAAGATTCTGGAGAGGAAGATTTCTAGGCGCACGACATATTCATCCGCCTGGTCCTTGGACTGTAGATTATTGGCGTCGTATATTTCTTTAATATGCGGAATAATATGTTTTGCCACCGCCGCTTCAATGGCGTGCAGATCTTTATACTGTCCTAGCGCAAAACCGGGAACGCCTTCCATAATTAGTTTCGTCTGGGCTGGGTTCGCTTTGGTCGCCAGGGCGTTCATTTCGCCTAACATACGGGAATGCATCCGGTTACCGGCGGCCTGAAAATAAAACATGGAAAAATCAAAGTCGTCGCCGCCTAGAAGATGCTCCATCCCCGCCCTACCCTTCATCAACAGTCGGGTGTAACGGGAAGCCAAACTGTCGGCCTTAAGAACGCCTTTCCGTTCCTTTTCCGTCGTCCATTCGCGGGTAAAACGACGTTCTGCATTTTGAACAGTTACTCCTTGCGCCCCGCTTCGCTCGTGACGGGTCCCGCCGGTGGCGCGCCGAAATTCACGAAACATACCGGTTAAGACCGTCATAAACTGCTCATCTGATTCTTCGAATTTCTTCCATGACGACCCAACATCCACCTTCCCGACCAACCCTGTCTTTTCGCGATAATAATTCATTACCGCCGCCCTGACTTTGGAGTCGTTGAGATCGCTTTCGCCAAAAATATAGTCAACGTTACCCTCTTCTTTATTTTGATTCCAGACTATTTTTTCAGCGAGAGACAACGCCTCTATGTACGTTGGCAGGACAAACTTGTTCATAAAACCCTCTTTATAAGATAGCTTTCCATGAAGGTACACCCTTAAGTGGTCGCGGAGCATGTCTTCTCCTTTTGGCGTATATCGCCGGGCTTCAAGCGCCAGGAACTTGGTCGGCTGCATGTCAACCATCCGTTCAAAGACATAGTCCTCATACAGTTTCCGTTTAACCGTTTCTTTTTGGGCCGCACTCAAGCGATTGTACTGGGCTAGACTGCGTACACCCGTCAGTCGGAAAAGCGTACTGGCGTCAACTTTGCCAAACGCCCCGTCGCACAAATCGTCAATGAAAACTTTTACGGCGTAGCTACCCATTCTTTTCATGTTGTGCATGGTGTTGTCAAAATCAAGCTGGGTTTTCTTTTCGTCCTGAAAAATATGGAACGCTTTCATCTCCTTAAAGCGCCATCCTCCCCGTGCGAATAAATTGGCGCCGCCGGCCTTTAAGTGTTCCCTAAAAAACCGGAACTTCTCATCAAAGTCGCCCAACTCATCGTCGTACCCGACAAACATCGCGTCTTCATCCAGATCCCGGTAGTGGTAGACCCGCGAATGCTCCCAGCGCCCCTCTTCCGAGTAGGGATCGGGCGGGTCAGTCAGACTCTCCGGCGCAAAAGCATAGCGCATGATCTGCAAAAAATTTGGCAGGTTAAACCGCTCCAAAAGAATATCCAAATCAAGCTGTGTAATCATTTTCTCAACGCCCGTCTGACTGGCGCTCATAAACTCCGCCTTGACGACGAAGCGTTTCTTGTCCCGTCCGGTTGTCGGATCGTATTCGGAAACGACTCTATACCCCAAAGGCATATGACTCAAAAGCAACATTCCCCAAAACTCACCGGTAAACCCTTTGGAAATACCGCTCGCCATCCGCACCTGTCTTCTTATCTTGGCATCGCTGTCAACTCGTCCTTGCCCCATGTACTCTGACTTCAGCTGATGGAAAGTTTTGGACTCAATACTGTCCATGTTTTCCACTTGTCCTCTTCTGCCGAAACTCGTCAAGAGAACGTCGTTGTTAAGATTGAGCTCAAACTGAAGATTACGCATATACATTTGGTACGCTTTGGACACGTACTCTTTCTTAGTCATCAGCCAGTCAATATCCCCGGCCGTTATTTTTTCCGAATACTGCGTCAGCTGTTCAAAACCCATGCCCAACTCGCAAATGACCCCGACATTGTGTAAAAACTCGGTGGTACGGTACAAACGGTCGGTCTCGTTTGACATATGCACCGATAACGCCTCACCCAGTGACTCCTTCACGCGGTGACGGACAATGAGATCCTGATGCGGGAGGTCCGGGTTACCGCTCTCCTCACTTATTTCCGTTGGCGCCTCAATCTCAACCCACTGATTTTTATACCGTTCATCCTCCTTCAGAAATTTGCCGACATTCTCGATATTTTTCCGCAGTGTTTTATAAATATTACCTTCGTACATCGGATTGAACGCCTCGTTAAAAAGATCGTTCGGTCGGCTGTCGGTGACGCTTAGGATCTCCTCAAATATATCGTTAATATCATCGTAAAGACTGTTCCAGTCGTACAGGGAGTTGGCGTCAGGGGGATTGGCGCGCTTATACGCCGGTCCTTCCAGAAGCTTTATAAACAACTCCGGCCGGGAAAGTGCGGCATACAAACGGATATGCTTTTCATTAAGCTGTATACCACCGGCGTGCTGCAACGCCTCTCTTAACATGTTATTCACATTTGCCATCGCTTGATCGAGATCGGCCGTCTCCATTTGCTGGTTATATTCCGCAAAAAAACGGTCATTATCGGAATAGAATTCAAGCAACTCTTTTAGACCCTGGTTAAGCTCCGGAATAATGCCTCCTTCGATTGTCCCCTCGGCGACGAAGGTCCGTGCCAAACCTTTCAACTTTTGCGTAGCCTCTATTCTTTCATTGAGCGTTAGCGCCTGATGAATCTTGTCAAAGCCGGCGGTCAGCTGGCCCTGTACTTTTGCCCGAACCGGCCTCAACTCGTCCTCAACTTTACGGGTTATGTCTTCCGGGTCCATGATGCCATTGGTGAGATTGTAACTGAATTTTGCCTTCAGTTGAGCTTCCACTCTTTGTCTATATTC
Source organism: Candidatus Roizmanbacteria bacterium (assembly GCA_016201695.1). Lineage (GTDB taxonomy): Bacteria > Patescibacteriota > Microgenomatia > UBA1406 > GWC2-37-13 > JACQCK01. Next base: position 14,932 of record JACQCK010000021.1, read on the forward strand.
CGCCGACACATTAACTTGAGTCAATAAACGATTAAGATCGCTCATTAACGCTCGCGATGCGGCTCTAATCTCTGCCAATTTTTTCTGGCTAAACTCTGGCTTTATTTCCTGATCTATCTCCCGTTTTTTATAACTTTCAAATACCTCGCGCTGCGTCTCATTCATGCCAAAATTTTCCGCCCGGCTTTGAAACTCATCCACTAGTTTAGAGAATACCGTCGGATCAATCTCTTTGAGCGAACGGACGGCGCTAAGGGCCTCGATAAGTTCGGCCGTGCTCGTCAATTGCTGGTCAATGCCGCGCTGAAGAATGTTATAGAGATAAGCGGCGTTTTTACTGTTCACTTCGGTTGGACCGATAAGGTTAAGTAAGCCGCCGATCACCTGCGCGTTTCTGTTTTGCAGCGTTATTTTATTTTCCTGAATCGCAACGATCGTCTGCTGAACCACCCGGGTAACATTCTCCAGGCGTTGCAGACGTTCCGGCGAAGAGGTTAATTGTTCCGGCAGTCTTCTCGTCTGCTCCACTTCATCCAGATTATTATCAATCAGATTTCGGGCGTCATTGGCGTTTCTTCTCTCGTTTTGAAATTCGGCAATCAGCTCCTCGCGTGTTTTGGCGTTAACTGCTCGTCGCAACGCCTCCAGTGCCTGTTGCTGGTTGTTTCGGCCATCTTCCGGCGGGTTGGTCATATTATTTTTTCCGGCGTAACTGGTAACCGACCGATCCTAAAACGGCTACCGTAAGCGATACGCTCTTTAAAAACTCTAGCAGATTTTGGCAGGTTAAACAAGGCGGGCGGGTGATGAAGTACCAAAGCGTATCATAAGCCAGAAGAACGGGCGCTGCCAGAAGTGCTAGCAGAAAAAGCACCAGTAAAGGAAGTTTACTGTATAGCTTACCTTTACCGTACATACTCTATTATATCAAAGCGGCTGTCTTATTCTGCTTTCGGCTTGATGATGAGGTAGCGCTCCTTGCCTTCCCCTTCGGAGTAAGAAACGAGGTCGGGGTGATGGGTCGCTATAAATTCATGAATAACTTTGCGTTCATAAGCTGAAAACGAGCGTAAAGGAGCTTCATGATGGTCTGTTTTTACCCGCTGGGCAATGCTTTCGGCGATCCCTTCCAGGCGTTCTTTTTGTTTTTCCCGGTAGTCGTTGACATTGACTAGGATGTCTACCGGCTCGGCGAACTTCTTGTATAAAATTACTTCGAGTATCTTCTGCAAGGCGCGGATGGTTTCGCCATGGCGGCCGATAACAGTCGGCGCTTCTTCGTCGGCTTTGATGACGACATGAAACGCTCCACCATCTTCGTCAACGCTTAACTCATACGTACTGATAATTTTTTTGAGCAGTTCGTCTGCCTCTTGGTGAATGATATCTTTTTTGTCCATAGGGAATAAATTTGGGTCTAGTCTAGCAAACTTCTAACTATAAGACATATTTTCTCATGAGTTTCTGAAACGATATTTTCATGTTTCTGCGGTGATTAAATCTCCACTCCGATTCTTTCAAGTATAACAAGAACTTTGCTTTAGGTACTCC
>JACQCK010000005.1 GCA_016201695.1 Candidatus Roizmanbacteria bacterium
ATTTGCTTTTTTCTTCTGGCGTAAAGATTTATTGCAAAACTGCTTCCGGCGCTATTACCAATAATCGAAACCCTTGCCTTTTTGTTTGTTATTAAATCTATTAAACTTATGGCTTTCTCAAGTTTTGGCTGGAAGCCGTTTTCTTCGATCCTCCATTTTGCGTCGAAAACATGGGGAATAATGCCCAATTTTTTCCAACTGCTTAAAACCCATATATGTTCTCTTACCCAGTTTCCCAATCCAGGAATAATAATAACATGATTATCCGCACTCATTTAAAATATGACATCTAAATTATCGAGTAAGGTTTAGCTAAACCGACCTTGGTTCGAGTCAGTAAAAGACTGACAACCTCAACTGCTCTTAACCTACTAAGTAAAAATATACCCTTATTGTTCATTAATCAAATTTTTTTACAATCTTTGCGGCGCTGGTTAGCAAGGCACGTACGCTACCAAAAGCGGGCAGTTTCAATCTTTTTGGATTGAGGTACGGTAAACAGTAGTTTTTCCAGAGCGTGTCTGCATCGGCTGTTATAATATCGGGGTGCTTCTTTAATAATTTTTCAACATCGCCCTTGAATTCGGCAAGTAAATGCAACGTGGCGATTTGAGGCAAATGGTCGAGAAATACCTGAGACAGATTTTCGTTTTCACTCCAATCATGATCTAATTCCTGCCAAGCATAATCCAAGTACTCCTGACCGAAAAGAAGAGTGTTGCCCAAGGGGGGAAAGAACTCGTTCATGTTGACCCTTATATATTTACCCTTCGAATTGCTAATTACTTTTCGGGCCGCTTCCCCTACAGTTTTTCTTAGACTGATGGAGAGGCCTGTCAACTCTGCTTTTAGAACATTAAAACTGCCGTAGGGAAAGTTGCACATCGCGTGGGTTGTCTCTTCTCCCAGTGCAAACTTTGCCTCTGTCGTGTCTAACTTTGATTCAGGAACGACAATACAGTGCGAATTTAAATAAGAAAAAGTTTTGTCCATTCCCTTTTGTCCGTGGAGTATGATTAAGACCAAACCGTGTTGGTCGACACTTCTCGTATCCTGTGGGTAAACGTAAATTGAATCACTCATTACCGGTAAAGAATATATGGCGATATGGGGAATTTGACTATATAATTTTTTCTTTCCGAATAACGGTAATAGACGATTCCAGTAGTCTGCTACTTTACCATATGCACTGGCTGCTTTCACTTCTTGCGCTGAAGCTGTCTCCATTTCAGCAATAATGATAACAAATCGAGCAATTCTTCATTTGCAGCAGACTAATCGCAGAAAAGAACAAACATTCAAGATTTTTTGAATTTGTTTTAATGCTTTGCTATACTAAAATAATTAGCATTAATGCCGTTATATTAAATGTATTAAATGCAATATAGACTTGACACCTGGTAGATTGTTAAATAACGGAATGGTCTGGACGGGTAACGAAAAGTTTCTCGGAAAGGAATTTTATGACGTTAACGTAAAGGGTTGCGAGGCTTTGCCCGCATTTGGGGTAATGGTTTACCGATGTTCTTTGTGTAATCTTTTGTCTTTTTATACTTCGAATAAAGAAAAAGCGTAATAATTCTAAAGGCTGTACTCAGAACTTAGACTTTTATAGGATTAAACCGGAAAAAAAATGAGCCCCTTGTACAACAAGAAATTAATATTAGATTATGGCTACTTCTAAAGTAGACAATATATTTCATCATTTAAGCCCAGTATTTAAGATTGCCACGTTTGATATACTTTTGTAATGAGGATTGATCAAGCGGTAAGATTTGTTTTTAACAAAGCATATAGAGCTGCTCCTTTTCTCGTCTCTTTGTATTTATTCCTTATCGTTGTAACTTCAATCGGATCCGTCTTTAATATTTTATTTTTGAAACTCGCTATAGACAGCGCAGCCAATCAAAAGTCTTTCTTCGATCTATCTCTTCTTTCAGTATTGATACTAATGACCATTTTCAATATTATTTACACTTCTTTGCAAAAACTAACTGAGTATATTTGGAATCTAATTGATTTAAAACAAACCGTCTACAGCACAGTTACATTTGTTGATAAACTTTCGACTTTTGACCTTTCCAATTTTGAAAATCCGCAAAGCTTCGATAAGATCTGGAGATCTTTTAACAGATTAGCTTGGCAACTCAAATTCTATTTAGATGCTGCCATAAAGTTTTTATGCAGTATCATTGCTCTTTCGGTATCTATCTTGATCTTCTTCTTCGCCTCTCCCCTTAATGCCTTAATCATTATTGTTGCTAATATTATCCCAATAATCGTGAGGTCAAAAATAGGCAATCAAACTTTTAATATTTATAAAGCTGATTCCGAAACGAGAAGAAGGTATGAATATACGTCCGGATTGGTAACTAATAGAGAGATGCTTACGGAAATAAAACAATATCAAGGATTCAATTTTGTAAAAAATAGGCTACTTTTAATCTACGATGCATTTATTAAAAAACAAACCAAACTATTCAAAAAGGCATGGATTTTATTAACTTTAGTCGAGCAGCTACCTATACTGGCAGTATTCTTTTTTCTCATCAATATGGCTTTTCAACTACAGAGCAAGGGGACTACTACTGGAACCTTCGTATTTCTATTTACAAATATCTTTCTCTTTAATAATGCATTAGGTCAACTGGGGATTTACTTAACAACATTAATTTCTGATAGCTATTTTATTCACGACGCGATAGATTTTTATAATATTAAACCCAATATCCAATTTCCGATATTGGAAACTAAGGAGGAGAAAAGAGTATTGTCGACAATAAAAAAACCAACTATTGTTATTAAAAATCTTTCTTTCCATTATCCAAACTCTGAAAAAAAAGTACTCACTAATATTAATTTGACCATTCCTTTTGGACAAAATATCGCTCTAATTGGAGAAAATGGGGCCGGAAAAACCACTTTAGTCAAACTTCTATTAAGGGTTTACGATCCATCTGAGGGAAGAATTTTAATTAATGGAATAGATTTAAAAACCATCCCTGAGCAACTGTTATTTAAGATTTATGCAACGTTGTTTCAATCATTTGGCAAATTTTACTTAACTATTCGTGAAAATATGGAGTTAGCTTCAGGTAAAAAACTCTCGGATGAAGAATATATTGATTCTCTAAAAAAATCTAATGCTTGGAATTTTATTAAGAATTTTCCAAAACAATTAGATCAACAACTTGGCCCAACCTATACAGATGGAACTGATTTGTCAGGCGGACAATGGCAACAACTGGCAATAGGACGTGCCTTAGTTAGAAAAACGCCAGTTTTAATTCTTGATGAACCAACATCTTCAGTCGATGCAAAATCGGAAACCGAAATATTTGACAGATTGAACAGGGAAACCAAAAGTTCCACCGTTTTGTTTATCTCCCACAGATTTTCAACTATTAAGGAGGCTCAAAGAATCATCGTTCTTGATAAGGGAAAAATAGTCGAAGACGGAGATCATGAATCACTACTGAAAAACAAGGCTAAATACGCAACTTTATATACCCTTCAGGCAGAACGTTATATTAGAGAATAAGAAACTCGAACCAAGCTCGCCTGGTTTTTAGTCACTAAACGGACTGACACCTTCCATTGCCCACAACTTATTTTACACCGACGTAGAGCTTCGGTTTCTTTTGGTATAATTATTTTCGGTGAATAAGTTAATTGATAAGAAAGAGTTTGATCAAATCAATCAAAAAATCACAGATAGGACGAATGTATTTTACTGGCAGACTGATAGAGCGGTCACTCCTCAACAAGCCGGTCAAATCTGGGCAGATCGGCATAGATACTTCACCGCTGATGAGCTTATAAAAAAAGCGAACGAGGTATTGGAAAATAATTCTGTTGTAAGTATTGAGCCTTTAGATCCTAACGCTCAGACAAATCTCGGCAATGTTAATTCTGTCAGAATTGCTCACCTTGCTTCCGGTCAAGAGGTAGTCATACGATCTCATCCCAAAGGAATCAAGAACGATTATTTTCATGCCGAAGCTTTAGCCGCGTCCTATGCCAAAGATAATGGAGTGCCGAGTTATACGACCCTTGCTATTCATGATTTTGAAGGAAAAGATGATTTTGCTTTTCATATTACCGAGAGACTCCCAGGCACCGCAATCTCTAAATGGTTAGAAACTCACCCTGAAGATGAGTCCCGTCTTTTAATAGCAGTCGGAAAAGTCCTCGCTGGAATTCATCAACTAAGAGTAAAGGGTTTTGGACCATTTGACAATGAAAAAGCAAAAACCGGAAAGCTCATTGGACTTCATGGCTCTTATGTCGGCGCCATCCGAGCAGGACTGACGTTTAATCTAAAAGTTTTACAGAAAGAGGAAATTTTGACTCCAGCGCAAGCCGCTTCTATAGATAAACTGCTTCAGGCCGATAACTATCGTTTAAAATGTGACAATCCTGTCCTCATCCATAACGATTTTGCCGACTGGAATTTGTTAACTGACGGTAAAGATGTTACCGGTGTTTTGGATTGGGATGAATGCGTCGGCGGCGACTATGTATCCGACATTGCCTGCTGGAGTACCTTTTTTGATCCTGATCGGTTAGAAGGTATGCTTAAGGGATACTTTGCAAATAGAGAAAAACCGGCAGATTTTGAGGAAAAGTTTCAGCTGCTTCGACTTCGCTACACGATATCAAAAATGACTCTTAGAGTAAGACGATATATTTGGGAGCCATCAGAAAGTATAAAGAAAAAAATAATAATCGGCAAAAATCATCTCACAAAGTCCCTTGAGCATTTTAAAACGTAAATTTTGTACGCAATATGTACAAACTTCGCCCGCACCAAACAACGGGTCCTAACGATGGCCTTTTGTGTAGTAATCTTATCCAAAACTATACTCAACATAATAAATTCTAGCGTCTGCGATTTAGCTTCACAAGGATAAATCCGCGCACCTAGACTCATAAAGACTCGACACATTAATATTACTTCAGAAAACCTACTGCTTTGGTGGCAAAGTAGCCTGTGTCGTTGGTTTAGTAATTTCCGTAAAAAGTTTTATCGCTCCCATAATGGCCGCATTGACACCCACCCTTTCTAAGGGAAGGTAGGGCTGTTTTAAGTCCTCTGCTTGTACTTTCTTTTCTAGCCACGCCTTTCGATCAGTCTCCAAGGAATGTCTAATCTCATTAGAGGTTAGGTTTGCTGTCGCATGTTCCGCTGCTAATTCAGCCATAATTTCGTTCATCATGTTATTAGTTATAGGAACCGTCAATCCTGTATCTACTACGGTCTGCTGTTTTGGCGCCATTGCTCTTACGATCTCAGAATACCAATGGGCTTCAACCAGTTGAAAACCCGATCTAAAATCGAGAGATCTTGCTAATTCCTCTTCTATCTCATAGAGATTTAGAATATCTTTAGATAAAGGAAAGGTCGATTTAGATAATAAAGAACGCTCCCAATAATCAGCCAACGTCGTTGCGTCATCCTCAAGGACACTCGCAATAACCGTATACGGAGATTCACCTTTTACTATTCTTTCTCTTAAATCTTTGATTTATTGACGAATAACTACTATTAGTGGCTCCCTTATTTTTGTGGAAGTTACTCCTTTGGGTATCTCATCTACCATATCTCTTAAATTATACGAAATATTGACTATTAATCGAGAATAAAAATTATTTCGTCGCTACACTAATCTAACTAAGCTTTTAAATAGTCTACGCTTCACAGGGAAAAAACCACTAAACTCTTGATATAATTATAAGATTGGCGTAGTCGTTTAGGCTAGTAAAATATGAACGTTTTAAAGATAGTAAATGGGTTAAAGAAAGACTATCCCGGCAAAAATATTATCAGGAATGGTAAACCGGTAACCGAAATCATTTGCGAAATAGATCCAACAGGACGTCATCCAGATTTTAGTCGGGCAATAGCGGTCGTAGATAAAATCGCTCCCCATTACCACTTAAAGACAGCAGACATTTATAAGATTTTAAAAGGTACGCTGATTTTATATAAAAACGGCAAAAAGAATACGGTAAAAAAGGGTAAAGCTATAACAATTAAGCCAGGAACTATTCATTGGGCAAAGGGCAAACAAACTCGGCTTGAAGTTATCTCTTCGCCGGGATGGACTGTAGAGGATCATATTCTGATTAAAATTATTCAAAATACCGATAAAGCAATTGCCGTCATTTACAAAGCCGGCCAGTGGCTTGAGAATGCTGATAAACACCCTTCCAAATGGTGGCAACCAAAAAATCTTAACAAAGTTTTTTTACTTAAATATGCAAAATCGAATGAATTTTATGTAGCAACCGCCGGTAATAATCCTGTTGCCGCAGCTGTTTTTCAAGTCAACCAGCATGCCCAAGATTGGGGGTATATTGACAAAAAAAAGTCACAGTCGGCTTTATATATTCATTGGCTTTGCGTTGATCGAAGGTTCGCCGGGATGGGCCTACCTAAAATTATGGTTGATTTCGCCAAGCAATACGCAAGAAGTAAGGGCATTGATTTACTCCGGGTCGACACAAACGGGCAGAAGCTTAGATTGCGGAAAATTTATGAAAATCTCGGCTTCAGATTGATAGGTGTTAGGCAGGAAGACTATCGTGAAACCGCCTTTTATCAACAGGAAATTGGACCGGCAACCGATTTTTTATAATCTTCGCAAATATTTTTTTACCTTATTCAACTCATGAAGAATAATTAAAGATGCCGGAAAATAAATGAATAGGAAAAGACCGATCGGGCTTTTGATAAACGCGATATAATCGCCGACATAAGGAATAACAAAAAAGACTTTACCGATTATCAATCTTGGCAAGATAATGGTTGGATCTATGGCCAGATTATTGTCTCCTTTAGCCAGGTATACGTTGCCGCCAATACGATATATCCGATGGCTAATGATTTCCTCGTGATTATTGATAACCGTACGATAAATAATGATGTCTCCCTTATCATAATACGGAAATTTCATTGCCATACTTAAGCTTCCTTTTGGTACGGCCGGCGCCATTGAAAATGATCGGTTGGTGAAAAATCGTACACCACCCAGACTCAAGGAAGACAGTATCGACAAACTGGTATTAAATACAAAAAAAAGCAGAAAAAATAAATAGCCGCTCTTATAGATTGTCTTACTCATAATTATCATTTTACCAATTTCCGGACGTGATATTATTACTTAGTGTTCGTTGCGCGTGTAGACCGACCGGATTTTCATCCGACTGATTGCGGAAGGTATTGAATAAAAAGTCAAATTCACAGTTTTTATTTTTTAGATTGACGCTGTTGTCATCCAAACTAACGGTTATAATCCAGTCGTTACGAGCATTATCGGAAAATGTAACGTCCGTCGACAAGTCCAATAAAGGCCCCTTGAACAACGTTTTTCCTTCTTTTAAAGTCACTTCGGCGATTAACGAACGGCAGAAATCATCGTCACCGGCTTTTTTTACCGTCTTGATGTGATACTTAAAATCGAGCTTACCATCGTTAATTATTCTTACCGGCTTAATATCGAATCCGCCCGGAAGCATTCCGCTGACATTGAAAAAGTTAAAAATTTGGATATTGTTGGTTGTTTGCCGGTTGGAAAAAGAAAGGGTGGTAGCTTGAAACCGATTTTGGGAAACTGTTCTTTCAGCAAAAATATCGGCGCTTGTAGTTTCAGTAACAGTCAAAAAATAGCCAATCAAGATCATAATTATAAAAATTACTCTTGTTTTTGAACTAAGCATTTTTCGAAAATACTTTGGTTATTTCATCAAATATGATGATCGCTATCGGCCCCAGAACCAGCAATATAAAACCCGGCAAGGATTTGGTAAACGCGACTAAATAACCGAGCTTTGGCACAATAAATATCACTTTCCCGATGATATTTTTTTCGCCGATCTGGTCGCCGTCTTCGGCACGATTAGCGTCACCTTTTGTCGTAATCTGTAGCTCGTTGTTTCCGGCTGATACACCGATAATTCTATGGGTGACTATTCTTTGCTCTTTATCGACGAAAGTGATCACGTCATTTTTTACGTACTGGGTTGGTTTATGATCAATAATAATGTCGCCGATCATAATTGTCGGCTCCATTGACCCCGACTGAACCAAATACGATTTATAACCGCCTAAAATATTAGTATTAGAGCCAACGGTAAAGACTACAAGCAGTATGAATAATCCGATAAAAACCCACGATAGCAAATTAAACACTGATTTAAATATTTTCATGTCGTAAAAATATAAAAGTCAAAATGGGTGAGAGATATTTTCTCTCACCCATTTATATTCTTCATCCCACCCGCTCTACTCATTGATTGGCTGGAGTTGGTCCGTTGATCAATTGAATTAGCCGAACATTAAGATCGTAACTCAATGAATCACCCTGGATCTCGTTTCCATAGCCGGTCTCCGCAGTTGCCCAGTGTACAGTTACCGTTCGTTGCTCATTCGGTTGAAGAATGACTGGGGCTAAGGCATTCCAGTCGTTTCCAATCTTTGACTGGTTGGCCGTTGCCAAAGTTGAAGAGACCACATCTGTTCCATCTAGTGAAACATTGGCGGTAATGACACCCCCCAAATCACCTTCTTTATTCGGATCGTCACAGTTAGGCTCTGCCGTTTTTTCCTGATCGTTGGCGCAGCCATTCTCTTGATTTTGCAGATTTTGTAATCTAACTAATAACCGACCCGGTAAAGACCCGGTATTTTTTACGGTCCAGGTCTTGGTACCCGATATATTAGCGTTGTCGCCCAAATTTTCGATGACGAACGGCTCATTGACTTGACCGTTACTGTCTACATTAAGATCTAACGTCCCGACCTGGAAGCGGTTACTCGCCGCTGTCCTCGTTGCCACGAAATACGCGAGTGTCGCACCGACACCTAGCGCCAGTACTACCGAGATTACGGCAATGCTGACCCACAATCTTTTTTTATTCCTCATAAAAATATACCTATAATTAATAACAAAATAGTAATAAATTATGTATATATAATATATAGTATCTTGTCAAGGGGTAAATAAAAATCGTGTTTATTGGTAAAAAAAGACGTTCATCGTAAACTGATAAATTTACCTGTCATTACAAATAAATTTATTAATACAATTAGCTTTATCCTTGGTAAAATAAACTTGTCGGCAACACTTCGTAAACTAATATTACTTATAGTAGATTTAATCGGTATATTACAATTAACGTTATAATCTTTCTGTATCTTAGCTTCCTTTTTAGGCTAGGCGACCAAAAAATCGGGAAACCATAATTCTTACGTTGCCACAAATCAACTCGAGTTTTTAAATCACTGTCCTTTTTCATTTCAGCTATTGAGTTAACTGCAATACAAGCTGTCACAGCAATCTGTTTTATTAAATATACTATAATATATGAATATTTTTCATGATAGAATTCGCTTTCTACTCTCACAAAAACTTTTTTTGGATTCTTTAAATCGAGGGGGTGTCGAGCTCAACGACGGTTACTTGTCGTTTTACTTTAATGCACAATATGAACAGATTGAAAAAGAAAAGTTCAACCTGGCCGTGTTAACCGTAATGGACAACTTAGCGAACTCGAAGACAAGGTAAGCATCAAGATATCCTAAACCTTACTTACCTCGTCAATATTAATGCCGTAAATAAACACCCAGTTCGATCCGTTTTCACTAATTCTTGCCTGGCCTTCAAGAGTAGGCGACGCATACTGCGAATGAGGAAAAATCCCTTCCAAGGCGGCCAACCTTGCCCTCAAATCATATTTTTCTTCCCACTCCCTAATTTTTGTATTTATCAAAACTAAGAATTTAGTCGCTCCTTCATCCTTATCTGCTTCGTCAGAGCTTCGAGTCTCATACTCGGTCCGGGGATCGTTTGGAGAAAAATGACTTCTTATTGGACCGACCGTTAGCGATAAGACACTCCCCGCCTCTGCTTCTCCGAGCAGTCTGAGTTTGGCTGTGCCCGGCATAACGGTCAGCGTTACCGATCCATCATTAACGGTATAGTTCCAAGCCGCATGTTCCTTCTCTTTATCCTTATTTAATTTATCCTTAGGAAATCGGCCGACAAATAGTTCGGTGACCACATGGTTATCGATTGGAGCACGAAGTGCCCGATACCCGTCGCTTTGGAAAAAAGCCGCCACTTCATCAGCCGTCGTAAACACTTTATAGGGTTCTTTTCCAGTCAATTCCGGAGAAAAACAAGTCCGAATGGAGACATCGTCTCCCGTCTTTAGACCGTTCAAAAGGAGATTCCTCACTGTTTCAGCATCGTCCGGCTTTACTACTTCGTAAGGTTCACAAATCGCCGCCGGTAGAACCTGACTTTTTACATATTCCTGTCTCGCCTTCTCGGACTGATATAATCCCTTGGCATCAGTCAGCGCTTGCTTCGCAATTTGATGAAACTGATCGTACTTATCTTCACTAATGAGTCGGCGCCATTGATTAAGTTGCATGAATTGTAATATATTCTGTAACCTGTTTATTTCTTCGGCTGTCAGATCATAGGCATTTGTTCCTTGAGCATCGGGAATATCACCCGGAAAAAGTCTGACGGTGGAAGAAGAGGCGTCAAAAGTGACTGGCTGATAGTCGGTCAGACTGTCAATAACGCTTGTTGGGACGCCAATCGCAATCGGTATACGTCTGCGAAGACCAATCGCTTCAAGATGCCGGGTCAGATGTGAGCCGGGGCTGCCTACCGACGAAATAATGCCTAACAACTCGTGATCGGGAAAATCCGTATCGGTCACCGCGTCAAGACTTAAGGGGCCGGCGTAAATATAGCTTCCTCCATCTTTTAAAGAATGAGAAATAGGGCCGCGGCTGATCCCTGGCGCGATTCTGCCTTGCCGACTGTTAAAAATCTCTGTTACTTTGGCAACCGCCAACGGGTCCAGGCCCGGGATTAATAATCCTTCGACGTCAACCGGTGCCAGTATTTTTGTCATATCAGTTGAAGTAATCCCTAAGCCTATCATTTGTCTTACCCTGGCCAGATTTGAAAGCGGCGCCAGTCTTTTCTGTAACAACCCCAGACTCTTCTGGCGATATCAACACTAAATTCCAGATCAAAAACTCCGTGTGGACTTTTATTTTTAAAATGGCTAAGAACATTCTCGATCTGGTCTTTGATGTCATCAGGAAAGTTGGCCAGTGTCACTGTAGTGTTGGTATTATCGCCAACGACTGATTTGCCTTGAGCGGCAGACCGGTAAGTGATTACCGGCTCATCACTAAATGTTTCCGGATCACGACTGATAATAACTCCCGATCCGCCTCCTACAACGTTCCCGAAAATTATTTCTGCAATAATACAGGCGGTTCCTTCTGAATCAGGAAGATTATTTTTGCTTCTAAAATCTTGCGCGTTTTTTGAGTCATAGGAAGTAAGAACCAGCCCAATTGCCATGTTGAGTTGCATATTCACGTCCTGTGGAAAGGCGACGCCGAATTTATCGTGATAAACACGTTTGGCCTCGTCTACCAAACTCATAAGCTGCGTCTCGCTCATTGCTTCCAACGGTAATCCTGCCTTTGTCTCGCTTATTCTTTCGTCCGACGTTATGCCTTGGCCCTCACTAATGTCGTTAATTAAATGGTAGTAAGCCTGAAGCGCCGGTTTTTTCCCGATTTTGTTCATCAGGGCTTTGATGGTTTTATCGTTTATGCCAACGTTAGTCACCGTCAGCATCGCCCCGGGCATTGAACGAATCGGAGAGCTTCTTACCGCTAAGATTAAGGGATTGTCGGGATTACCCAATTGCCGACCGATCGTCGTTTCAAGCCAGTCTGCCCCTTTTTCAAATTCAGCCTTTACCCGATCAGCCTTGTCCGCCGGCAGATTGCCCTGCGCTGACGAGTCTTGCCAGTATTGGCGGGTAAGAACAAAACCCGGCGGAACCGGTAGTCCGTCCGCCTTCATTTCGACTAATCCCAGGCCTTTTCCTCCGAAGAGTAAATGGAGAAAGCCGCCGGAATCACCCCAGTTTCGGCAAAGCGAAACGGCCTCGTCCAACGTTAAGACATATGGAAGGTCTCCCGTTTCCACTGCCTCTCTCGTCCGATCAACGTTTGCATCCGAAGGTAATTGTAGTTTTTCGTCGTTAACTAAAGGCTTTCGCATACGCATATAAAGTCAGTTTCCCTGATATCAACGATTTTACCCACTATCATACTATAGGAACATAAATATAGCAACAGTCTGGCCTAATTCTGTTTTTTCTTACCCAGTATAAGAAGAGTTTAGAAAGAAATCGCGTCAAAAATGCGACTCATAAACGACTCGTCTATTTTTCTGATCTCACCCGTCTCGGCCGAAGTCAGTATTGTCTTTGGCAAAGCGACATTAAATATTCCTAATAATCTCTTATTGGCCACTCCTTGTATCTTAAATACCGCCTCGCCGTTTACTTGTGTCAGTTCGGTCTTTTGTTGAGCCTGTTCTCTGGCTGTCTGCGGATTTTTAGCTATCTCTGTTTGAACGCTGGTAATAATTTTTTTTGACAGCAGATTCTGGACCGCTTGTTTAGGTAAAACAGTGACTTTTTTGACGCCTGTTTCTGTCTCAACGGTCAGTTCGTTTGTCTGCGGATCAACCGAGAGAGGCAAATGTGTCTCTGCCTCAACTTCACCGTTTTTTAGTGCTATCGTATCGCCGGTTTTGTGCAGTTCCACCTCGCTTTTTTTTAAGGCTTCATTTACTTTTTCTAAGGCGTCATGCTCGTCGAGTTCGACTTCATTTTTGTCACCCTGTTTTGCCTTTATGATCGCTTTATCTCCCTCCAGCTTTATTCTAATTTTTGTGCCGGTTTTACCAATATCGACCCGCAACTTGTTTTCCGTTTTGACCTCAAGCTTATCCTCAATTTTCATGCCGCTTATGCTTTTCTCTACTTTTTCTTTTTTTATCTCGTTTTCCTGGTTGATCGTATTGGCTTTTTGTTGTTCAGTCGTGTCAGACGCGGGTTGATTCAAAACGGTAAAAGTCACCGGATGACTCCAGGCACTGTTTAACTCTGAACAGTGTTTGAAGTCTGCCTGGAACTGCTTGCCATCGGGTCCGGTACAGAGGACCCTCTTGTTGTCCGGGACCGGCGCGGCCGAGTTGCCTGCACCAGTATTATCAACCGAACTGCCGTTGCCCGATGAAGAACCGGAGTTATTGCTGGTTGTATTGGAGGAGGAACCGCCACCACCTGGGCCACCGCCGGCTGGCGAGCCGGCGTTGCTTGAACCGCTGTTACCTGAATTATTGCTGGAACCGCCCGAATCGCGATGATCATCCCCGCCTTTACCTGATCCGCCATCGTCGCCTCCCTTGGCGAGGAATATCGGCCCGGTCGTTGTCCCCAAAACCTTGCTTTCAGCGCTAGATTTGTAGTTAGCCAGGACCGATAGAAATAAAAGAATCAACGGCAGAATAATGACTAAGTAATGAAGGGAAAACTGATTACGGGAAAGCGGTCGTTGTCTGGTACGCCTTTTGTTTCGTGTTTTTCTTTGCATATTATAATATGCCCATAATCACTCAAATTTGTCAAGTTAACTTATAACCGACATGGTACTTGCGGTTTTAGCCTTGATCTATCAGTTTGCTATAATTTCTTAAATCATGAATACCGATCCCATTAATATAAGTACGGCGGACAATCCCGTCGGCCGTTTTATGGTCGCGGCCGGGGCAGTCATCGAGCTAAACTCCACAAAAAAAAATTCTGATTTTACAGCGCAGTCGCCAACTGGACTGGCAACCCTCTCAATGGGAAATCAGTTACGGTAGAATTGACCAGTTTGAAGACGCCGAAACCGGACTAAGGCGGGAACTATACGAAGAACTCGGGCCTACTCCACCGTTTCTTCGCCTTCGTCAACGACACTGTCTCCACCGCCGACTGAAGCGTTGTCGCCGGCCGCTGCGGGCGCCGTGAAGGTAAAAGAAGAAATAATCTTGTTGGTGGCGTCGAGCCAAACTGATTTATTACTCTGGTAATCGGTTGTCAGCAAAAAGATGACGCCCTGATCGATGGCGGCGGTCACCAGTTTGCCGTCAAGCGTTGTTTGCACAGCGTCAGCGCCACCGAGCTTCAACTTTTCCGGCTTAACCGGTTTCAGATTGTTTTTTTGCAACCAATCGTCCAGTGATTTATATTTGCTGGTTTCGACATCAACCGTGATCGAACCTAAAAAATCAGACGAGCCGATGACCATTTTTGCGTAGACGTCTTCGTTTGCAGCTTCTTTTTTTTCAAGCTCAAGATTGTCAGGATACTGAAAGCTAAAACCGGACGGATCGGTAAATTCTTTAACCGAAGCTGATAAACGATTAACCGGAGAAACAACCGGCGTGGTTTTCTTCCCCTCCGGCACCCGGCGATATGTTTTTATTAGTAAGAACAGTACAACGGCCAGACTAACGCCGATGGCCGGAATGATGACTTTCTTTTTCACTAATTTTCATAGTACGATATACCTTGTGAAAAAACAACTCGTATGTTACATTTTTGTATGGCCCGAAAAAATCTGCTCGCCGTTTTTTTATTTTTTTTTATTTTTGTTTTCCAAGCCGAAGCCAAAGTCCTCCCGCGCTTTAAAACTACCAAGCGGGCGGCGGGCTATGCCGGCGTCGTCGTCTCGCCTCGACTCCGAGCCGATCACCATGCCCTTGAAATATATTTCGGCAATGTCAATCGAGCCAAATCAATCGCCTATACTTTAAGTTACCAGACAAACGGCGTCGAACAGGGCGTAATTGGTTCAATCGATACGGCTTCGGGGGCAACGGCCAACCGTGAACTTTTATTTGGTACCTGTTCAAGTGGTGTCTGCCGCTTTCACGAAAATCTGGCCAATATGAAGCTCGAAGTTACCGCCGAACTGACGACGGGTAAAAAATCCATCCGCCGCTTCCGGATTAAGATATAATTACAGTGAAACGCATAATCCTTGCCTCCTCTTCGCCGCGACGGAAACAGATCCTGGAAATGATCGGGTTGAGCTTTGAGGTTGACCCAAGTAAAATCGCGGAAAAAATGGACGCCAAGATTGACCATCATTTATTGGCAAAACAACTTTCCCGTCAGAAAGCCCGGCACGTTGCCGAAAAATATAGTAACGCCCTGGTCATTGCCGCCGACACCTTTATTGTTTGTCAAAACGAGCGTCTCGGTAAAGCCCATACAGCCAGAGAGATACGCCGGATGCTAAAAAAACTAAGCGGCAGAGTTCACCGGGTCATCACCGGCTTTACTCTCATTGAGAAACCAAGCAACAAAAGCCTTTCCGATTCGGTCGAATCGCAAGTGTCGATAAAACCGTTGACCGACGACGATATCGAAGCTTATCTTAAAACTAAAGAACCGTTCGAAAAAGCCGGGGGTTATGCCATTCAAGGATACGGAGCATTATTTGTCGAAAAAATCGCCGGTGACTACTTTAATATTGTCGGACTACCGGTGTACCAGCTCGCCAAACGCCTGGCTGAATTTGGCATTAACGTTTTATAGCTCAATCTGCCGACCGTCTTTCGTAACGATGACTGTTGACGGAGAGTTCTTTTCGATATATCTTGCCATTTCTTGTTCTCGACCTGAACACTGCGGATACATATGGGTCAGGGCGACCTTTTTAAAACGGCCAAGATTGGCCAGTTTGGCGATATCCTGCGGACATAAATGTAATCCGCCCCGCAACGTGCGCCGATCAGGAAACGAGCATTCGACGGCGACGAGATCGGCATTCTTACCGAGGATTGATAAATTCTCGTCATAGCCCATGTCGCCGGAATACACAAATGACTTTCCTTCTGCGTCAAGCCGGAAAGCCACGCCGTCGTAGTGTCTGACCGGAAGGCAACTTACCCGCCATGACTTCTTCTCGAGAATCCGGCCGGTAGCCACTTCGTGCATATCCAAGACTTTATCGACTTGCAGCATACCGGCCATATAACGCCAACGTTCGGTCTTTCGAAAAAGATCGTCGCTCCATTCCCGAAGATGCGCCGGTCCATAGACCGAGATACCTTTGCCTTTCCCTATTTTTCCTGTCTTGATATCAAATAACCGGCTTTTCAAAAGGGCGATATAGTCCTGACAGTGGTCAATATGGTAATGAGAGATAAAAAGATAGTCCGGGTGAAGACGCGTGTCATGACCCATCTGCTGCATCTTGGTCAGAGTACCGGGACCAATATCAAAAAGAAGCGTTTCCTTTTTTAATTCAATGAAAAGCGAGGCGTAAGAACGGAATGCCTGACCCTTTTTCCGGGGATCAGGCATAATTGATCCGGTGCCAAGAAAAGTGATCTTCATCGGTTTAGTAACCCATGCCGCCCATGTCAGGTGCCGGGGGCGCTTCCGCTTTCTTTTCCGGGATATCAGTGATCAAGGCTTCGGTTGTCAGAATCATTGCCGCAATAGAAATCGCATTTTCAACGGCGGTGCGGACAACCTTGAGAGGATCAATAATTCCTGCTTTCACCATATCGATCGGTTTGGCTGTCTCCACCGACTCCAAGTCAAGAACGTCAAACCCCTGACCGGTTGAGGCGGCTGAAAGAGCTTTGGCAATGAGCTGGCCCGGATCAAGTCCGGCATTTTCCATGAGCTTATAAAACGGTGCTTCCAGGGCCCGCTTGACGATCTCATACGCGGTCAGCTCGTCTTTCGAAGCGGTCTTGACCACAGCCATCGTACTCATGCGCTTGCTAATGTCAAGAAGGGCGACTGCTCCTCCCGGAACAATACCTTCCTCGAGCGCCGCTTTGGTCGCGGCGACCGCGTCGGTAACGCGTTCTTTCTTATCTTTCAGCTCAACTTCGGTCGCGGCGCCGACATTGATGACGGCCACACCGCCAGAAAGTTTGGCGAGCCGCTCCTGATACTTTTCGCGGTCAAAGTCAGAAGTACTGTCTTGGATCTGTCGCTTGATCTGTGATACGCGCGCCATAATCTTGGCTTTATCCCCTTTTCCGCCGATGATGCTCGTGTTTTCTTTATCTGACTTTACTTTGTCAGCCTGACCACAAACATCAACATCAATTGACTCAAGTTTAATACCCAATTCGTCGGAAACGACGGTACCACCGGTAAGGATAGCGATGTCCTCAAGCATTTCCTTCCGCCTGTCGCCGAAACCGGGCGCTTTTACGACCAGCGCATTAAAAGTGCCGCGCAGTTTATTGACGACTAGCGTAGCCAGCGCTTCTCCCTCGATTTCATCAGCAACAATGACTAAGTTCTTGGAGACTTTAACAAATTTTTCTAAAAACGGCAGCAAATCAGAGACGGCGGTAATTTTTTTATCGGTAATCAACACATATGGGTCTTCTATTTCCGCCACCATCTTATCGGAATCAGTAGCAAAGTAAGGCGAAGCAAAGCCTTTGTCAAACTGCATACCTTCCTTGTGTTCAACTGAAGTCTCAAGACCTTTGCCTTCTTCAACGGTAACGACGCCGTCTTTACCGCCGACTTTTTTCAAAGCGTCGGCGATCAGTTGGCCGAGTTTTTCGTCGGCAGCGGAAATGGTCGCGACGCTGGCGGCATCAGCTAAAGTAATCTTTTTCGCCTTTTTTTTAAGTTCGGCCACTACCTGTTCACCGGCTTTTATCAGGCCACGACGCATTAACATTGGATTGGCGCCGGCCGTAATCATTTTTATTCCTTCGGCGACAATTGCCCGCGCGAGGACAGTTGCGGTCGTGGTGCCGTCTCCGGCGACGTCCGCGGTCTTGGAGGCCGCTTCTTTGACGAGCTGTGCGCCCATATTCTCAAATGGATCGGACAACTCGATTTCTTTGGCAACCGTCACTCCATCATGAATGACATTCGGCGCTCCCCATTTACGATCGATACCTACATTTCTTCCTTTAGGGCCAAGCGTGATGGCAACGGCGTCTGCCAATTTATTAACGCCGTCAAGAAGTTTTTTGCGAACGTCTGCTCCGTAAGTAATTTGTTTTGCCATATTTTTTTTTATAAATTTTTAATTGACAACAGCCATAACGTCTTTTTGTTCTATCAGAAGCCACTCTTCCCTCCCAACCTTGACTTCATTTCCGCCCCATTTTTTATAGAGAACCTTCTGCCCGACTTTGACTAGTATCGGCATGGTTTTTCCCTCGTCGTTAATAGCGCCCGGACCAACCGCCATTACTTCGCCCATCTGGGGTTTTTCTTTGGCGCTATCGGGAAGAACGATACCGGAAGCGGTCTTTGTCTCGCCTTCCAGAGGTTTGACCAATACATAATCGAAGAGAGGTTTGATTGAAAAACCGGTCGTGGTTTTTGCCATAGACTTTTGTTAAATGAACTTATAAAATGAAATTAGCTCTACTATTTATAATAAATAAAAACGATTTTGTCAAGTGGAAGTTTAGTCTGCTAATGATATGGACACCGGAAATAGTCTATCAGAAATAGAAAAACTCAAAGTTCAGTTGCAGAAAGGAGAGTTGCCTGCTAACCTTCGCGAGAAAGCCCAAGAGCAAATCGAACGGGTTTCTCTGGCGTTAAAATACGGCGGCAACCTCGCCCAACTCGATATCACTATCAAATATATTGATTGGGTCACTTCGCTGCCCTGGAACAACGCTTCTCCCGATTCGCTCGATATCAAAAAGGCCAAGCAAATTCTTGACATCAATCACTATGGTTTGGAAAAAATAAAGCAGCGCGTGCTCGAGTACCTGTCGGTTCTTATCGTCCAAAGGCAAAAGATGAACAGTCTGGTTTTTCACGCGCCTTCTCTTTTTTTTGTCGGACTGGCCGGCACTGGCAAAACTACTTTTGCCCATTCGGTCGCCCAGGCCCTGGGGCGGAAATTTGTCCGGATTCCTTTCGGCGGTCTGTCGTCTGCCTTAGATCTTCGCGGACAGACAAAAACCTCGCCGGCGGCCGAACCGGGAGCAGTCCTAAAAGCGCTAAGAAGAGCGGGCGTCAAGAACCCGGTGGTTCTTCTTGACGAACTTGACCGTATCACTCCTGAGTCGCGCGCCGCAATCATGGGTGTTCTCATCGAACTTTTAGACCAGCAACAGAATGCGGCTTTTACCGATTACTTTATTGACTATCCCTTCGACTTATCGCAAGTACTGTTTATCGCCACCGCCAACAACACCAACAACATTTCAACTGCGGTTATGGACCGCCTTGAAGTCATTCAGATGCCTTCTTATACCGATGAAGAAAAAATTGTGATTGCCAAAAATTATGTGCTGCCGAAATACTTAACCGAGATTGGGCTGACTGCTCAAAATCTGACGATCGAGGACACGGTTTGGGCCAAACTTACCCGACCCCTCGGCTTTGACGCCGGTATCAGGACTTTGGAACGAACCATTGAAGGCATTGTCAGAAAAGCCGCCTTTAAGATGGTCAACGGCCAAGGTTCGGCCTTCGTCGTTAACGACGCCAACTTAAATGAATTCATAAGCTAAGACACCCCTTGGAGGGGTAACAGAAGATCATGACGATTTAGAAAAAAGTTAAATTATTCTTTGTCATCGTCATCAATAGGAGGTTTTTTATCAGGTATATTTATCGGCGACTTTCGAGGCACCGTAAGAGTAGGGCTTGATCTTGACTTCGTATCCGCTTCCGCGGATCATACCGACAACTTCGGTAATCAAGTCACGAGTCTCGCCATTGTGTCCGATATCGACATGGATCTGAATATTATATTTTGAGATGCCGTTAGTCCAGAAAAAGTCGACAAAATTTTCAGAAGTTTCAAGCGACATCGTGGCTTCACGATAAATTCGTTCCTTCAAACTCATTTTCTTGTCGAAAACCTGCTGCTTCCAGAAGTAAATTCCCCCGCCGCCGACTCGATGGACAATGAGTGCCGAGACAAAGTCGTAAATATTCGTGCGGACTTTTTGCGAATCGCTCCCGACAATTATCTCATAACGGGCCTTTTTATCCTGACCCATATAGACGGAGATGATTTCTTTCAGTTTTTCGAGATCGACTTTGCCGTACGTTGGACTGTGATAAGACATATTATTTTTTTCCGATCAGCTGCACTAAATTATTATCCAAATCGTAAAATGTCGCAAAATAGCTGTTCATCGTCGGCGCCTTAAAAGGAACCGCCAGAAATTTTACCCCTTTTGTTTTTAGGCTTTCGTATTCGCGACTTACCGAGTCTACCTGAATATTGAACATATGCCTGTACTTGTCCTTATTTTTTCCGGTTACTTCTGAATGTCTACCAATCCAGAGGTATACTTTACCAATCCGATAAAGAATTCCGGTGTCTTTAGGATGAGTTAGCTTTTCTACTGTTTGTAAGTTAAGTTTATCCTGATACCATTGCGCCAGTTTTTGATAATCACTTGACCAGATCAGTACGGCCGTAATTGCTTTAAGCATATCTTATTAAGAAGCTTCAATGATACCAGATTTTTTGATTTTTTCCAGTTTTAAAGAATTGTTATTTAGACAATTGTCGGGTACAATATAAACTGATTTGGCGCGTTGGCGAAGAGGAAACGCAGGTGTCTGCAAAACACCTACTGCGCCGGTTCGATTCCGGCACGCGCCTCAACAAAATTAAAGCATCCAAAGCACATTGAGAGGTTTCTTGTCTATCGATTTACCCAAGGAGGCGTGTCGGAGTGGTTGAACGAGCTGGTCTTGAAAACCAGTATCCCGATTTATCGGGATCAGGGGTTCGAATCCCTTCGCCTCCGCCAGTTAGGAAATGAAGTCATTGGCTCGCCAGCCATTTTTCGGGGAAATTTCAAGCCGTTTTGAATTCAGTAAGGCCAAAAGCGGGCTTTTCTTGAAAGAATTAAATAATTTTGCTATCATAGTATTGTAATCAGTATAACACAAGTAATGATATCAAAGTATTGAAACTATGGCAACGATTGGCGAAAATATAAAAAAGGCACGCAATAAACTTGGCTTGACCCAAGATGATTTAGTGAGGAAATCCGGCGTTAAGCACACTACTCTTACAAAAATTGAAAGTAATGTGGTCGTCAAGCCAAGCGTACAAACGGTCGCCCAAATTGCTAAAGCGTTAGGTGTTCCAATGGAGGAACTTTTGAAATAATTTTATGCTTACCAAACAAGAAATTATCAACGAAATTCAAAAAACCGCCAAACAAAATGGTGGCGTTCCTCTTGGCATTGATAGGTTTGCAAAAGAAACAGGAATTAGTCCCTGGGAAACTGGTAAACATTGGGCGAGATTTGGTGATGCACAACGAGAAGCGGGTTTTAGCCCAAATCAAAAAAAGATCGCTTATGACGAGGAGCTTCTTTTAAGTTCCTTTGTCGATCTCATGCGCGAATTAGGTCAATTCCCCACAAAAGGAGAAATGAGATTAAAAAGATCTAAACAACCAGATTTTCCTTCCGACACGGTTTATTACCGTAGATTTGGCGGTAAAAAATCATTGGCGGAAAAAATCTCCGAGTATGCCGAGAAAAAAAGATATGACGATGTTGTAAAAATTTGTCAGCCGATTATTGAAAGTCCTGAAGAAGAACAGGATGAGGATGAGGACGAGGGCACGGGAATGGCTATTGGCGAAGTTTATCTTTTTAAATCCGGCCGTTATTACAAAATTGGCAAAACGAACGATACTGTAAGGCGTGGAAACGAACTTCGAATTCAATTACCGGAAAAAATGGATTTAATCCATTCCATCAAAACCGATGACCCTAGTGGAATTGAAGCATATTGGCACAGGCGTTTTGAAAGCAAGAGAATGAAAGGAGAATGGTTTGATTTAAGTTCTGCCGATATAAAAGCATTCAAGCGCTGGAGGCGGATAGTCTAAATCAAAAAATATGAGAGATTTTTTAACACAAATTAAAAATGGATTAGATGCAAATTTATACCTTCTTTCCCTTTTTTCAGCATTAGCCATTCCTGATTTATGCGGTGCTATGAGTTCGGAAAATGGAGAGGCAAGCAACGAAAAATATAAAGCGTGGTTTGATAAGTATGTTGCGCCAAAATATAACAGCTTTTTAAGCGGAGAGGATTGTTATTTTTTCCGTTGCTCGTTATTGCATCAAGGTAGTTCGCAACATCCCAGAAGCAACTACAAAAGAGTGCTTTTTGTAGAACCCTCGGCCACGACAAATGTATTTCATAACAACATTATGAATAACGCTTTGAATATTGATGTTAGAATATTTTGTAATGACCTTATTTCTGGTGCAGAAAAATGGTTAAATGAAAATGGAGAAACGGAATTATACAAAAATAATTACGATAAATTTATGAGGCGATACCCAAACGGATTGAGTCCCTA
The DNA here is from genome assembly GCA_016201695.1 of Candidatus Roizmanbacteria bacterium. GTDB lineage: Bacteria > Patescibacteriota > Microgenomatia > UBA1406 > GWC2-37-13 > JACQCK01. Next base: position 22,260 of record JACQCK010000005.1, read on the forward strand.
CATTGTTGGGGTTCCAGTTATCAGCTAGAATAGAATTTGCCGCCAAAGAAAAACTTGAGATCGTCCTTTCTGCTCCGGTTCCCGTCTTCACTCAAGAGTTTCGGTCGGGCAGACCCGTCTCGCCCAGCCAGTTCCGTTCGGATATTTTCAAACAGACACCGCATTTTGATCGAAAGTTCTACACGTCCCTTCTACCCTCCCAGTTTGGTTTGTTAGTACTTGCTGAAAAATCAGAGGAAAAGCTCATACTCCAAATAATCCTGGAGAGTGAAAGATCACCTAAAACCCCTCAAGGTATTTGTTGTTGGTTCTAAGTTTTCAAATTTTTCTATTCTTTTTGTTTTGTTGATCTTGGATTTATTGCTATTACTGGATATAATAGGCTTATTTTCAGTAAACATGACCAAAATTAATATCTTTATTTGCACTGCCGATGAGGATGTTAAGATTGCTGATATATTTCGAGAAACTTTTTCAGATTGTTACGGACTTAAAGTTTTTCTGTACAAACATAGTAATGTAGGTTCACAAGATTATTACCAAAAAATCATAACAGGATTAAATAACTGTGAAATATTTGTGCCGCTATTATCAAAAAACTTAGTCAATTCTCATTTCAGTAATCAAGAAATCGGATACGCTGTAAATAAAAAGGTTAAGCAAGAAATAATAATATTTCCAATATCGTTGGATGGTCAAAAATCCTTTGATCTTATAGATCATATTCAACCGACGGACTGCAAACCAAAAGAAGAATATGGAGTGTTAAAAACAGCCACGTATTTTTTTCGATTAATAATTTGTCATAAAGATTTCGTTAAATTCAAAGAGCGCGCAATAAGTGGATTAATTTATGTACTTAATTCTTGTCGTGGTTGGAAATCAATCAGTAGTATAGTATTTTTACTTGAATCTACAGTAAATGATTTAAACCTATCGAGAAAACAAATAAAACAGATTGTTAGTGCAGCAAAAAGTAATGCCGAGATAAAAAAACTAGACCAACTATATGACAGGCTTAAGCAATTTCTCAATGATAGGTATAAAATTTCTATTGACTAATCAAAAAATAATAATTAAAATCAAATTATGACAAAAAAGAAAGGTCAAAAGAATAAATTGAAAGAAATGAGAAAGATAGAAAAAGTGATGAAAGAAGCTTTTGATGATGCTGATAGATTTCTTAAGAAAGAAGCATTTAAAAAAACCTCCAACTTCCAGCTTAATTTCTCTTGACTATATTATATATAGACTTCTTGATTTTAATTTAAAACGTGATGTTGGCCCAGCTAATATTTTTTTCTTTTTTCAGGAGTTCCAAATTAAAGAATATGCATTAAATATTCTTTTAACGTATCCAGCTTTTCTTCCGGATTACAGGATAGAGCCCTTTAGAATATTCTATAATATTAGGTAAGTATCCTGAAGAAGGATTGACGCTATAAGGATTAATTGGTTCCAGACCAGGATACGCCGCTTTCGCTTCGCCGTAGTCCCGACTTAGTCGGGACGAAGACGAGATTCGCCGTGAAGCTTCGGTGAGACAAGTCCGTAGTTGAAAAATATGATGTTAGGTATTTAACCTAATGAAAGTATTTGTATAATTAAAGTATTAACTTTAGTTAAGTTAACCAACAAAATACTATGAAATTAAAAAGTGTTGCCGGTATGGTCTGCTATGTTAAGGACATAAACAAAACGGCTAAATTTTACGAAGCACTCGGCTTCCGATTTGAAAAACGCGAACCTGATCATGTATCGATCCGCTTAAATTGGTTTTGGCTGGACTTTCATCCGCAAGATAAGGAAGATAAGCCTGATTTTCAAAAAGAGGCAAATCTTAGCAATAAAGGCGCCGGTTTATTTTTATATATAAGTGTCGAAAATGTCGATGACTTTTATAAAGGTCTTCTGGCAAAAGGACTAAAACCCTCAAGCGAGCCACGGGATTGGCCGTGGGGCAACCGCGAATTCGTCATCCGCGATCCTGACGGTTATAAATTAGTAATTTTTAAAAGAAAATAGGTTAGGATTAGCGTTCCATACTTCGGCTGGCAAGCGATTTTCGATAATTTTAACAATGCTCGCCAAGAAAAAGACTAATCTAGAATTTTAACAGAATTTTAACTTAGATTGTTATAACAATCTATTTTTCCCAAGAGCGGCGTAAGTCACCGCAATTTAGTACTTAGTTGCCGTGAATATTTCTCTCGGACCTTTTTCAGCAGAATAATTATTAGCGTCAACAAAAGGACTAGTATAGTCCCAAACAATGTTTCCTAAACGATCAACTTCAAAAATCCTTCCGTAATATCCCTGGCAGACTAGCGTGTTTCCGTTTAGCAATCTTTGGGCAGAACCAACTATTGGAGTGAAAAAAACAGGTTGTCCGGGTTTACTTTCATATGACCATACTATTTTTTTTGTTTTAATATCAATTTCGATCACGCGCGAACCTCCTAGAGGGGTTCTTTTTTCGTGATTGTTTTGATTATCAAAAACAAGCAAATTATTTTCACCCGGTAATCCAGATTCAATAATATGAGCGTAATGCTGGCCTTTTGTCGTATTGTCTAATTCGAATAATATTCTGCCTGTATTTTGACCAACAAAAAAAACCAGATTCATATTTCTTGAACTTAATACGATGATTGGCTCACCAAACTCTTTTATTACAAACTCATTATTTACATATTGAACTGTATTAACATGGAAAGGATTATTGGTTTCTTTTTTTTCAATCGCCGCCTGTACCTGATTATAATTCCTAAATTCTGCTAAATGACCCAATACAGACCAACTCCACTTAATACTTCCTTCTTTATCCATTAGAACTATCACGTTATTTGACACTTTAGTTTCGCCATCAGAAATTTCGTCCTTTCTGAGAATCGTATAAATACGATCCTTCACCATATCAAAATCGTGAGAAAGCGGCAGAGGTTTTGTCGCCCAAACAACTTGTCCTTTTTTGTCTACGAGACCGATCGACCTTTTTTCTTTCGGATTATCCAAGTGACTTAGCGTACATAAGAAACCGTCTGCGGCAGGCTTACAGGGACGATAGAAAACAAGATTCAAGCTATCACTTCTTGGCCTTGATACTTCATTTGTAATATTACCGGCCGGATCAACGGTAACAATTTTATTACCGGCAAAAGTAAAAAAAACGACAGTTCCCGGGTAAACCTTCTTGGGTTCATGAGTGACTAAACCAGTTGGGCAATCTATACTTCGATAAGCATCGTATGGATCGTGAATAGAGGGTGCTTGGCGAGTTGAAGCGGCGGGTTTGAGTTCACTAAGCCCCATATTCTATGGGCTACAGTATAATATACTGCATGAAAACAGTGCACATTGTCCACGGATGGTATGGAAATCCTGACGGTGAGTGGAGACCGTGGCTTAAAAAAATTCTTCTTCAAAAAGGCTGGCGGGTCGAGATTCCGGCTATGCCAAACAGCAGAAAACCCGAGATGAACGCCTGGGTAAAACACTTGAAAAAAACTATTCCGGCTCCGGATAAAAATACCGTTCTCATCGGTCACAGCCTGGGCGTCATCACTATTCTTCGCTATTTGGAGAGTTTAAAGCCGGCCGAGAAAATCGGCGCGGCGATCTTGATTGCCGGATTCAGTTATGACTTGGAATATGACGGATATCATCAGGAACTGGGAACCTTTTTTAGGACGTCGGTCAATTTTGCCGCCGTTAAAAAACACTGCCATAACTTTACTGTCCTACATTCACAGGACGACCCCTGGGTGCCGATAAAGCACGCCTATCTTTTCCGGGAAAAACTGGGCGCTCGGATAATCATTCAAAACGGCATGAAGCATTACAGCGGTGACGACGGCGTCTACTCCTTGCCTATCGTCGCCGAACTTCTTGAGACTATTTTCTAGTGTTCTTCCTTAGCCCGCTTTAGACCTTGTTGTGCAATCTGATTATCCGGCGCAAGCAGAACGGCCCTTTGGAAAGCGTCTTGTGCCGATTTTTTTTCGTTCAATCTTAAATAAATCACGCCAAGATTGATATAGAGTTCCGGCGCTTTGGGGTTAACCGCGATCGCTTTTAAGGTATAGTCTTTGGCCAGCTCAACCTTACCCGCCTGGTAATAAATGCCCCCGATATTCTGCAGCGACTTCCATAATTTTGGGTTAAGCTTAACTGCTTGCAAATACATGGTCAGTGCCTGTCTTAGCTGATGAAGACTGTGATAGTTGGCGGCCAAATCCTGATAGACGTCGGCATAATTTGGCGCCAGGGTGGCGGTTTTTTCCAGTTCCAAGATGGCTTCTTTATACTTCGCCTGTCTCATGTAGATCGTCCCAACGTTATAGTGGGTCTGAAAACTATACGGCGAATTTTTGACTTCGGCCAGCCAAAAACTCTCGTGTGTTTTCCAGTCGTTGTTCCGGACATACGTTCTTAGCGAAAGTAAAAGCAGGATGACTCCGAAAGCGACAGCTTTGATAAGCCCGTTTTTCAGCCAACGGCCGATCTTTTCCAAGACGATCGCCGCCGCAAAGAACAATCCAATACTACCTAAGTACATATATCGTTCGGCAAACAACGAAGAAAGGCCCAACGGATTAAGCGTCACCGAAATCGCGATAAGAAAAAATCCCAGTCCGAAAAAAAGCAGCCGGTTTTTTTTATAAGCGATTGCAAGTATCGTAAAAAAAACCAGTGTCATCACGACGCGAACGATATATTCAGGAACGCCAATGACCTCGCTATGATAAAGCGTCAGAATCGCCGGCCAGACAACCAGTTGGAGATAATAAGTAATCGCCACCGGAATTTGAAAAAAGGGATTGTACGCGGTTACTTTCTGATAAAAATCGGTTGTAAATGCATTCGCTCGGCCCTGAATTCCGGCAATGACGATCGATCCGTATGCTAATGCAATGCCGAAGAAAGGGAGAAAACTCATCAGTATTTTTTTTCGCCGCCACTGTTTCGGCGGCGTAAACGCGAAGTGATATAAACCAACTAACGGCACCAGAACAAGTGCTTTTTCTGAAATCGAGGCGCTCAAAAGAAAGCAAACGACAGACAAAACAAAGGCAGCTCTTTTTTGCCGACGAAACCAAACGATATACACAACAAGCGACAGGAGAAGAAAAAAACTATACAGCGGATACCCGCCGGCCGAAATCCAGGTCACCGCTTCGGTCAGTACCGGGTGAACGGCAAATAAGCTGGCGGCGACCAGAGCCAACAGTTCAGAGCTAAGAAGAAGTATTAAAATATAGATTAGGACCGTCGTTCCGACGTGAAAAAAGATACTGCTGAAGCGAAAGAAAAACGGCTGAATCCCGCCCAGTTTAAAAATAAAAAAATCAAGAAGCGGTTTGGTCGCAAAAAGCGGGTGCTGCCAGACGACACGGATATTGCCAAGATCTTTGTTAAGAACTATTCCCAGATCGTCATCGGCGACAAAGGTATTATTGATAAAAGGCAGATACACAGCAAGGACCAGCGTCAAAAGAAATACCATACTGATACCGTGTTTTCTGATAAATTCTTTCATGGCGAGATATTTAATATGGCATAAAGTCTCTTCATGTTTTCATACACGTGCTCTCGTCCCGGGTCAATTTGCAAAGCTTGCTTATAACTGAAAAACGCCAGATCATACCGTTTATCCAAAAAATAGCTGTCGCCCAATTTTTCATGATACTCCGCGTTGGTCGGAAAAAGTTCAATCGCCTGCTTTAATTCATCCTGCGCCGATTTGTAATTTTTTTCCTCCGAATAAACAGCCGCTAAATCAAGGTGTGGCTGGACACTCAACGGCGACTTACCGGCCGAGACTGCGGCAAATAGTTTTTGATTTCGCCACTGTGAGTTTCGCCACTGACTGCCAACGCCAAGAACGACTATTAATCCGGTCAAAATCATAAGCGCCGACTGACGCATGAACCGACCGGTAAACCAATTTAGAAAATAACCGAGACAGGCAAATAGACCAACGCTCCCTAAATATACATATCTTTCCGCCAGAAACGTATTGACCCGAAAAGAAGTCAGCGTCGGAATAAGCGTGATAAGAAAAAAACCCAGCCAGAAAAAAATATATTTGTTTTTTTTAAACGAACCGACCAATACCGCCACAACTCCAAGAAACGCCGCCGCCCGGACTAGATACTCGCCAACTGATACCAGCTTAGTGTGATAAAGACTGATAAGAGTCGGGGAAAAAAACAGCTCCAGATAAGTCGTCACCGCGACCGGAATCCGAAAGAACGGATTATAATCAGTTACCTCTTGATAATTACTCCGAAACGATTCATACCGCCCGCCAACCCCGCCAAGAAATAACACCGTATAGATAAGCGACAACAAGTAAAACGGCGCCAGTTTTCTAAACATATTTTTATTTTTTCCGAATACCATCTGCCATCCGGTCAAAACTAAAGGAAAAACAACTGCTTTTTCCGATGACAGTAAAGAAAGGATAAAAAAAAGGAGCGAAGCGATATAAAGCTTTCGTTTAGAAGAAGCGCTAATATATAGGTATAAAGCGGTAAGGAAAAAAAAAGAATACATCGGGTATGAGCCGGCAGAAATCCAGATCACGCTTTCGGTAACCAAAGGATGAACGGCGAAAAGGGCGGCGGCGAGGAAACCGATGCGCTTAATTGTCAGTCTCGAAACCAGCAAAAATACCATCAGTACGCTTCCGGCGTGAAACATGACGCTGGGAAGGCGAAACCAAGCCGGGTTGTAACCGGCAAGATGATAAGTGAGATAGTACAGCAGTGGTCTTAAGAATGACAATTTCGCTTGAAGAACGGAAGAGAAATTACCAAGGCCCGGGTTGTGAAGAATTCCGGCAATGTCATCAGCGACAAACCCGTTCCCTAAAAAAGGCAGATAAATAATTCCGACCAGAAAAAGAAGAATTACGGAATATGACATATGATATACTGAAAATCATTATAAAGTAACTCTTCTTTTTATGAAAGTCCGGACTGAAATCTCGGCCGGCGGCGTTGTCTATCAAAAAACCGCCGATAATACTCTCTGGTTGATTACACAACACTCGAAACATAAAGGATGGAGTTTTCCCAAGGGACTCGTTGGCGATACTGATAAAGGAGAAAAAAAAGAAACCGCGGCCGTCCGCGAAGTCGAAGAGGAAGGAGGTGTTAAGGCTAGAATAACCGACAAAGCTTCAGTTTCTGCACAATATAAATATAGATTCGGTGATTTTCTCGTAAGAAAAACGGTTCACTACTTTTTGATGGAGTATCTATCCGGTGACCCAAAAAATCATGATTGGGAAGTATCGGACGCAAAGTTTGTGAGCGAAGCGGAAGTCAAGAACACGCTTTCTTTCCGGTCTGACAAAGACGCATTCAGTAAAATACTCAAGCTCTACAAAACGTTATGTACTCAATACTAGAAATTACCGCTGGGAAAATAAGCACGAACTGAAAATTTAGGATCTCGTAACTCAATCATCTCCTCACCGGAAGATATCAATAAAAAATGTGGCTTAGATAAATATTTTTCCTTAAATTTTTTATAGTTTTTGACTTCAAAGTCAATGTAACCTCTCTCGGGATGGTCATCATCAAATACTCTGACACGACAATGGGATATTGTTATAGCAGATATTTTTAGAGGCTCCGTAAGTTTATAGTAATCACCAGATGATCGCTGTAAAGCTACCGTTCCATTATCTTTCAATTCTCTAGCAACGCTACTGAATTCTTCCTGAGTTTGAGCATAAATAGATACATAGTTTATGCCCTTTGCCAAATCCTCTTTATCCACGTTTAGAGAAACCATCTCTATCGCTTCAGAGGCAATATCGCTAAAAGTCGTACGAAGCCGTTCACTCAACATATAAATTATGTAACTTCTTATGCATTTATAGTTACTTCTGTCATATTTGGAGCGGGCGAAGGGAATTGAACCCTCTGTCTTCTCCTTGGCAAGGAGACATTTTACCGGTAAACTACGCCCGCATCAAGAAGAATTATATCAGAAAACTCCGATCGTTTGACAACCCAGAACGAGCTATTCATAATATAGTTGTGTCCCTACTGCTTTTTATCCGCAACTGGCTGGCAAAAAACCGAAAATACCTAGTCGTTTTAATCGGAGTCACTTTTTTTGCCTATTTCCAAACACTGCGAAACGGTTTTGTCGCCGACGATATCCGCGGTGTTCTAAAAAATAACGATCTTGGCAATTTCCGCCCGGTGTTGAGCCAACCGTTTTATTTTGTTCAGCCGCTTCTTTATTATTTCCAGTATATTTTTTTTGACAAAAGTCCATTGGTCTTTCATCTCGACAACTTACTTTTTCATACGGCAAACGTGTTGGCGGTTTTTGCTCTGGCACAACATTTTGCCGGCAAACGGACGGCCTTTTTGACCGCACTGCTTTTTGCCGTTCACCCCCTTCTTTCCGAAGCGGTCATTTACGTCTCGGCCGGCTCCTTTGTGAGGGCGACTTTTTTTCTCCTGACTGCCTGGCTGTTACACCTTGCTTTCCGCAAAAAAAAGATCGCCGCGTACCATTATCTGGCTACCGGTCTATTTGTCCTGGCGGCCGCTTCATCAGTACAGGTGCTTGTCTTTCCCTTTATACTTGTACTGTACGAACTGCTTAAGAAAAAATCGTCAAGAGAAATTCTGCTTACGACACGCCTTTTTTTTCTAATAAGTTTTATTTGGGGAAGTAAGCTGGCTTTTTCTGTTCCCGCCCGGCTCCGCGATTTGAACATGCTTTCTCCCCAACCCTCGGTTTTTTACTATCCTTGGTTACAGATTCCGTACGCAGTCTCGACCTACCTCAAGTTATTCTTGTCTCCGTTAGTCTTGACGATTAATTATCAGGCTTTTGACAACGCTTCGCTTATGTCGTTTTTCTTGACAATTATATTCATCGCCAGTTTGGTCGTCGCTTTTTTCAAAAATAAGACTATCTTTTTCTTTCTCCTTTCTTTCCCTCTTATGCTTAGCCCCACCTTACTGCCGGTTCGTCTCGCTTCGGTTGTCGCCGAGCGCTATTTTTATCCCGCCGCCTTCGGCCTGTGTTTTATTGCCGGATATTTTTTTGACTCTTTTATCAGCCTCCATAATTTAACGGCCAAACTAACTTTTGTATTGCTGGTAATTCTTTTGGCTGATCGAACCGGTATGCGAACCCGCGACTGGCAAAACGAACATATCTTTTGGACAAAAACAGTTAACGCCTCACCGCTTAGTTTTGCCGGCCACTATCAGCTCGCCAAGGTATACTTCGCCGAAAACAACTATGAGGACGCAAAAACCGAGCTGGAAACGGTCATCCGCCTGGCCCCCCGTTTCGCCAGCGCCTATGAAGATTTAGGACTTGTTTATGAAAAATTTGCCGACAATGCCAGGGCCTATCTCCTTTACCTGACCGCGCTATCCTTAAACCAATCGCTGATAAAGTCACCGCAAAATATTTCTTCTCTCCTCTATCGTCGCGGCAATCTGTCCGAGGCAGAGCGATATGCGCGAATCGCCCTAAGCAACAGTCCGAACTCACCCGATCTTTTACGTAATCTGGCAACAATCCTTTTCAAGGAAAATAAAGTCGGGGAAGCCCAAGCGCTTCTTTTCCGAACCGCAACTATCGCTGTTCCTTAAGCGCAGTGACGTCCGGTCAATTTTTGGCGCACGATCTCAGCGGTTAGTCGTGTATAATTATTTGCTGGATTAGAATAAGCCGAGGTAGCCAAGGCGGTCACGGCGGAGGTCTGAAAAACCCCAGATGTCAGTTCGATTCTGACCCTCGGCACAAAGCGATAACCACCAGCTTTCATTATTTATGAACTTATTTGCTATGCAAAAAGATTTTATAAAACCTTTAATTTGGAAAGAAATCGATAGAATAAAATATCTACCCGAAGCGGGACAAATATGTGCGTCCGCTTGGGGTCGAACCAAGGACATCCACTTTATAAGAGTGGCGCTCTACCGCTGAGCTACGGACGCGTAATAATATCTTGTCACTTACCTTCCTTATTTCAAACCGATTATAGTTCAATACGTCGCTACAATCAAACGGTGAGAAAGTCTGACACTGTGGTAAATATCGGCTTAATTTAAATATATTTCTCGCTTAAGCCAACGACCGGGGTTTCCTACCGGTAATTAGTTCGTATTCTTGGGCAAACTTACCATCGCTATCTAACGCTTCAGCGACCTGTAAAAATGAATGTACCGGCTCCTGCCGCAATTTCTCAATAATCGGCCGTATGACTAAACGTTGTGTATCAGGTAACTTATTTATATAATTGCCAACTATACTGTGATTATCATCCTCACCAAGAAATTTTGCCACATCTTTTGTTGTCTTACTTTTTCTTTCTATAGGATTGTTAGGCAGATCGTTATTAAAGTAACCAACATCATAAAGGGCGATTCGCGGAGGGTACTGATCAGGAGAAAAACCAGCCAGATTTTGAGTCCTCGCTGACTGATAATTAGGGTTATCCTTTGCTAAATCCACATGTGAAATACCATAATAATGGTACGCCTGAAGTACCATAAATATTTGAAACAAAACGCGCTTATGATCTTCCAAACTGCATAAATCAAGCTGATCACCCCGCCCTTCCTCCATCAGTACTGCGACTTGACCTGATTCTAATAAATAGGGATCAGAAACAGCTACGGCAAATTCAGCTATTCCCGGTAAGCGCGCCGCTATGCTTTCGTGTATAACTGCTTCTGAACGCGTTGTATTTCCGCCTTCTTCATTCGGCTTTGAAATCTTAGCAAATAGACGAGAAGAAACGCGTCTGCCTTTATTAGTAGAAAGCCGATGTGCGCTAGACACATCACCGACAAAGGCAACAATCGACTGTGTGCCTTTCAAAAATACCGGCTCTTTCACTCGACTAAGTAATTTAGCTATTTCCGCTTCGGGCAGAATATCATTTAAACTCTTTTTTAAAGAAACTTTTTTAAGACTGTCTCGACGCGGATCGGCTGGTTCCAATTTGTGTCTGATATGGGGCAGAGCCGCTTCTCTTTGTCCGTCAGGTAAACTGTCAAAAGGTACTTCGGAAAAGGTGGTTTCTTGACGTAACCGATCACTTGCCGCAATAATATCATTGTAGGCGGCTTGACTTATCAATCCGGCCGACAGAAACATTGCTAATGTTCGGCTATCATCACCGTCTAATTGTCTTCCGCTAAAATCTCTGAGCATGGCTTTGTCTCCTTCAGAATAATCCGGTCGCACAGGAATAGACGGTTGAGTCTGTTCAATTGTCGGCGGACCGCCGGTTTTAGCCGGGACACCGGCCGTTCGTGACTCATCAGATAATAGTGCCCGCTTAGCTGCCGCATAAACGGTTTCATCAAATTCAGTATCAATATATGCCCCTCCTACTCCTACAGTAAAGTTGGCCTTACGTGCTGCTATGTCAGCAACAACTTTTTTATTACGTTGTGCCGGTTCGCCGAAAATGAATTGAGGCGTTTTTTTACCGTCTTTGTCTACAATTTCCCATAGCATTACTCCTTTTTTGGCACGATCATCAATATTACGAGCGCTAATTAATACAAATGTTCGCCCTTTATATTCAATTTTTTTCATATTAGAAGAAAGCACGCCCGATTGGATAAACTTTGTTAGATCTTGCTTAAGGTTAGGTGAAACGATATAAACCTGATTTCTTTGTTCGGAAGGAGCGCAACCTGATTTTACCGCCTCATCATCCAAAAAAATTACTCCATTTACAGGATTGATGTAACGTTTTTTGAAATCAATCCGTGAACCGGCTTGTGCTGACTGTACATAAAGACTGGTATTGTCTGATAAGGTACACGCTCCTTGGAATCTTTGAATTGAAGCGGAAGCCTCATTTTCTAATTTAATAGTTCCGTTATTTTCGCTTATCTCTCCATTTGTAGAAGACTGCAATACGGTCTCACCGTTATTCATCCCCAGTATCGCCCGCGGTCCATAAACTGTCAACCTCACTCCTTTTGGCACTTCCCCAACTGTTACACTTTTATCAGCCACTCCGACATACGTAATATTCCCGTCCAGACGACCTAATGTTAGTGACTTAGTAAATACATCTTCTCTTTTTTCAGGAGAAGGATTAGCTGACATATTGTATATTTTATCATTATTTTTTTACTGGTTTTTTCCTCTTCTTTTTGGTAATTAATTTCTGGTATTATTTTTCGCTGATTATATCTTTTGAGGATGTGAGCCGATCAAGAAAAATGACTCCCTCCAAATGATCATACTCATGTTGAAAGATACGGGCAACAAAATCAGTAAATTCCCGTTCGATTGACTTTCCGGTACGCGTTGAGTAACGGACTTTCACAACTTTATGACGGGGAACAAGCGCTCGTATTCCAGGAACGCTCAAGCAGCCCTCCCAATCTTTTTTCTTATCTTTTGACCGATATATAATTGTAGGGTTGATTACGGCTGTGGGCTTCATTGTAGGCGCGTTTGGATAACGCGGGTTGGGATGTGAAGCGATAATAAATAAACGTATCGGTTGATAGACCTGCGGTGCCGCAATGCCTACTCCATCGGCATCCATAACAGTAGCTATCAGGTCGTCAATAAGACTTTGTAGACGAGGATCATCAACATTTTTTACTTCTTGCGCTTTTTCTCTTAAGACCGGATGCCCGAGTTGTGCAATTTGCAGAAATACGCCGTTTTGTTTTTTCATAAGTTACGGTGGACCGGAGGAGACTTGAACTCCCAACCCCTGCAATGCGAATGCAGTGCGCTACCATTGCGCCACCGGCCCGGTGCTCGTTTATGGAAAATGTTTGAAAAAAGAACAGTTGCAAACTTCTTTGTTCCCGCAGAAGAAAGCAAGTATGCCGTTATGTCGTTCCATTACTTGATGACCTGATTGTCCTTTAGGTGGATATTCACACACTTTTCTAAAGTTCAATTTACCGTAAAAATCCTTTATGATATTGAAATCGGGTACATGAATTTCAATGATTATATCTGATAGAGAAGCGTTTTTAGACATATTTTATTTAGTCGCTGTCATTAACGTATATTGCCATGGCATTTTAGCTAATTTTCCCGCAGCAAAATCATCTTGCAGTCTCGCGATTCCTTCCTGAAAACTTTTTTTGTCTATAAAACCCAATACAGAGTGCGATTTTGTTCTTACTTGATTCATAATTGCTTCGTCCATGGCGACTGGATCAGACAAAGTCTCGGTTTCAAATTTTGAAAAACCAGCCTCTCTTGCTGCTTTTTCTATTTTTACTAATGAATGATATCTTGCCAAATCAACTTCTAACACGCCAGGAAAGTAAACTGAGGTAAATTTTACTCGTAGGTCATTTTCTGTTTCTGTCCCGATCAACAAAACTCCACCATCCGTTAAGTGATGATTTGAATTTGCAATAAAAAACTGTGGCCGTTTGAGATGATGTAGTAAATCGTGGGCATAAATACAAGGAAAAATTCTATCAAAGGGAAATTCTTTGTCTAAATCTGCTATTCGAAGTTCAGAAGCACAATCTTTTACTTTTGCTTTTGCCAACATATCATCTGATTTGTCACAACCATAACCTCTAAATCCAGAACGTCTATAAATTTCTAAAAGATCATGTCCAGTTCCACAACCAGCATCAAGGAAATTATTGCTTTTTATGTGGCTTAGAAAAAAATCTACGACACCCGTATATGCTTTCCTGTGTTCTTCATAAGCTGTTGCCTCTTTCCCGCCATGAGTATAAGAATTATCCATATTTTCAGTTTAATTATACAAGTTTTAAGACTTTTAGAGAGGCCTAAAGTTGAACCGATATTGTTTCCTCTTGCAGCGCTCGCATCGGGCGGCGGCGTTGCGAGCGCCGCACCCAACGATTTCGCCATTTCCCAAATGGTGCGCCTGGAGGGAATCGAACCCCCATCAAAGGCTCCGGAAGCCCTTATTCTATCCATTGAACTACAAGCGCGGTTCTCCTATTATAGCACCCGTCATCCAATCTAAAGTATAATAAAACCTATGAAAGTTGCGCTGGTCCACGATCAACTGCAGGAATTTGGCGGCGCCGAGCGCGTGCTGATTGCCCTTAAGGGCATTTTTCCCGCCGCCGATGTTTTTACTTCTTTTTATAGCCCGGCGTCGTTGGGAAAGCAACGCGGCCAATTCGCCGACTGGAATATAACCGAATCGCCGCTGGCCAAAATTCCCTATTTAAAAAAATTTTACTCGCCTTTTCGCTTCATCACTCCGCTTATCTGGAAGGGATTTGATCTTTCCGCTTATGATGTTGTCATCTCTTCATCCGGTTCATATATGTCCAAAGGTGTTTCTGTAAAACCGGGCGCCCTGCATATCTGTTATTTACATCATCCCCCCCGTTACCTTTACTACTATGAAACCGCGCTTGAGTGGCAGAAATACTGGCCCATAAAACTCTACGCGCATTTGATAAATCGTGATTTGAGGATTTACGACTATCTTTCTTCGCAAACAGTCGATTTTTTTATTACCAATTCCGAAGAAACTAAAAAACGCATTAATAAATTCTACCGCCGCGACGCTACTGTTATTTACCCCCCTGTTTCCATCCCTGATAAGAAATCTCTCTCTGATAATTTATCACTTCCCGACCACTACCTGACTGTTTCCCGGCTCGCCCGCGCCAAACACATTGACGTTCTGATTCGGGCCGCCGGCCGTTTCCATTTTAAGCTGAAAGTGGTCGGACGAGGGCGCGATCTTGACTACCTTCGCTCGCTGGCCGGTGATACGGTGGAATTTCTGACCGACGTCGCCGACGATGAGTTACCCGAACTTTATAAAAAAGCCAGGGCATTTCTTTTTGCCGCTGTTGATGAGGAGTTCGGTATCGCACCGGTTGAGGCGATGGGGTGGGCGCTGCCGGTTATCGCCTTAAAAAGCGGCGGCGTTCCGGAAACTGTTCGGGAAGGTTTCAACGGTTTCCTGTTTAACAAATTATCACCCCTCTCGCTCGGGGAAGAAATCAAAAAATTGGAATCCTTAGCGGCTAGAGACTATGAGACGCTCAAAAAAAACGCCCGTAAGACAGCGGAAAAATTTTCGCCGGCGGTCTTTAAACAAAGAATTAGCAATTTCGTTGATGAGAAATTAAAATCAAATGCCCGAACTTCCAGAAGTTGAGACCATACGCCGCGCACTGATTAAAAATATTCTCCATAAGAAAATTAAGGATGTGGAAATATTCTCGCCAAAACAATTTCACGGCGATATCACGAGAGTGGGCGGGGCCAAAATAACCGGCCTCCGGCGAAAAGGCAAAGTACTCTATCTTGAGTTAGCGAATGGCCTATACCTGAATTTTCATCTTAAAATGTCAGGAGAACTGCTGTTTGGAAAAAAGCGAAATGTTACCCTGAAAGAGTATCTGCCGCGAACCGGCACTAAATCGTTACCGAACAAACACACCCGGATAATCCTCAATTTCGACGACGGCTCGGCATTATTTTTCAATGATCTTCGCTTGTTTGGCTGGATCAAACTCACCAATAAACCGGCTGTTCCCGGCGGCGTTGACGTTCTCTCAAAAGAGTTTACCGCGCCGTACCTCTTGACAGTTGGCCGATCGACGACGAGACCCATTAAGATTTTACTGATGGATCAGGAAAAAATCGCCGGAATCGGCAATATCTACGCCAACGATTCGCTTTGGGAAGCAAAAATTAACCCCTTAAGAAAGGCTAAAACCCTAACTGAGGTCGAAATAAATAATTTATACAAAGCGATCAAAAAAATAATAGCGGAAGCGATAAAATACAAAGGATCATCGGCCCAAGACGAAATGTATGTAATGCCGGACGGCCAAAAAGGAAAATACCAAAATCATTTCCGGGTTTATCACCGGACAGGAAAACCATGCTTTCGGGACAAAAAAATAATTGTCGCCATTCGTATGAGCGGTCGAGGAACATTCTATTGCCCGACATGTCAAATATGAAAAATTATTGTCGTAATTCTTGAGTACGTTATAAAAAAAGGGTAAATTTACCTTGCTTTAACTAGAAAACACCACGCAGTGTCATCCTCGCAAAAGCGAGGATCTAATATGAAAAATAATTTCTTCGTCTATATTTTCGGCAATAGTCGGCCGACTTTATATATTGGCGTTACTAACGATTTAAAGCGGAGAG
Source organism: Candidatus Roizmanbacteria bacterium (assembly GCA_016201695.1). Taxonomy (GTDB): domain Bacteria; phylum Patescibacteriota; class Microgenomatia; order UBA1406; family GWC2-37-13; genus JACQCK01. Next base: position 38,424 of record JACQCK010000005.1, read on the forward strand.
TGTATGAACATAAAAAACATTTAGTCGCCGGGTTTACTAAGAAATATAATATCGCCAAGCTTCTATATTATGAATGGGTCTTGTCTAGATAACGGTTGAAAAACTGTTAAGATGGATTGTAATGATAAGAAAAACGATCAGACCTAATCGAGCTAAAATTAGTACTAGTAAATTTCATCTTATAGTTTCCTGTTTTTGCGATGATTTGACGGCATTTGGAACAAGTAAGGTCATTAAGGTTAACCGGCATACTGTTGAGAACTATTTTAACAGATTTCGTCATCTCATATATCTTGATTCACAAAAAGATAAGAAGCTTGAGGGAGAGATTGAGATAGATGAGGCATATTTTGGTCCAACAAGAGTGCGCGGTAAACGAGGACGTGGAGCGGGAGACAAGATACCGGTAATTGGACTTTTGAAACGTAATGGTAAAGTGTATACGAGGATTATCTTAGACTGTACAAAAGAAGAGTTGCTCCCGGTAATTAGAGGCAGAGTACTGACAGGATCGACAATCTATACCGATGGATGGACAAGCTATGACAGTTTGATATTTTATGGATACAAACACCGCCGTATCCACCATCAGGTAAATGAATTTGCCAGAGGAAGAAATCATGTCAACGGCATTGAGTCATTCTGGTCTTATGTGAAACGAAGGCTAAGGAAATTTAACGGAGTACCTAAAGCAAAGTTCTTGTTATACTTGAAAGAATCGGAGTGGAGATTTAATCACCGCAGAAACATGAAAATATCGTTTCAGAAACTCATGAGAAAATATGTCTTATAGTTAGAAGTTTGCTAGACTAGACCC
>JACQCK010000019.1 GCA_016201695.1 Candidatus Roizmanbacteria bacterium
ATCCGTAGTAAACAAAAACCAAAAAAATACTGATAACTCCTGCATAGAACTTTAAGCCGATAATTATAAAAAGCAGTAAACCAACCATGAGAGAAACCCGTTTATCCAGCTGTTTCTTGAGAAAAATTATAAAAAGACAGATAACGGCAACAAGCGAAAAAGCAAACTGCAAATTGGCAAGAGTCAATCCGGCTTGCATTGAGAGCATCCCCGCAGCATTTTTTAGTGTCTGACCGTGATAGAGCGTCAGAAAATAACCGAACGAACCGCCAAAAAGGACCAAAAAAATAAAAAACCAGGCGAAACTAATTTGTCTGGTTACTTTACGGCAGAAAACAAGCCCAATACTGACCAGTAAAAAAAACCATAACAGCGGTAATATTTTAAAATAAACTAAGCCGGCTGAAAGTCCCAGACGGCTGATGAGAAAGACGATTAAATCCATTAGATAATTATAACCAGAAAGAAAGGCACCGGAAAAAAAAGGAACAATAAACGGTGTGTGCAGAAAAGCCAGATTGGCGATGGCCAGATGCCAGATGGCATCGTGCTGATGCGCTCCCCAAAAAAAAATACCGCAGGTCGTTTGGTAACACAGATAGCTACCGCTTGGCAAAATAATCAGCATGTGATAGATAAATCCGCCGATGATTAAAAAAAGGAGGGGCTTGCTTTTTCTGATATAATCAAAAACATGTCTCATACGCTCGCGGTAATTACCGTAGTATATCAGAATTACCGTGTCCTTGAAGATTTTTTCTCCAGCCTAAAAAACCAGTCCGTAAAAGACTTTAAACTCTTTCTGACTGACCAATCGCCTTCTCCACAAAATATCGCAACGCCCACTTTCGCCTGTGACGTTAGCCATTCCGCCAACTTAGGCTATGCTCACGGAGTTAATGTTGGTTTGGCCCAAGCCTCAACCCAAGCTTATGATTATTTTTGCGTCATCAACACCGATACAGTCGTTGACCGTCTGTTTGTCGCCAAAATGCTTTACTCCCTTAAAAATCACCCCGGTTCAATTATTGGCGGGAAAATTTACTACGCCAAAGGCTTTGAGTATCACCATAATCGATACGCTAAAAACGAGCTGGGCTCGGTCCTGTGGTATGCCGGCGGCGGCGTTGACTATCAAAACGGGCTTACTTTTCACCGCGGGGTAGACAAAGTTGACCATAAACAGTATGACAATTTTGAGAAAACCGATTTTGTCACCGGCTGCCTGCTCGGCTTTGACCGGTCGGTCTTGCATAAAGTCGGCTTTTGGGACGAAAATTACTTTATGTATTTTGAAGACGCCGACTTCTGCGAACGCGCGAAGCAGCAGACAATAACTTTATATTATGATTCGGCAATCGTTATCTGGCATAAAAACGCCCAATCGACCGGCGGCGCCGGTTCGCCGCTTCATCAAAAGTTTCAGAGAAACAGCCGTCTGCGTTTTACGCTAAAGTATATGCCGCTCTGGACGAAGCTTCATCTCCTCAAAAATGCCCTGTTCAATCGTTGGTAGTTTTTAATTAACAGATACAGTATATTCATAAAAAGAAAAACGATAATAATCTCGTGTTTCAACAATACTTTGCCGGCTGTATCCCAACCACCAAAACGGATGTAGGGAAAATAACTCAAAAGCAGACCGGCGAAAAAAATAGCCAGCTCACCGATAACGTTTTTATACTCGGGAAGAAACGCCAATAGTAATAAAAAATACCACGGCTGAATCTCGTTTCCGAACGAGACATAAATCGTTAATAATAACAAGGCGGCCATAAAGCCAAAACGGACGGTTGATCTGGCCAGGCGAAAGATAACCGGCAGCGTCGTATACTTGATGCCGATTGAACCGATCAAAAAAAAGAACGACGTAAATTTTTTTTTCTTTAGAATAAAGTAATAAGCAATAAAAACTAGACACACTCCCAATAGATCATTATGATTCGCTATCAATCCTTCGACGATAACCAACGGATGAGTGGCAAAAATAACGGCGCTTTTTTTATCCTGCTTGGCAAGAACTAAAACGCCGATCAGGTACAGGCTCATCCATAAAGCCTTAAACAGAAAAAAATCAAGCGCAAACTTTCCAAAAGATAAAGCCGACGGCAATAGAGTCAATAATAAAAACACCGGCCCATAAGGATAGACGCGGTGAGTCCAGTGCATGAATCTAAGCCACGGGTCGGCCGGAAAATCCATCGCTTTTTTAATATATGGATTTTGGTGATACCAAGTTGCTATCCGCGCATCAAACATATAATTAAAAAAATCGTGCGACAAAAACGGATAGGCAAACAGGGTAATAAAACCGACCATAATTGAGACTGCCGACAAGCTAAGTTTTCGGTAGTTTTTGACAAAGTAAAAATGAAACAAAAACAATGCCCCGACCAATACTAAGTAATAGATCCAGGAAGTATCACGGTGATAATAGCCAAGAGATATCATGATTTCACGAAACAATTCCCACCATTTTGTCTGAAAAAAAGTCAGGTTCGGATCGATCAAAGCGTATGAATAGAGAGAAAGCAAGATACAGACAACCGCGTAGACGATAAGCATATTAAGGTCGAGAGATAATCGAAAATGACTTGTTTCCGTCAAGCACTTTATAACCTATGTGCGCCTCATCTAGATGTTTCACTGCCCAGTAACGGGTAATGACGACGATATTTTTTTCATCCGACTGAAACAACTTCACCAACGACTTCTTGTCTTCAGGTTCATACGCGACTTGTCTGATGTCGCGGCCGGAATAAAAAACGGCCACCGGCAAAAAATCGTCGTCAAGAAATAATATTCCCGGATAATGGGCGGCTTTTTTGGCAATGTCGGGCTCATCAGAGACATATTTTGACGCGGCAAATACCTCATGGCGAAAACGGCTGGACTGAATCAGGCTAATGTAAATGACGATTGCTAAAAAAACTATCTTTGTGCTCGACGATATTCTTAAGGGTACGGCGATAAACCCTTTCACAAAAGTCATTCCCCGCTCAATTCCATCATATAGTCCAACGGCAATAAGAAGCGACAAGGGAACATATACAGGAATCAGGTGCCAAAGTTCGGTTTTTTCAGAAGTCAGAAACGGATATAAAACAATAAATGTCCAGCTTAAAAGGAAAAAAACTTGCTTCTTGATAAACCGGAAAGTCAACAGGAGATAGCTTGTAGCTGCAATCCAAATATAGTACCACTTCCGCACACCCATATGCAGATAAAAAAGTGTTTGCGGCACTTTTACCAGATGGAAAAATGATGACAGTTTTTTTTCTCGGGTGCCAATCACAATAAAATGTTGATAATAAAAATCTGAATATATCTTGTTGTTTATGTAGTACCACGGCAATACCGCCGCCGCAAAAAGTATGCCTCCGGCTAGCAGATAAGGAATATTTTTCACTCTCACCAACTGGCGAAGGTTAAGAATGCCAATCAGGACAATCGCGGAAATACCAATTATTGTTTTTGACAAAACTAAACCGGCAAAGGCTAAAGCAGTCAGCGGAAACCAGCGAAAGTTCTTGGCTGACCTCATCGCAAAAAAGACCGTCAGCAGATAAAAAAAGACAAATATGGCGTCTAAATTACCCGATCGGACCCTAATGACATACCAGACACAGGTCCCCAAGATAAGTGAAGCCGCCAAACCGACCACTTTTTTTTTCGTCATTTCATAGGCGATAGTAAAAATCAAAAATACCGACACTAACCCCAAAAACGCCGACGGCAGACGGGTGGAAAATTCGTTTATCCCAAAAAGCTTATAGGAAATTGCCATCAGCCAAAACCCAAGAGGGGGATGATCAAAATAAGGTTTGCCGTTAAATGTCAGCAAAAACCAACTGCCTGTTTTTAAAATATTACGTGCAATCGACCCATACCATGCCTCATCCCAACTCGCCAGTGTGCTATAATCCAAACGGTAGAAAAATAAAAGTCCAAAGGCTAGTAAAAGTAAGTAAAATACGATATTCTTTCTGATATGAGTAAAGTTCATAAGTGGCTCACCGTCGTGATTTTCCTTATCATTCTCGTCTTCTTTTGCTATTTTAGAATAAAGGCGCTTTATTTGCAAACCGTCGGCTACACTTTTGATCAAGGCCGGGATTTTCTGAAAGTCGCCGAAATTGTCCTCTATCGTAACCTTACCTTTATCGGCCCGACAACCGGCATCATGGGACTTTATCATGGTGCCTGGTGGTATTATTTCCTCCTGTTGCCGTTTGTTGTGTTCAATGGCAACCCGATTGGTTTTTACTATTTTAATTTTTTGCTTCATCTTGGTTCGTTAGTTTTATTGGCTTACGTTACGAAAAAATACTTTGGCGTTCTCACCGCTCTTACCGTAACTAGTCTTATTGCCCTGTCACCTTACTTCATTTTTACCTCTCTTTTTGTCGGCAATAATATTATGGTTCTGCCGGTCTTTTTGGGATTTCTCATCGGCGCCTTTCTGATGTTGGAAAAGAAAAAACGGTCGCCGGTGGTTGCGATCATAACCGGACTATGTCTCGGGTTGGTAGCCGAACTTGAGGTTGCTTTCGGCCTGTTTCTCTTGCCGTCTTTTTTTATTACGCTTCTGTTTTACCGGCCGCTTCGGGCGGCCTTCGGAACCAGGAAAAACTTCCTATTTTTTTTACTCGGTCTGTTTATACCGTTTGTTCCCCGCCTTCTATTTGAAAGCAAACACCATTTTCAGCAAACCCTGATCCTGTTGTCTTTTTTTCTTAAACCACAACTGCACAATTCGAAACAGTTCAGTGCGATAGTCTGGGAACGGCTTCACTTATTTCAAGGATACTTCACCGGTATTTTCGCTCATGACCGGTTAGTCTGGTTTGCCCTTCTGGCCGTTCTTTTCGCCAGCGTACTTATCTTAAGAACAAGGTCGAGGATTTATTCCAAGTCGCTCATCTTTTTTGCGTTATTGACCGGACTTCTCTTTATTTTTTCAACGTTCTATAAAGATAATTTCTGGGGTAATTATTACGAAGGCATCCAATATCTATTTATTTTTATGCTGGCCATACTTTTATCGCCGGTTGTTCGTAAAGTGCGACCCGCTACCAATTTCTCAACTGTCGCTCTGTCTTTTCTCCTCGGCGCCAACCTGACCCTCGGTTCATATAAACTCCTGACTGATCTTCCCAAAAAACCAAAAGAAGAAAACTTAAAATCGATGATTAGTATTGTTTCTTATGTTCAAAAGAATACGCTCTCTACTCCTTACTGCGTCCGCGTCTATACCCCTCCCGTTATCCCTTATACCTATCAATATCTTTTTTTGCATAACTCAATTTCCGGCCAACGCATGCCCCAACCACAAGAGGACTGGGTTAATAAAACGTGCTGGTTTATCCTCGAAAACGATTCATATAAAGAAAGACGCGACCGGTGGATTACCGCCAATATCCCGGTCAACGCTATCGTCAAAAAATCCCGACTGTTCAATGATACGCTTGTTGAATTGGTTACTTTACCATGAAAATTAAAATGCCGACCATCACCGTTGCCATTAATACTTATAACGAGGAAAAAAATATCGCTGACTGTGTGGTGTCGGCCCGACTTCTTACCGACACCATTCTGGTTGTTGATATGAAAAGCACCGATAAGACCGTCGCCATTGCCGGACGCCTGGGGGCAAGAATCGTTTCCGCCCCGTTTACTTCGTATGTCGAGCCGGCCAGACAAGCCGCAATCGAAAACTCTGATACCGACTGGGTACTCATTCTTGACGCCGATGAACGCCTGACTCCTCTCCTCGCCGCAGAAATTAAAACAGCCGTTGTTTCTAAACAGAATACTGCTTACAAAGTTTCTCGAAAAAATATCTTTGGAAAAACAAAATGGTTAAAACACGGCGGCTGGTGGCCCGATGAGCAGATCCGCCTGATTAAAAAAGACTCGTTCCGCGGTTGGCCCAAGGCTATCCATTCGGCTCCCCAGATCGACGGACCGATGGGTGCCCTTATCAATCCGCTGACTCATTTTTTTCACGGTGACCTGGCTGCCATGGTCGAAAAAACGGCTATTTTTGAAGATATCGAATCGGACTTGCTCTTCCGGGCTCATCGGACCGCTTCCACGCCGACTTTTTTCAGAAAGTTCGCCGGCGAACTTTATCGCCGCCTGTTTGCCGGGCTTGGATTTATGGACGGGCAAATTGGTATAATCGAAAGTATTTACCAAGCATACTCAAAAACGATCACTTATCTTTATTTGTATGAAAAGACCAAGAGCCGCTCTGTATAGCCCCTACCTCAATATTATGGGCGGCGGGGAAAAGCATATCCTGTCTATCTTATCCGTTCTGGAAAAAAACGGTTTTGACTGTACTATTTTTTGGGATGACGATCTGACCCAAAAAATTGCCGAGACTTTTAATCTGAATTTTAGCCGGCTTTCGTTTGCCCCAAATATTTTCAAAGCGAAAGGAATTATTTCCAAATCACACGAACTATCATCTTTTGATGTCTTTCTGTATGTGACCGACGGCAGTTATTTTTTTTCAACGGCCAAAAAAAACTTTGTTTTTTGTATGGTCCCCCAAAAGAACCTTTACCGTCTGACGCCGCTTAATAAATTAAAAACGTGGAACTACCGCTTTATCGCCAATTCAAACTTCACCCAAAAATGGCTCAAACGCTGGGGGATTACCGCAAACGTCATTTATCCGTATCTCAATGAGGGGTTCTTGGGAATGAACCCCGAACGGTTACCGAAGGAAAAAATCCTACTCTCGGTCGGCCGGTTTTTTTCCCACCTTCACGCCAAAAACCAGGCAGTCATTGTTGATTTTTTTAAAAACAAGATTCACAACGACGCTTTTTTTAAGGGATACAAGTTGGTTTTGGTTGGCGCCGCCGACGAAAATAATCGGCCATACGTCGAGTCCTTGAAAAATCTCATCCGGGAAACTCCGGCCATCGAACTAGATACCAATGTTTCCTATGACGAACTAAAAGCGTGGTATAAAAAAGCCCGGATCTATCTTCACTTTACCGGTTACGGCGTTGACGCCGAGGCGCATCCGGAAATGGTTGAACATTTGGGTATTACTCCTCTTGAGGCGATGGCGTCGGGCTGTCTTACCTTTGCCTACGACGCCGGCGGCCCGGCCGAAACAATTATTGACGGTAAAACCGGCTTTCTTTTCAAATCAACAACAGAACTCATTGAACTTATTAAAACGCTTATAAAAGATAAAACCGCGCAGACGGCGGTGATAAGAAATGCTTTTTTATATGTTACCGACCATTTTTCATTGCCGGTTTTTGAAAAAAGAGTCAAAGAAGTCGTCCTATGATTTCCGTTGTCATTCCGGTTTATAAAAAAACCGACCAGTTCTTAAAAAGTTTAAGCAATAACTTTGTCTTTTTTAAAGACTGTCAGGTGATTGTTGTCAATGATGACCCGACCGCTTCACTCGTCAGCACTCTTGCTTCTTTTCGGCCGCTTACCCTTCTTGAAAACCGGACCAATCTCGGCTTTGCCGGCGCCGCCAACGCCGGAGTCGCCAAGGCCACCAATCCTTATGTCGTTCTTCTCAATAGCGACGTCTTCTTGACCGATGGTTCGTTTCAAAAAGCGCTTCGCCTTTTCAAAAAAAAGGCCACTCTCTTCGCCGTTGCTTTTGCCCAAAAAGAAAAAGACGGCCGTCTTGTTGGAAAAAACAGAGTCTTCTGGGCCCGCGGACTGATGCATCATGAACAAGCGCCCAACATCCTGCCCGGGCCAACCGCCTGGGCCGAGGGCGGAGCGATGATGTTCGACCGGATAAAATTTCAGAAACTGGGTGGGTTTGACAGCCTTTTTTCGCCTTTTTACTGGGAAGACATTGACTTATCGTATCGGGCCTGGAAAGCAAAATACGAAGTTTTGTTTGAGCCGGCCATTACCGTCGGGCACCACCACGAGACTACCATCGGCTCACTCTTCAGTCGGGAAGAAATCAAAACGATTTCTTTTCGTAACGGCTTCCTTTTTATCCGGAAAAATATTACCTCCCCAAGACTTTTGACTGCTTATTATTTTTATTTATTGCCTAACCTTCTCTATTACGGACTTTTGAAACGGGAAACGGCGTTTATCCGGGGGTTTTTCGCGGCGATCAAAAAGAATAATTTTATAAGAAGAGCGGCCCACACCGGTAAAGCTGATGAAGAAATACTGCGAATGTTTTAACTCCTTTATAAAAATAAAACGATCGCCAGATTATAAAAAGCGTGGATGAGAATCGGCAGTGTCAAACTTTTTCTCTGCAAAAAGACCACCGAATTGATAAAACTCAACACCATATCGGTAACAACAAGAACGATAAGAAGACTGCCGTTGATTTTCGGATTGGTAAAAAGAATCGGTATGTGAAGGAAAAAAAACAGAATGCTCGCAAAAAACGACGAGGTATACATATTCCGCGACTCTTCATAAAGTCTTTTGAGGATAAAGCCGCGGGAAAGAATTTCTTCCGAGACCGCCGTGCCGATGGCAATAACCACCATATAACCGACCGTTTGCCCGGAAAGAGCGAGGGGATGGATGAGGGTGAATTTTTTGAGCTTGACAAAATTGGCCAAGGTCGCACTCGCAAAAAACATTGCGCCGATAAGTACGCCTTCGATTATGTCTTTGCCGAAACGTCCCGCCTGAAACCACAGGCCGTCCAAAAATTTCTTGCGTTCGATTGATCTTATGTAGTACCAGACCGGCGTGATAAAAACAACCGGCTTTGCCACCAGTTCGTCAAACCACTCCGGCATCTGGAAGTTGGTCCGGTAAAGCGCCCAGGCAATGAGAATAATCGCCCACAGGTTTAACGCTTTTTGGGTTGCGGTCGACTTACTTCTCATTATCTACACTCTAGCGTAAACCGACCGATAAATCAAGAATCCCGATACTGTGACTAGAATCACCGCTAATACCCGGGCTGTCTATTACGATTACTTTTATGGTAAAAAAAGCTCACCTGCCTGATCGCGAATCCTGTCGCCTCTCCCGGCTGCGCGACGAGCTTCGGCAAAAGCAGGCGCTTGTTCGGCGACCGCCACAGAACCGCTCCCTTCAACTCTTCGCCCGTAAACTCGAAAAGATGATTGCCTAAATACTCTTTGGCCTGATTTGACAATCAATATATATTGTGCTATCATCGGCAGCAATGGCCGAAGACGAAAGAAGAATAATACAAGAAGCTCAACTTGCAGCTCAACTTGACGGTTCAACCGGTCCATGGCAAATAACAGCAACAACAACCGGCCGCTCCGTCTCTTCTTACAATTGAAGAAGGCTTGTCTCTTACCCCTGATGTGACGAGACTTATAAAAGAATGGACCGGCGTTACTCTTCCTCCTCATCTTGTCGCGGCTCTACAACTAGATCGCTTCCAGAACTGGCAACAGCTGACCGCGGCAGGCGTACCGGCGGCGGCTTTTGCCGGTTATACTTCTGAAGCGTCGGATAGACGCATTGACTCTGCCGAAGCGACTATTTTTATCGAAACTGCTCCGGGTGAAAACGGACGACGTTTGGTAGATGCAATTCGTTTAGCTGCGGCTGTCCGGGACCCAAATGACCACTCGTATCGTGCCGTCGGCGCCTGGTACAGTCCGTTACCAAAAAAGGCGACAGCCAAATTTCACGCGCTCAATGTCTCGACAAAAAAAGCCGACTTCACGCTAAACCCTGCCGCCGCGCATAAATCGTTGTCAAATCAGTATAATCCCGACGTTGCAAGATTCCCCACCGATTCCGCACATCCCCAATATACCGCCGGCGTCATCACCGAACGGATGGCCACTCTGGCCCAACCGGGCGGCATTCCGCTACGAGGTGGGGGGCTCGCGGCTTATGTCGCCTACGACCCTAATGTCGACTCCAGCCGTTCAAATACGCGTCTTAAAGACTATCTTCATAGTCTTGCTTTTAATATTAATGGAATTAAGTTAAACCGAGGATTCACCGGAGACTACAATTTCATAATCCTCGGCCCAAATCTACCTCGCGGTTTAGGAGATCTTCTTCCGGGAAGAGGTAAGCCGCCGGCTTTCCATCTCACCCTGCCGGCCTATCTTGACGCAAAGTAACCTCACACCCCTTCCAAAAGCTCGCTCAACCTCGTCTGCAAAACCTTACAAATCTTGTACATCACCTTGACACTCGGATTCGCTTTTCCTTCCTCAATCCTTGCTAAATAAGTTCTATCTATAGCTGAATAAAATGCCAATTTTTCTTGCGAAAAATACTTTACTTTTCTCTTCTGTCTAATACGATACCCTAGCCTTTTATAGAAATGGTTTCCTTTCATTTAAAAAAAACTATTAATATAGTATCTTCTTAGTGTAAAATTAAGTACTTTTCATTGACATGTTCATCAACAATGACATTCCTCGCAGAAAACTTAACGAAATACTACAAAAAGCGCGCCAATAAACTTGTATTTATAAACGGGAAATCTTTAAATACGCTTTCTCTTGATATTTGGGCATATTTAAAATTCAGAAACTTTGATTCAAGCATCTTATCTAAGACAATAAATAGTGAGAGATTATTCAATCTTGTCCAATTAGACGGCTTTTGTAACGTTCTTCAACTTAGCTCACAACAACGTAAGGAATTAAGGATCAGTCTGACTAAGGATATTCTAAATAATTCACAATTAAACTATGACGAAGTTTTAGAAAAAAACTCAATAGATGCTTCTAACATAGATTTATCAAAACTAGCAAAATATATACATGAATTACGTACACAGGGTTTTCCGAATTTAGTAATTCAGCTTGCAAACATATATCACGATTTTTTTACAACTCAGCGCAATATGTTTCATAAAATCTATAACCTTAATTTAAGAAATGCATTAATAAATATTAAATTAGAGTTACTAAGATCGTATGGTGAGGTATATCCTTCAAATCAGCTAAAGAAATTAGTTTCCACTGAGGATTCTAGAATACTTCAACTTAACGAAGTGCACAGAAATAGTAATTTATTTCAGAAAGCTTCCATGACATTAGGAGGCGTCTATTATGTCATGAACGATTGGGAAAAATCTGTGTGTATACTTGAAAACGCTTTTTACAAAAATTCCAACAAATCTAAAATCGAACTTATCAGAACACTGATATTAAATTATGCTTATACTTGCAACTTTATTAAATTTAAGTATATTCTTAAGTTTGCTATTAAAGAATTAACACATTGTTCAGATCAAAATAATGTGGCTTCCTTATTAGAGGCAATCGCAAGATCTTATAGTATTTTTGGGAAAACAAAATTATCTAGAAGCATATTAATTAGCGCTCAAAATCTAAATATTTCTCCGTTCTACTATTCTCAAATAGTAAGAGGTATTTTTTTCAGTTTCCATAAGGAAAAAATAAATAAATTAAGGATCGACTATGACTTATTATTAAATTTTGCAAAGCAAACTAACTTTAATATAATTGATCGATTTAAACGCCATAAAAGCCAAATACAATATTATTTAATAAAATTAAATACTATGTATGGGTCCAATTAATATTATTGGAATAATTCAAGAAGCACAAAAAAGATTAGTATTAATGCCTATAGATATCGTCCACGATGTTACCCATCATTATCGTGTATATGAAAATGCAATAAAGATACTTGAACACGAAAAGTTAAAGATCAATGATTCTATAGTAACGATTTGTGCGTGGCTACACGATATAGAGGATAGAAAAGGAAAAAAGAACGATCAAATAGCAAAGATTCTAGAAAAATACTGTGTGCCTCTTTATGATAGAAAAAGAATAATAAATATTATAAATGAACATACGTATGGCAAGAAACAATCTTTATTAGAAAGTAAAATTATTTTTGACGCAGATAAAATTGAGTATGTTAATGCATTTAGAATCACTTCATTAAAAACAGCTTATCAAAATAAATATATCGATAATATAACCTATCAACGGTATTTACAAGAATGGAAGGAAAGAACCTTTAACTTACAAAACTACCTACATTTTTCATATTCAAAAAGTCTCTACTTAAAGCAATATCCAACCGCCAGGAGAATGTTATTTGGAAAGCTTAAATAAGTATAAATAGGACTTCACAAGGATTTGTACAAATTTAGTCCGCTATAATAGTCTAAATATCAACTGCTGGCTAGGGAGTGGAGAGAAATAAATTTATTCCAAAAAATCCTTGAGCTTTCTGGCGCGGGTTGGGTGCTTCAGTTTGCGGATCGCCTTGGCTTCGATCTGGCGGATACGTTCGCGGGTGACGCGGAATTCGCGCCCGACTTCTTCCAAAGTCTTGGGCTTCCCGTCCTCCAGTCCAAAGCGCATCATCAGGACTTTTTTTTCGCGGGGCGATAAAGTCTCAAGGACGCTCGCCAAAGCGTCTTTCAGCAGCTCGCGCGACACTTTATCGTACAAAGTCGGCTGATTCTGATCGGCGACAAACTGCTCAAGAGTGGCCTCCTTATCGTCGCCGACCGGAGTCGATAACGACTTTGGCTGCTGTGAAATTTTCATCAGATTCTCGACTTCTTCAACCGACATCTCCATTTCTTTGGCAATCTCCTTGAGGTGCGGTTCGCGCCCGAGCTTCTGGGTCAGGCGCCGCTGGGTCTTGTAGAAACGGGTGATATGATCAACCATGTGGACGGGGATGCGGATAGTGCGCGACTGATCGGCGATGGCGCGGGTGATCGCCTGTCTGATCCACCAGGTGGCGTAAGTTGAGAATTTATACCCCCGGCGCCAATCGTATTTTTCAACGCCGCGAATCAGGCCGCGATTGCCCTCCTGAATCAGGTCAAGAAAAGATAGCCGGCGGCCGAGATATTTTTTGGCGATTGAGACCACCAAACGAAGATTGGCCTTGATCAGTTTTTCTTTGGCTTTCTCGTCGGCTTTTTCATATTTTTTGGCGAGGGAAATCTCTTCTTCAAAGCTAAGAAGCGGCGTCTTTCCGATCTCTTTTAAATACATCTTAATCGGATCAAGCGACTCGCCATGCTTTAAGACAACCAGTTGCTCTATTTCCTTTTCCATCTCTTCGGCCGATTTTTTTGCGTCGCTTTCTTCGCGGGTGGAGATCGTTTCAAAAATATCGATGCCTATTTTCAAGGCCTCATTAAAAAATTGATCGATCTCGTCGATATGCTTCTCCGGATTCTGATAAACGATCAGGATATCGTCCTGTACTAAAAAACCGTCTTCTTCGCCCTGTTTTAAAAGGTCGGTGAGTGTTTTGGGAAGTTTCTGCTTTTTCATACTGTAACTTCCTATTTTATAACGCCGCGAGGTGTTTTTCTACTTCATTTAGGGTATGGTTGAGATCCTTTAGTTCCCTTTCATAACCCTCTTTTTCATCGGTCATCCGCAACAGGGTCGCCAGTTGGCGTTTCAGACTATAACGTTTGGCTTCAAAAATAAGTTTTTTCAGATTTTCCTTTTCGAAAATAAGGTCGCTTGTCGCAAAAAGCAATACCTCATCAAACACCACCTGTAACTCCGCCGGCAGGGTGAGAATAAAGACAGTCGGCATAAACTTGTCGGGATATTTAATTTTGTATTCCAAAAATGCCGCGTACATTTTTCCGTAGGCCGGAATCGAAAAATCAGCCGGATTGAGGATCTGTAGGACGTATCCGGCGCTTTCATACGTTTCGTCCTGAAAAGTAATGCTCAAGATATATTTTTGGAGCAGAGTTTCCCGCAGCGCCTCGGTCGACGCTTGGGTTCGTGTGCGCATAAAAATCCGTTTCTTTTTTTCCTCGGTGGCCCTCCTCATCAGACTTGCAACGCTTGACTCGGAAACGTCAAGGATGGCCGCCAGCTTTTTCACATAATGCGATTGGACGATGGGGTTTTTGATTTTGGCCAAAAAGACCGCTACTTCTTCACCGATTTTTTTCTTGCCATATGCTTCATGGACGGAATACTTTTTGAGGGAAGCGTCGATCAGGAAATCATACAGCGGCACCGGATGTGAGAGTACCCGCCTGAATTCTTCGGGCTTGGTTTGCACCGCTTCATCGGGATCCTTGGCAAAATCCAAACTTACGACACCCACTTCAAGCTCCATCTCTTCGGCCTCGGCAATGCCTTTTTTCATCGCCTCAAGCCCGGCCGCGTCCGAGTCCATGGTCAAGGTAATTTTGGCCGTATACCGCTGCAGAAGTTGCAGCTGTTCCCTGGTGATCGCCGTCCCCTTGACCGCCACAATATTTTCAAATCCGGCCTGGTAAGGTGAGATCACATCAAACTCGCCTTCGACCACATAGACATTCCCGGTTTTTTTTATCGCTTCTTTGGCGGTATCAATGCCGTAGACGCTTTCTCGTTTGTGATAAAGCGGGCCTTCCGGAGTATTAATGTATTTGGCCGCCGGATCGTCATCATGAAGCGCCCGGCCGGAAAAGCCGATGACATTTCCCCGCTGGTCTTTTAGGGGAAACATCAGCCGTCCCCGAAACCGGTCGTACATCCCGCGTCCGCCCTGAACCGCCAGCCCGGCCGAAAAGACTTCTTCGGGCAGAAACTTTTTTTTGTGTAAAAATTTAAACAACGAATCCCACGACTGGGGCGCATACCCCAGTTGGAATTTATTGACGATGCGGTCGTTGATTTTCCGTGAAGATAGATAGCGCTTCGCCAATTCGCCCACCTTAGTTTTTGCCAAAACATAGCCGAAATATTCGCCGGCCAGGCTATTAAGGTGTATCAGGCGCTCTTTTCTTCGCCAGGCCGCATCTTCAACACTTGAGTGCCGCAGCTTCACGCCAACTTTATCGGCCAGTTCCTTTAAGGCTTCGTAAAAAGTTATATTTTCCCACTTCATCAAGAACTTAATGGCGTCGCCGCCGTCTTGACACGAACCAAAACAGTGCCAGATCTGCCGATCGGGAGAGACGACAAACGACGGCGTTTTTTCCTGGTGAAATGGACACAGTCCCTTGAAATTACGGCCGGTTTTTTTGAGCGTCACAAACTGGCCAATATACTCAATAATGTCAATCTTTTTTTTGACTTCGTCAAGCGCGGTGTCCATAGGAAGAGTATTATAGTATAGCGAATCACTTGTGTTTTGAAAATCCATTGGACTATAATGAAACCAATGCTCTACTTATTCTGTGACAAAAACCGGGTCAAGCTCTTAAATCTTAAAAAATCAATACTGGGGCAGTACGAAACCAGCGTTTTTGAAAAAACTTACCAAACCGATATATTAGTCAACGGCCGGATCGAGAACATCGATTTTGTCGCCTCGGCCATCAAAGAAGCCCTGACCGCCGCCGGACAGGCGCTGGACAAAGAAGTCTTTCTGATTCTGCCAACGGAAAGTTTTTCCTTTTTGCGAATTGAGGTCCCGGCCGATATTGCCCCTTCAGCCGTATCTTCGTTTATTAAGGACAAGGCCAGGGCCAACGCCGAAATAAATCTCGACGAAGCTTTCTATGATTATTTTGTTACCGAAAGCGAGAAAGAAAAACTCATCAACTTTTTTGCCATCGAAAACGCGGTATTTACAAAATTTAAAGAAGCGCTCCACCTGATTGAGCTCAAGATCGCCGGCGTGCTGCCCGAGACACTGGCCTACTTCAAACTGTTTGAAAAAACCCTCCGCAAAGAAAAACGAGAGTATATTTATTACGTCATCTACGAAAACAATGCGCTAAGCGGCTTCCTGTTTGATTCCTACGGGCTATTATCAGTCGAACGCTGGCGCGCGGCACTTGACGAAAAAAATTCCTTGGAAGAAGTCTTGAAAAAACAGGTGGAAGAACTCGAAGCAAAAGGCAAAAAACTCAATCGTCTTATTCTTGCGGGCACCCAATCGGAGTCAGTCCGGCAGGACACCTTCACCAAGTCGGTCGGGGTCTGGACTAATCCCTTAAAACGCATCATCGGCAATTTTTATCAGGACTATATTAAGCTTCTGATCTCCTCCTCAAAGCAGCCGTTTCCGATTCTTAATTTCGATACCTGTTTTGGCTCGTTTATTTTTTCAACCGAGAACAAACACTTTTCCTTCTTCAGATCCGGCATCAAGTCCCACTCGGCCAAATCGTTTTCACTGCCAAAACCAACCCTCCCTAAAAAAGAAGTGCTGATTTTTATTCTGTCGTTTGCTTTATCATTTGGTTTTTTTCTCCTGCTTTCGCATTTCAATTTCAAAGCACCCGCTTTAGGCAATAATTTATTTGTCAAACCGACGCCGACTCCAACCCCGACGCCGCTTCCCTCGCCCATACCTACCCCCACTCTCAAACGGGAAGACCTGAAAATCAAAGTTCTCAACGGTTCGGGGGTCGGCGGCAAAGCCACCGAAATCAAGGATCTTCTTAAAGCTAAAGGATACGGCGAGATCCTGACCGGCAACGCTGATAATTTTGACTATAACCAAAGCGAGCTGCAGGTCAAAAAAACAAAAGCCGACGCCGGGATACTCCTTAAAAAAGACCTTAAAGATAACGTGACTACCTGGAAAGAAACCGTTCTGGCCGAAAAAGAGGCGGCCGACGCCGTCCTCATCTTCGGCGCCAACTTCAAGTAAATCCTATCTCTCTGCTATACTTTCGCCATGAAAGTATTTTCCGTATGCTGATCACTTACCTATTTTCTATCATCATCTTTCTTCTCATCGGTAATTTTTACCAGCTAAAAATTTTTCTGTCGGCCTTTATTCACCGGCGACATAAAATTACCGTTATTACCGACCGTTGGATCACCCAAACCATAAAGAAAAAGACTTCATTAGCCTTAAAAAGGCTTATCATCTTCGAAGATCAAAAACCATACGGCATGATGCCCGGCCTACCGATCAAACCGACGATGATTCTATCACGGGGCTTGTACGAAACATTCACTAGGGATGAACTCGAGTGGGTTATCCTTCATGAGGCCGGCCACTGGGTTTTACGCCACGGACTAAAAGCCGGCGCAATCCAACTGGCATTTCTCATTACCGGATTATGGATCATGGTTCTTTTTCACTTTGCGGCTGTATTGTCAGTCCTGACCGCTTGCCTGTTCAGCCTGTTGGCGATTCGGACAATACGGCGCCTGATCGAGTATGACGCCGACCGATACTCTATTGAGAGAGTAAGTAATCCGCAAGGGGTGATTACCGCTCAAGCTAAATTTCGTCAAGCATACAAAAATAATTGGGAAAACCGTTTGAGCAGACTTCTCTTTAGTTGGAACGTTTACCCTTCCGAACGAATTAAGATGGCCAAAAAGCAAATCAGTAACCGGTAAACATAATGTTTTTTGATACAATATACGAGGGTCTAGTCTAGCAAACTTCTAACTATAAGACATATTTTCTCATGAGTTTCTGAAACGATATTTTCATGTTTCTGCGGTGATTAAATCTCCACTCC
>JACQCK010000022.1 GCA_016201695.1 Candidatus Roizmanbacteria bacterium
ACGAGTAGAACTTTCTGATGTATCTGTCTACGACACTACCCCGGCGCCGGCGCCGCTTTACCAGGATGATCCAACTCTAAAAAAGGGTCTGACCAAGCAGGTTGATTTTGCCGCCCCGGGAGCTAAAACGAAGTTTAACTATAAAGTAATCCGCGGCAGCGAAGCGCTTTTTGAGAAAACTTTCTATTCAAATTATCAACCCTGGCAGGCGGTTTTTCTGGTCGGCCAAGCCGATTAAAGTTTTAAGAACAGACTATTTTTTCTCCATCAGATATTTCGGGGTGAATGTAACCCGGATCTGTATAATGGCAGGAATAAATGAATTTGGAGTTACTATTTACCATGTCAACTGAATAAATTAACTCTACGCTTCCTTCCCCTCCTCCACACTCGATGTACAATTCATTTGTATTGGTGTACAAAAGAGGCTTATTACAATCGAAATAAGCTAAATTATTTTTTACGGTTGTTACCGGTTTTAAATTATTACGCTCATTCACTGCAAAAAAAATTGCTTCTTTACCGCCACCTCCACCGGATAACTGCTTTCGAAAAATAAGTATTTTATTGGCTGTTTCAGTCTCACAGTAAATCATATTACCTTGAGTATTATCGCCTAAGTCTTGGCTTACCTTACTATAGAAACTAAGAAGCGTTTGATCAGCCAACTTAGGTAATTTGCCATTTATGATTGGGCCTTTAGTACGGTAACAATCACCTGCACATGAGTAGTCAGCCGTACATTTTATCCCGACTACACTGGCTTGACTAAGGGAAATTACTGCTTGAGGATATTTCTTGCCGAGGAAAAAACTGCCATCGATATCAAATAGTCTTTTGCTAAACGGAGTTTCTATTTTAACATTCTTAATTTCAGCTACTGGAGTTGTTGATGTATTTTGTTTTATTGAATTTTTTGGCAAATCAGGTAGTTCTTGAAAGAAGGTTGCTTTCTGATATTGCATTCCCAGATAAAAACTCGAAATCGGAAGAAGAATAAATAATAGTACGCTCATCAACTTTGAGAAAGGAGTTACCCTAGTAAAAGATTCCGGCAATGTCATTTATTTAATTAATGATTATTTAATAAATTCACAAATCTCTCGCCTGACCTAAAAATAATCTTTCAGGAATTACCGGAACCAGGCGGCCCGACCGACTTTATAAACCGGGTTTTTATTGCGACGTTCACCGATGATTTTTGCCGGCACCCCGCCGACGATTGCAAAGGGAGGAATATCTTTGGTGACAACGGCCCCGGCGCCAACAACCGCCCCTTTGCCGATGGTGACGCCCGGAAGGATAATCGCACGGGGCCCGATAAAGACATAGTCCTCGATGGTAACCGGCTGGACAACCACGCTTTCCATCGCCGTGAAATGTTCTGCGTTCACGTCGTGCTCGGAATTATAAATCATGACTTCAGAAGCAATATCAACATGACTGCCGATGGCCAGTCGATGACGGCCATCCAGTATCGCCCCTTCCCCAACAAGAGTATCGTCACCGATACGAATATTGCTTGGGTCGTAAAATCGAGCACCGGTATGAATAGTTGAGCCTTTACCTATTTTCATGCCGCTTAAGCGGTAAAAAAACCGGCGGAGATGATGAAAGGGCATCTGACTCACCAGATGGAGCACAAATACTGCCCACTCCTGAAGAACTATCTGTAACCGAAATATTCCTTTAGTCAAGATAGCACTTATGCCTAACTTTTTTCCCGTCTTATCGGTAAACATACCTTAAACCAAAGTATAGTACAACTCTTCTGTAATTAATAACTGAATCGTTCGACTTCTTCGCCGGCAAGAAATCTTGAGCGCTGCGCTTCACCGCGCCGGCCGAAAATAAAACGATGTTTCGCATAAGTAACGTATAACTTTTTTTTGGCCCGCGTGATGCCGACATAAAACAGGCGCGACTCAACTAGTGCCACCTGCTCTAGAAAACCAACGAGTTCAGGAAAATTAAGCGCGACTGATTTCAATTCTTTAATATTTTCGAGTCGGGCATAGTCTTCCGGATCTTCTGGATTGTATAATTTCAGATAGCCGGTGCTCTGCAGTGTGGTTTCCATCAGTTCAACCGTCGTGCGTTTCTCAAACTCCCGGCCGAGTTTGGCGCGGATTTCCTTAAAATGGGCTAATCTCCGTTTACCCTGTTTTTTAATCCGGTCAAGCGCCACTTCGTCTGTCGGATTGATAATCAACCGCAGGTACGAGAGAATGTCTTTAATTTCCCGCCGCTCATAAAACCGCGTACCACCAATGAGGACATAGGGAATCCCGCGGTGAAGAAAAGCTTCTTCGATTACCCTTGACTGGGCGTTGGTACGGTAAAGAACCGCGAAGGCCGAGTAAGGTTGACCGTCTATTTGCCGTTCGATCTCCGAGGCGACAAACAGCGCCTCCTCCTCTTCGTTTTCCGCCTCATGCTCGGTAATATCTTCACCTTCACCGTTTAAAGTTTTCAAGTTGAGTATGGGGTGGGTTTGATTTTTGGAAATGACATCATACGCGTACTTTAAAATATTCCGAGTCGAGCGGTAGTTCACCTCCAGATAAAATACCTGCGTCGTTGAGAAGTCTTCTTTAAATTTCTCCAGATTTCTGATATCGGCGCCGCGCCAGGAGTAGATGCTTTGCGAGAAATCGCCGACCACGGTAACGTTTCTATCCTGTTCGGCTAACAGCTTTGTCAGGCAATACTGGGCGTAGTTGGTGTCCTGAAATTCATCTACCAGCAGATAACGGTATTTTTTTTGATACTTAGAAAGAGTGCTCGGAAACTGTAAAAATAATAACACCGTCTTCATCAAGAGGTCGTCGAAATCTACGGCGTTATTTCTGTGAAGCGCGGCTTCATATTTTTCATAAACTTCGGCGACCAACGGCGAATGATGGTCGGAAAATATCTCAAGATACCGATCCGGCGTAACCATCTGATTTTTAGCCGCTGAAATCCGATAGGAAAAATAAGAGGGCGTGAGTTTTCGTGTGTCCATATTTTTGAGAATCTGTTTAAGAAGTTGGGTTTGGTCGCCGTCGTCGTAAATGGTAAAAGTATGCTCAATACCAAGCTGCGGCCCCTCCCGGCGGAGAATCTGGGCGCAGAATGAATGAAAAGTACCCACATACCCGAGGCGAATTTTCTTCTCGGTTGCCAACATAATCCTTTCTTTCATCTCGTTAGCCGCCTTATTAGTAAAGGTAATCATCACAATGTTGTCGGGATCGACTTTATTGTTCTGAATGTAGTGAAGAACTTTATGAATGATGACCCGTGTTTTGCCGGAGCCGGCGCCGGCCAGAATGATTGACGGGCCCGCGGTATATAATACCGCTTTTTTTTGGGCGGCATTCAAGTGCTTCAAAATCGGTAAATCCATCGTCTATAATTATAGATTATGCAGTATTATATCGCCAATTGGAAAGCGAACAAGAGTCTTGAAGAAGCGACCGACTGGATGAAATTATTTTTAAAAATGGATCTCTCTTCCTTATCTTCCGAAACAAAGATAATTATCGCTCCCCCCGCTCCTTTTTTGCTACCGTTGAAAACACTGTCCCATAACCAAAAAATTATCTCTTTTGCCGTTCAGGATGTTTCCCGGTATGAAAAAGGTAACTACACCGGCGAGTTATCTGCGGCATCGCTTTGCGGGATAGCCGAGTACGTGATTGTCGGACACGCTGAACGACGAAGTCTTTTCCATGAAGACGAAAAGATATTACAAGCTAAAGTAGAAAATGCGCAAAAATATGGGCTGACTCCGATTTACTGTATCCGGGCTGACACTGATATCGTCCCCCGCAGCGTCTCAATTGTGTCATATGAACCTCTTTTTGCCATCGGTACCGGCAGAAACGAAAACCCTCGTCAAGTTCTGCGGATTAAGCAAGGCCTAAAACTGCCTGACGGAACCGCTTTTTTATACGGCGGTAGCGTGAATCGCGCCAATGCCTCTTTATATCTTGCTACCAATGAAATCTCCGGATTTCTTATCGGCGCCGCCTCTCTCGATCCGACTGCTTTTTACCAAACCCTAACCGCCCATTAACCATAAAAGAGGAAAAAACAATAACCAGACAACTACCTTGATTCGATTAAAATAAGAAAGAAAAAACAATAAATGCACCTGCAACTGCTGTAATAATGAGGGTATTAGAAAATACTCCTGTTTGCGGCAGGGTAGTCGCCGCCGCCGTTGGGGTCGGGCTTGAGACCGAAGCCGACGGAGAAGGACTGCCGGTATTACGAAGGGCCAGGATAATGTCGGTAGGCGTTGGCATTCGCGAAATTACTACGGTTGGAGTCGCCGTTATCGGCGTCGTTGGCGTCACCGGTTGAGAAGACGGGATCAACGACACAGTTGGCATCACCGTTACGGAAGGAGTTGGGCTGACTGAAGGCATAAGGGAAACCGACGGGATTTTTCGACCGGAGGGGCCGGTCTTTTTCTTTTCGTTACGCATAAATCCCAAAACGGTGACAACGCCAAAAATAATAAAAAGTACAATAAGAATTAGGAGCAATTTATTGTTGGCTTTGATTATTTTTCCCCCCTCGCCGGCTGGAGACGGCATCACTTTTGCCGCGAGTGGAGTAAAAGATGTTTCCTTAAATTGAGGTACAGCCGGTTGGCTCGTCTTTTCCCGTTCTTTTTTGAATAGATACACTTCGTACCCAAGAACCGCGGAGATGACGAGAAAGGCAATCAGGCTGACTATACTTATTGACGAAAAAAAAGACAGAATGTCCATAAACTTATTCTACGTGAAGAGAAGATTAAAAAGCAATAATAATTCCCATGCCAACGAGAATGAGTGCGGCTGATGTTTCAACTAGTGGAAAAATATTGGCTCCGGTAACCGGGGGGGTCGTCGTACGGGAAATAACGGCCGTCGGCGTCGCCGATTGGACCGGCAGAGACAAGGTAGGAGATGCTTCGGGGGTGGCCGTGCCCAAAACCTGTTCTCCTGATTTAGCGATTGTAAAATGACGTACGCGCGTTACTTCTTTACCTAATTCATCTGTTGTCTCCATCGTAACCGCCTGCTCCCCATCAGGCAGATGATCGTTCATCTGCACCTGCCAAATCCCATCGGCGTTGGCGGTCGTACGATAAGTATACAAAGTTGTTGCCGCAATCGTAATAACTACTTGATGATTGGGAAGGGCCGTTCCCTTAAGAAGCGGGCTTGAACCGGGAATGACGCCGCCATCTTTCGGAAACAAAATATCAATTCGGGGCGTGTCGGCGGCCAGACGACTATCGTTTACGGCCAACACCTGTGCTTCATGCGAAAAAGTATAGTCTTTACCGATGATCACGCTTTGCGGAAGCGGACTAAGGCTCATTACGTCGCTTTTTATCGTACTTTTTAGGTCGTCTTCGCTGTATATTTCGATATCAACCATATCTCTTCCCGCCGGATGAAGTTCACTGCCTTTTATTTTATGAAACAGGGTACCAAGCGGAAGCAACCATTCACCGGATTCAGTCGTCATACCAACAACCGCATAGGCATCACGGTAGGAAATAATGACGGTGGCGTTCGTCAGGGGCAACTGATTTATTCCCAAAACTTTGCCGTACGCCGGCGACGTATGTGGTGTGTTTTTGGCGAAATCAGGCGTTTGAAAAGAAAATGCTTTGTCACCTCGCTCGGCGATCAATTTATTTTCACTGATAAGTTTAAAATAATACTTTTTAGCGGGAGTCAACGACTTGATAGTACTTAAGTGATTCAAATAGGCATTTTTTTTATTTTCCACATCCCGATCATCCAAAACAATCTTGTGCAGTTCGGTTTCCGAATCGCCGAACACCAGCCATCCCCTTTCTTTTGACAGTGTTTGCCAGAAAATAGTTACCTGGTTCGGCGCAATATTGGCGATTTCTATCCGCCGGACAGTATTTTTTGCCGCTTTTGAAGGAAGCGCTGAATTGCCAAAAATTTTAGTCAAAAAAACGATGATGGCCAGAAGCACTCCTAATAAAAGAACCGCCGGCACCTTGGGTTCTTTTTCGCGGGTAAAATATTGGGAATAAACCATATTAGAGAGTTTTCTTTTCCAAAACGTCTAATGTATGTGGGTCAATCGTAAAATCAATTTCCGTCACCACACCAAGGGCGGTTTGCACATCAACCGTTTTATTGATCTTATAGAAATCAAGAAGCATCCAGGCGACAATAGTCAAAAAAACCGTCAACGAGATAATAAATAATTCATGTGATTTCATAGATAGTATCCTTCCATCTCTATTTTCAAATGTAATCTGCCGCTTGAAGAGGCAAACGACTCTTCACCGTAAAATTTATAGCCTTTGATCAGCTTAAGCCGGCGCTGATTGGTCAGCTCCTGCATAAACGATATCATATCGGCAAAGTCGCCGGTCGTATCAAATTTTAGGCTCACGGCCTTCATTTTCAAATCCTTCGTTGTGTCCTTCAAATTGATATCGGCAATATTGACCTTACTTATTGCTAAACGATATTTATTAGCCGCTTCGGTCACGTCGCTTAAAATCTTGTTCACCTTGGGATGAGCTGAGACAGCCTCCTGCAGAAGATACAGCTTGTCCCGATAATTCTCAAAGCTCGTCTGCAGATCGATTATTTTCCTTATCTGGGTTTCAAAGATGTGGTCGACTTTTTTCAGCACTTCGATCTTAGAATTGGCCTTAAAAACAGAAGAGACATTAGGACGGATAACGAAAAAAGCAAAAAAGGAAAACGTTAAAAAAAACGCCACTGAATAAGTGTAATCTTTTGACTTTCCGCGCGTTAATTTTTTTATGATGTCTGATTTATCCATATTTATTTTGCTTTCTGGGAAAGGAACGAAAAGACAAAAGTAAATTGATACCCCGTATCAACTCGCTGAATGGAATCAAGTGTTGCCGATATAAATTTTTTCTCCTTTTGAACTTTATTGAGATAAACATTAATAAGAGGCGCGTTTGTCGTGTGACCTTTCATAAGAATATCACCGTTTTCTTGAGTTAGAGTATCAAGAAAAAAATCTTTTGGAAAGGTGGCTAAAAGATAGGATAACGACTTGAGGATTTTATCCTGAGTCGTAATCACCGCCTTTATTTGCGTCAGCTTAAAATCAACTTCCTTCGCCTGGGATACCAAAGGCTGCGCGATTTCGACGATTTCTTTTTTTTGGTTAACCGCATCCTGCAAATCGATGATTTCCTGATCAACCTTGAGTTTATACAAAAAAACCATAATTACCACTATTTGCGTTATTACCAAAATGTAACGCAGGTAGTTCATGGCAAAAAAAACTGTTCGATCAAGGGCGTTTGGTTTTTTTAGTGTCAACAGGTTGATGTGGTATTTCATTTTTTTCGCGTAATCTTACTAATACGCGACTTTAAACGTCTTGCCTTATTCTTATGAATGACATTCCGTTTGGCTGCTTTATCGATCTTAGAAAATGCCTTTTGCATAAGACTGTTCCATGTTTGCCGGCCGGCGCTTTTTTTAAGAGCGGCGACAGTCTTTTGGATGTTGAGTTTATACGCTATATTTGACTTTGTTTTTTTCTTGTCCTTTTTCAGTTTTGCTTTGGCTGATTTGATTATTGGCATAGAGAACACCTCCCTTCCTGATTTAGAAACTGGTGCTGGGAATATTAAAATTTATATTCTTTTTCAAAAATCTTACTCCCGTAACTACCGCTAAACTTCAAATTTAAGGTGATCTTTCCCTCCACCTGATGATACACGCAGGTACCGGAAGAGCAAGTCCCGAGTACTAAATCTTTTTTGTAAGTGGACTGATTCGGCTCCAAATGCACCGTTCCAATGACTCCTTGAATCCCCTGCTGTTTGGTCGCATAAGACAATGAATACTCAACCGTTTGGGTGCCCGCCGGGATACTGGCAATAGTGATACTGACTTCACGACCCGGCGTTTTAGAAATAAGGTCAACCTTCACCGAACTATCAATAGTTGGAATGACCTCTTCTGTCTGAGGCGGTAATTGGCTAACTGTATTTACCGGACGCTTGCTTCTCAAAAAAACGATTCCTCCCAATAATAGAAAAACGATTATCGCTCCTGCTACCATTATTTTTTTCCGATTTTTTTTCATACGATTTAAAATTATAATAACTTGGCAAAATAATCTTTCAGCTCACTAATTCCGATTCGCTCTTGCTGCATGGTATCGCGATGTCGCACGGTCACGGCGTTGTCCTCTTTTGTTTGAAAGTCAACGGTCAAACAATAGGGCGGAAAAACAGCGATCTTAACTGGAGCAAGGCGCGGCTCGAGTCTTAAAACAAGACGTTTAATCCCATTTACTTCCTCTTCGTGATAGGCATTAATTAATACTATTCCGACCAAACGCGAAAGACCAAATGTCGGTTCGATAACATGCGGAGTGAACTTATCTCCGGTTCTGGCATCGCGGTATTGCAGATCGCGACCCGAGTGCTTGGCATGATTGGAAAGATCAAAATCAGTTCGGTAGGCAATCCCAAACATTTCTTTAAATCCGAACGGATACTCATACTCAATGTCCATAGTCTTTTTGGAGTAATGGGATCGTTCAAACTCCTCATGTTCGCGCCAACGCAGCTTACTTTTGGCGAGTCCAAGAAGCAGAGCAAAGTTCCACATTTCCTGGCGCCAGTAGTCGTAGGTTTTCTGCCAGGTTTCGGGCCGGATAAAATACTCAAACTCCATCAGGTCAAATTCGAGCGTCCGATGGACGAACTGTCCCAGGGTAATTTCATTGCGGTAGGCTTTTCCAACTTGAGCAATGCCAAAGGGGATTTTTACCCGCATCGTATCAAGAACATTTTTGAAGTTCATAAAAATTCCTTGCGCAATTTCTCCCCGTAAATATACCTTTGCTTTCTTTTCTTCGACAATTCCAAGCTGGGTCTCAAACAATAGATTGAACTTTCTTACTTCGGTGAGATCGGCCGAACCGCAGGTCGGACACTTAAGTTTATTGTTTTTGATGATGGCCGTTAGTTTTTCCGTAGATAACCCCTCTACTTTGGTATCATTTTTTAATGAGTCTTCAATAAGATGGTCCGCCCGGGTGCGTCGATGACAATTTTTGCAGTCCACCAAGGCATCGGTAAAACCGGCAACATGGCCAGAGGCCTGCCACACCTGTGGATTAAGAAAAACGCTCGCGTCAACTCCAACCATGTCTTCATGATCCAAAACAAAAGTCTTCCACCATCGATCGCGAATATTATTTTTTAAAAGAGTCCCATAGTGTCCGAAATCCCAGGTATTGGCCAGTCCGCCATAAATTTCGGAAGAGGGGTAGATGAAGCCACGTCTTTTCGCAAGAGCGATAATATTATCCATTTTTTCATTATATACTAATACGGGGAAATTTTTCGTGGATCAGCTCCTCGATAGTAAAACGAAGCTCGTTGAACGATTTTTTTTCGTGAGTATAGCCGAGATAAGACAGAATAAGATTAAGGTAGTCGGTAAAAAAATCGCCGGTTGCACCCGTATTTTTGGAGAGAGTAACGAGAAAATATTTTACCAACCGATAGAGCCTTTCATCTTCCTGTTCTGCTGGAATCAAACGATCGAGAATAAAAAACATAAGATACAGGCAGTTAGACTTCGCTTCATCCTTTTTTATCTGGGAAAATCCTGAAAGCAGAGTCGTTTCCCCAAGGTAGAGTCTGTCATTGCGCCTTTGAGCCTGAAGAAAAACTAAATTGGCTGTTTGTGTGTGCGGTAAACGCCTGCTTGTAATTCTCTTGATGCCTTTGGCAAAGGTCGTAATCTTACCGTACTTTGGCGTTAGAAAAATGATCAGCTTGTCAGTATTAAGAAGAGATTTCTTCTTGAGAACAATTCCTTCTGTCTTTAAAGTACGTACCATAGCCCTATTTTTACTTTAGCTCATGGTCAATATCAAGAACGCCGTTGTATAAGGTACGTCCATCGACGGTTACTTTCAGCTTCTGTGTGTCCGTACCCGGCTGCTTTTGCACCAAAAGCCGGTAAGGCTTTATCGAAATAGCGGCGGGCAATTCGTAAACGATATCGATCTCGGCCCGGCCAAGCGGAGTAACTTCGAGATAACCTTCAAAAACGGTCTTATCCAGATCGTCATAAGTCTTAACCGGTTTGGATGAGCCCTTAAAATCAAGAAGTTTTGCGCCTTTGGGTACATAGACCCGCAACCAATTGCGAAGCGTCGCGTTCAAACAGAGTCCCCCCCGCTCAAGATTACAGTCAGAGTGAGGATAAGGATTCCGGTATTCAATCTTTAGGTTACGGGTTACTTTGTCTTTGGTGATAGTCGTTTTTGAAATAAACGACTCGCTGACAAACAGGTTTGACTTGGCGCCGGCGAAATTAACGTTATTGACGTGCAGGTAGTCACCCGGATATTCTCTAATCCGGCCGGCAAAATTCATTTTTTGAGCCGCCTCCTCCAGGTTAGGATCGACAAAATAAAGCAAAATGTGTTTTTCCTGAAGATTCAGAAACATCTGTTGCGCCAAGGTACCCCAGTATTTTGACGGCGAAAAGCCGATTGCCTTATAAAACAATTGGTACATCAGGTCGCCCAATACGCCTTTTCTGTTTTCCTTAACATAGTCGACCGGGCGATCAACCAAATCAAACAGAGTATAGATCACCTGTGGGCAGTCGCATCGCTTATCGGTTTTAGCGGAAAAAACAATCCCGTCCGCCTCCGTATCACCAAAAATCTTTAACATGTCAACAAGAATCTTGGCGTCGATCGCCATAATGCCGTCATACTTAACCCGCGCGCCGCTTTTTAGATAGAGCGAATTGAAAAGCGCGACCGATTTGGGGAAATCGGGAGAAAGGTTACTGTCGCGAATAAAAAAGCTTGAAACGCCTTTGTGGTACGCCAAGATTTGCGGCGGCGCGACCGGATGAACGGCGATACTCTCGTCCAGCGCATAAATATCCCCGGAGCGTTCGATTGTCATCTTGCCGTTATTCACCCGAAAAATGGCATAGGCCGTCAGAAAACCGCCCGTTGCCCGCCGTTCGTAGATATTCTGAAACAGAAGCAGATAGGTTTTCTCCTGTCCCTTGCCAAACATCGCCGGCAGATTTTTAAGAAGCGGTTTGGCGTCGACGAACAACGAGGCCAGGCCGATAAACTGCTCCTTAACGTTTCCAATTTTGGCGCGGACGGCTGCTTGACCGATCCGTTCCGGATAGCGGTTGGCGTCGATTGCATCAATCCGAAGTTCGGCTTGGCGGATATCTTCCGAGATCACATCCAGCTTTCCCAATACTTTGTCAAGCGTCAGGATGGCTGTCTGGAGACGGTCATCGGCCGAGCGTTCAACAAAAGACGTTTCTCCTTTTTTGAACCCGATAAGGTCAGCGTACGGTGCGACGGCCTTGATTGTTTCGTTGGCGGCACGAAGCATATAGTCGCCCGCCTCAACCCCGTTTTTAAAATCAGCTACATAAGGGATAAAACGTGCCCAATAAACGCCCTGCGCCTCATGCTGGAAGTCGGCGTACTGCTTTGTTATCTCGGTGAGCTTTTTTTGGAGTAAATCTATATTGTTTTGGGCGAAGATTGTTTTAAGCTGCTTTGCTGAAGTTAGCACAATTTCCCCTTTCGCCCTAATCTTTCTGGCTGGAAGGTA
>JACQCK010000023.1 GCA_016201695.1 Candidatus Roizmanbacteria bacterium
GAGTACCTAAAGCAAAGTTCTTGTTATACTTGAAAGAATCGGAGTGGAGATTTAATCACCGCAGAAACATGAAAATATCGTTTCAGAAACTCATGAGAAAATATGTCTTATAGTTAGAAGTTTGCTAGACTAGACCCTATCTTATTATTAAAATATGCCGGCGAGTGAGCCACCTGGGACTCGAACCCAGAACCACCTCCTTAAGAGGGAGATGCTCTACCAGTTGAGCTAGTGGCCCCATGAAAATCCGGTGCTCCTGGAGGGAATCGAACCCCCATCAATGGTTCCGAAGACCATTACTTTATCCATTAAGCTACAGGAGCAACCAAACAATATATTATACTATTTAGAAAGACATAGCGTTAATTTATGTGGACACAGGATTTAATAAGCGCATTATTGGTGGCACAGGAAGGGATGGATGGAGAAACTTTTTGGCCATGTCACCCCGCCCAGATCGAGTCATATTTTGGTGATCTTTTTGCCATGGCGCTACTTCGTAAATACCGGTTAAGCAAAACCAAATTCCGGAAAGCACTCGACGAAGTACCGGTTGATATTTTACGTTTTCATCTTCTCTCATCAGGGATTATCGGACTAAAGACATTAAGAAGACGCGGAGTTATTAAATTAAAAGATCTCGAAAGCCGCGATTTTATTTACGAATTTATTCTTTCGCTAAAACGCAGAATACATAGCGATATATACTGTCGTGATAATGAAAATCGTGTCTTACCTTGGCAGACGGTTGTCGCACAGCAAAAAAAGTATACTTTTACCCCCCTAGTACGTGAAGAAGAGAGACAGCAGATAGCCAATCTTAATATCGCTCTTGAGTCTTTTACGTGGTCGCTGTATTTCGATTTATACCGGGATGCCGGAATGGTACTTCATGGAGGATATTCATTGCCGAACGGATTGGTTATTTACCGTGATTTCAACGACCTTGATCCTTCATTTTTGAAACAGAAAACCGGTTTTTCGGCCTTATCCATTAGGCTTTTATATGACAAGCATTTTAGCTATTCCTTTGATTTTGCCAATCATCTTGTTTATCACGATAACCATCTTCAATATTTAAAAGGCTTCGCGGTCTTTACCCAGGGACGGCCGTTGGCGGTTAGAGAACTGCAAGGCCTTACAAATAAGATTGAAAAAAAAAGGTCCCAAATGGTGGTCGTCATCAATGAACTTTCGCCAGAACAACTTATTTGGCAGGGCGCGGTGAGATACTGGTATCTTTTCAAAAACTTCTTTCAGTGGTACCACGAGTCATACACTCCTCCTCTGGCGATAAAAAAGAGGGTGAAAAAATGGGGGTTACGATACTGGCGAGATTATTATCCAAGTAAGAAAAAATTTGATAGAAACTATTTTAAAACACTATACTCTCTCGGTTAATCTACCTGATCGACGTAAGCTCTCCTCGTGAACGGATTAATTCCTGGTACAATAGGATTAAGATGTTGAGGGTATTGCTTTACTGGACGGCGCTACTTACCGAACTCGGTTTCTTTTTTGCCTTTTCGGTTTACGTGATTTTTCTCATCTATTCGCACACAAAGGGTTCTCCGTATGTGCCGTCAAAACAAAAAGAGCTGGCTTATATTTTGAGCGAAGCGGGGTTGAAAAAAGGAATGGTATTTTATGATCTTGGGTCAGGCGACGGGCGGGCAGTCATGACCGCCGTTAGTAAATACGAAGTCAGGGGAATCGGAGTCGATATCAACCCGCTTCTTATTTGGGAAGCAAGGCTCAAGGCGCGTTTTAAAAACCTTAAGCAGATATCGTTTATCAAAAAAAATATTGATGACGTTAATCTTACTCGGGCAAACGTCGTCTACGTTTTTTTAATGCCTGACTTATTGAAAAAGCTGAAAATAAAGTTTGAGAGTGAGCTCAAGAAAAAAGTCACGGTTATTTCGCACGGATTTAAAATTGAAGGTTGGGATAACAAACTCGTTAAAACGATTCCTCGCTCCCCGTTTCCGACTTATTTTTATGTGATGTAAGCCCGGTTGACAGGAAAACGGTTATTTACTATAGTTAGGTAATGCGCAAAAAAACCGCGTTTTACGCCCTGACATTTACGATACTCTTTTTCCTCAATTTTTTGGTCGTGATCAAACTTTATCTGCATACGAGCCGCAAAGTCTACGCCAACCAGATTTTAGGCGAGATTGAAAAATCGGCTAAAAACAGCCAGTTTAACTTTTCGACAGCGCCATTTGTCGCAAGCGCCTACCAGGCGGATGCCGAGCTCGGCGACAGCCGGGTCGCCAATCTGAAGAATTTTTTCCGCCGGAATAACTCGGTACTTTATGCCGAAGCGGAGCTTTTTGTCAAGTATGCCGACATCTACCATTTTGATTACCGCCTGCTGCCGGCGATCGCCATGCAGGAGTCCAATCTATGTAAGTTCATTCCCGACGATTCTCACAACTGTTGGGGCTGGGGCATTTACGGAAATACCGTTACCAAATTTGATTCGTACGCGGAAGCGATTGCGGCCGTCAGTCGCGGGATAAAATATAATTATATCGACAAAGGCCTGGTTACGGCGTCGGCGATCATGGAAAAATATAATCCTTCCTCAAACGGCAGCTGGGCCCACGGCGTCAATTTTTTTCTCCGTGTCTTAGAATAAAACCGTTGCAACAGCATTTGTGTTATAATAGCCGGCATGTCGGAAGTGAAAATTGCTCCAGTTACCGAGTTCGCAACGAATTTTCCTCCTTTTGGACCGGTGCGTTATTTAAAAAGTCCCGGTCACGTTTCTTTAACTGTTGGTGGTCCGCTTAATCCTTTCGACGGTATGGCGCTACAGGTTGAACAACAATTGGGTGAGGCAAGCGATCACACTGGGGAATACACAAGAGTGTTAACCACCACCGGTTCACTAGGTTTTCCGGTCACGCCTTATAGTAAGTTAAGCAACATTGCTGCCGGCTTAAATATACCGGTAAATGCCTTTTGTTTAAGCTGGAGAGCGACCCGTAGAGAGGATGGACAAATTAAAGCTTATCCGCTTGGAATCCTCGACGTTTCAGGAGCTGATCCGTTGAATAGTGTTCCGGTTGCTCTTGCTTGGAGGGATATAGTCGTCGGCGATCGACAACCGGCTATCGAGTTGGTTATCCGTGCAGGTCTAGCTCAGCTCAACGAATTAAGAAATTATATTGTCGGGGTACAGTGGGGCGAAAATAGGTCAGATGATAGGCAGTCATTACCAACCGGACTACTTCACTTGGTGGCGGTAAGTAGGCATTTAGTTGAAGACGGTAGGCAAGAGGTAATAGACAGGATTCGGGCCGGTTCGGGTTCTCTTCATTGAACCGAACGGGTGGCCTGGAGTTCTTGTGACAGCGAGTACTGCGTCCCTTTCTTTTTGGAAAGATTGGCAAACAGTGAACCTCTTTTTTTCCTTTTTGAGATCATGGCCTGAAGCCAGGTCCGCGACTCGCCTATTTTGGCGCGAAGGAC
The DNA here is from genome assembly GCA_016201695.1 of Candidatus Roizmanbacteria bacterium. GTDB lineage: Bacteria > Patescibacteriota > Microgenomatia > UBA1406 > GWC2-37-13 > JACQCK01. The sequence goes on from JACQCK010000023.1 coordinate 3,484, forward strand.
ACGAAGCAGATTGAGAACCGCCTCCAAAAAACGCAGGTGATAGACGCCCGGTTTTTCCGGCAAGGTGTCGATCGTCAGTTTTTCGACATCCTTTACCGAGTTCAGTAAGGAAGCATCCGCTTTCTTAATCAGCGCGATCTCCCTTTTGATAATCTCGGCAAGTTCTTTTATCTCTTTTTTAATTAACTCTTTCTCATAATAATTCTGGTAGTTAAAAAGGGAAAACTCTTTTTTCTTTTTTTCCGGTGGCTTGGCCGGGGTTTCCCACGGTCGGTACTTTTCCGGCGGATTATCATAGTCGCCGAAGAACTGATCAAAGATACCGCTTCCCAAATTTTTGAAACCGTCTCCGGCAGAACGGATCGTTGAGGAACCCAACTCTTTGAAAGTCTCGAGCGGATTTTTAGAAGGTAAATTTGTTTTTTGTTTTGGCTGATTCATAGTTTTACTTTTGCTCAATTTTACTATAAGTCAGTTAGAAAATCAAGCACCTTCTGTTTCCGTAGGATCGTCGCGTAAAAGTAGGCGTTTGATCGTGCTTTGGTCCTCTCTTTTTCCTCCGGGATATGATTAAATAGGTCTTCCAGTTCCTTATTTTCGACGGTAATATTTTCCTTATCGGCGATTTCGGCAAGCAGGAATTCGAGTTTGTAAGTATCCTCAATTTCGCGACGGTAGCGGCTCTTCAGTTCGTCCATGGTCAGATTTTTCGACTTCAGATAAGCGTCGACGGTCAGCCCGATTTTTTGAATATCGTCAACTGCCTGGGTAAGACGACGGCTTAGTTCGGTCTCAAGAAGTAAGTCGGGCAGCTCGATTTTCGTTTCTTTCAGTAAGGCTTCGAGGACTCTATTTAACCGGTCCTGTCTAATTTTGGCTTTTTGGGCCTCATCTTCTTTGGCTGCCGGTTCGCCTTTGCCGGGCGTCCAGATCGCGGCTTTTTTGTCCTCGTGCTTGGTCTCGCTGACGACTTTTCGGTAATTGGCGATATCAACCACCGGCTTTTCCGCGAGTGTTATCTTAAACTCCCAGTCTTCGCCGTCCTTTCCCTTAATCAGCTCGACTTTCGGCGACATGATGGGGTGAAAGTTTTCCTTTTTGACGATTTGTTCGTACCATTGTGGGAGGGCCGACTGGATCATTTCCTGATAAACGGCCTCTTTGTCGAGGTGCTTCTCGGCAACGGTCGTTGGTACCTTACCTTTACGAAAACCCTCAACGGCCAGCTCGGCCTGAAGTTGGCTAAACGCCTTTTTATACTCGGCCTGGACATCGATAGTCGGAACAACAAGAATAATTTCAACGGTACTCTTTGGCAATTTTTTTTGGGTATACGCGAACATAGAATTGGTGTTGATTATACCATAGGAGCGGAAAAAAGAAGAAGTTACAGCGTTTTGTTGTTCGCCGTCAGGAGGGAATCAAGTTTGTCCTCTTCACGTTGAAACTCGCGCATAAAGATATTCACCCGGACGGCCCAGGTCGGACTTTCGGAGTACATCGGGCCGATCGTATCAACCGTATCACGGCCGCGATCGATGTAGTTATACTTGAGCCCGCGGCCGACTTCGTCAATACCCGCCTCCCAGGAAGGGAAGATCTTGAGACCGCCTACCCATCCCCAGGCGTTATTACTGTCGGGAAGAATAAACTTGCCAAAGGTCGACTCGAGTCCGGCGATGGCCGGCAGCAGGTAGCAGTCGATGCCGTATTTGGAACAGGTGGCAATAAAGGCGTCGGTATAAGGCAAGAGCGGCGATTCATATTTCTGAAGCACTTTTTTGACGGCCATTTTTTTCTTGGTATAGTCGACTTTCACCGCACAGTACTTTGCCGTGTTACTATAGGAAATAGCCGCCGAGGTCCCCGCCTCGTTTTCGGCCGACGCGGTTTTTACGAAAATCATCGCTCCCATTGCCAAAAGCAACAGGGCAAAAACTCTTTTCATAAAAAAAATCCTAAAGCTTTTCTACAAAAGGTAGAAGAACCTTAGGATCTGAAAGCAGTATACCACAATATTATAAGATTGTCAAGCTCGAGCAGAGAGTATCTTATAGCCTATAGCATGAGTAACGGATATGTAGGTTTTTTAGCCTCAAATAGACATTTTTTAGTCTTTAAGCTGTCTACCGGAATCGTTAGAAATTCGAGAAAGCTATAGCCGACCGCTGAAAAGAGATACGCCATTTGGTACAATAGTACCGAAAGAGAGGGTCGCCGGATCTGTAGCTCAGTTGGCTAGAGCGTTGCATTGACATTGCAAAGGTCAGAGGTTCAAGTCCTCTCAGATCCACTAAAGTAGCGTCCGCAAAACGGCACCTCGCCGTTAAGAATACTGCGGTTTTTCTGCCATTTCTGCCACTTCCGAAGTGTTGCTGACTCCATGTTGGCGGCCTTAACTGTTAGTCGGCGTTTTTCAATGTACGGGGTAAATTTTGATTATATTATTATATTATTGTAGCGGCCCAGAAATAACTCGCCACTTCGGAGGTGGCAGTGAGTAGATAGTATCCAGATCCGGCCAAGGTTAAGTGGACCGTAGGCAACAAGACAAAGGCCGTTTCAATAGGCCGATCTTACTGCGGTTGACAGTCTTTAACTCATAAAGTAGAATGATAGTATGAGTTTGCTTAATTTTGTTATTGTCACCACAACTACCTGCCCACGATAAGCGTGGTAGTTTTTTTCTGCCAAGACTCCCACGCCGCGCGTGGGATTTTTTTTGGCAAATCGGTTATTATATATTTCAAATAGAATTTGATTTAAACTTTAAGTAAATTACCTATGGACAAACTGGCTGAACTAAGACATTCCTGTGCCCACCTGCTGGCGGCGGCGGTAATGGATTTATATCCTAAGGCCAAGCGTACGATCGGCCCGCCGATTGATAACGGGTTTTACTATGATTTTGAATTCCCGTCCCCGATTTCAACGAGCGATCTTACTCGTATCGAGGAAAAGATGCGCGAACTGGCCAAGAGTTGGCCGGTCTTCGTGCGACACGAGGTCTCGCTTGACGACGCGCGTTTGGAAAATAAGGATAATCCGTATAAACTCGAACTCATTGACGAATTTTCCAAAAAAGGCGAAAAAATCACCGTCTACGAGGCCGGGGGTTTTCGCGATCTCTGCCGCGGCGGCCACGTTGCCGACCCGAGCCGTGTCCTAAAACATTTCAAGCTGTTATCGGTCGCCGGCGCCTACTGGCGGGGAGACGAGAAAAACAAGATGTTGACGCGAATTTACGGGACGTGTTTTCCGACAAAAGAGGCATTGGATAAGTACCTCTGGCAGCAAGAGGAAGCTAAAAAAAGAGACCATAGAAAACTGGGAAAAGAATTGGGGCTATTTCTTTTTTCAACAAGCGTGGGTCCGGGACTCCCGCTTTTTGCACCTAAGGGCGCGGTAATTAGAAGCGAAATTGAGGCCTATTTAAAAAAGATTAAGGAGAAATACGGGTTGACGTTTGTCTGGACGCCCCACATTGCCAGAAGTCAACTTTATATCCAAAGCAAACACTGGCAGAAATATGACGCGATGATGCCGGCGCTTCGTATTGAAGACGATGAGTACACGTTAAAACCGATGAACTGTCCGCATCACTTCCAAATATATCTTATGTCTCCGCATAGTTATAAAGAGCTGCCGATTCGTTATGCCGAAAACGCAACCGTATATCGATACGAAAAAAGCGGCGAGATTAACGGACTTTTTCGTGTCCGTTCGTTAACTCAAGATGACAGCCATTGGTTTGTGCAGTCGGAAAATCTGCCGGAGGAGATTGATAAGGCAATTGATCTGGCGCAGCAAATATTTAAGACTTTTCAACTGCCGAACTACCGCGCCCGTATTTCAATTCGTGATAAGGGCAACAAGGATAAATATTTAGGCGAGGATCGGGTCTGGGATATCGCGGAAAAAGAACTGGTAAAGGCGGTTGAGAAAAGAAAAATAAAGTACGAACTCGGCGAAGGCGAGGCCGCCTTTTACGGGCCGAAGATTGATATTATGGTCGAAGATAGTCTGGGACGCGAATGGCAGTTAACAACAATCCAGCTGGATTTTAATCAACCAAAGAATTTTGACTTAGCCTATACCGATAAGAACGGTGAAAAAAAACAGCCGGCGGTACTACACGTTGCTATTTTGGGATCGATTGAAAGATTTATGGCGATACTGATTGAACACTTTGCCGGAGCGTTTCCGTTGTGGCTCTCGCCTGTCCAAGTAAAAATATTGCCGATTTCCGAAAAGCATGCCGGGTGCGCAAAAGAAATCGCGCTCGCCTTAAAGAAAAACGGAATACGCCACGAGGTAGATGAAGCTAATAAAACGGTTGGCTATAAAATACGTGAGTCTACCTTGCAAAAAGTGCCTTATATGATTATAATAGGAGACAAGGAAAGCCAAAGCGCCAGTATTTCTGTCCGCTCAAGGGACGGAAAAGACTTGGGCGTGATGGAGATTACCGCTTTTATCAGTAAATTAAAAGAAAACATTGAGACATACCAGTAGTTATACTCCGAAGCGCTATTATTATACTAATTATCGTATAGTGGCGCCCACCTTGAGGGTTATTGATCATGAAGCAAAACAGATCGGAGTACTGTCTAAGGAAGAGGCCTTACGTAAAGCCCAGGAAATGAGTCTCGATTTGGTTTTAATTGCGCCAAATGCGGTTCCGCCGGTAGCTAAGATTATCGACTTTAAAAAATTTTTATATCAGGAAGAAAAACGGCAGAAAGAGGCGAAAAAAGGCGTCAAAAAAAGCATCGTTAAGGACATTCAGATTTCTCTTTTTATCGCTGAAGCCGATAAAGAGAGGCAAGCGGCCAAGACAAGAGTATTTTTAGCAGACGGTAATCAGGTGCGCCTAAACCTAACTCTGCGGGGCCGGGAGATGGGTAAAAGACAGATGGCCTTTGATCTCATGAAAAAATTTATCGGCGAACTTGGAGAAGTTAATCTTTCCAAAGAGCCGCGCATGGAAGGCCGAGTCATCAGAGCCGTTGTTTCAAGAAAAAAATAAAAATATGGCAAAACAAAAAACGAGAAAGTCCGCCGCCAAGCGCTTTAAGCTTTCAAAAAGCGGCAAGCTTTTTCACCGGTCCAGTAATCTTCGCCACCTGCGGGCCAATAAAAGCAAACGTCAGCTGCGCGACCTGAAAAAATTAAAACAGGTCTTCGGCCGTTACGAAAAAAAGTTAAAAAAAATGCTCGCCATTCGCTAAAAATATGGTCAGAGTCAAAAGCGGAATCACCACCCATCGTCGTCACAAAAAAGTTTTGGGTCAGGCCAAAGGGTACTGGATGACGCGGCACAAGCAGTTTAAAAAAGCCAAAGAGGCCGTGCTTCATGCCGGCGAGTACGCCTTTGCCGGACGACGGGCCAGGAAAAGAGACTTTCGGCGGCTGTGGACGATCCGTATTAACGCCGCTGTCCGTCAGCTTGGCTTAAATTACAGCGGCTTTTTTCGACTGTTGAAGGCAAAAAAAGTCGGGTTGGACCGTAAAATACTTTCCGAATTGGCCCTCAACTATCCGAAGATTTTCGCAAAGGTAGTAGAAAAAGTAAAATAAACCGTGTAAGATATCTTCCATATGCTATCTTTTCGCGCCTTTCTGGCCGAACTAAAAGAAGAGCTCTCCTCCCCTGAACTCGATCTTTCTACTCTTGACCGCCTAAGGGCAAAGTATCTCGGACGAAACGGACTGGTGAATAAAAGCTTTGACAGTATCTCGCCGGACGAAAAAAAAGCGGTCGGGCCGGAGTTTAACCAAACCAAAAAACATATCGAGGACCTGCTGGAAGATAAACGGCTTCGGTTGTTGGAGCAAAGCGATACCGCCGAGTTTTTTGACGTCACCCGGTCGGGGACCTCTTTTCCTAAAGGCAGTCTGCATTTGGTGACGTATGCCGTTGAAGAAATAACCAAGATTTTTGAGCGGATCGGGTTTATCCGGATGTCTTATCCCGAAGTTGAGTGGGAATATAACGATTTTGAAGCGCTCAATATGCCTAAAGGTCATCCGGCCCGCGACGATTTTGAAACTTTTTTTGTCGAAGCCGAAGAGGATCCGCAGCTTGGAAAAATGATTCTCTCTCCCCATACCTCGTCCGGTCAAATAAGAGAAATGCTACGAGTGAAAACGCCGCCGATGCGGATGATTAATATCGCCAAATGCTACCGGCCGAACTGGGACGTGTCGCACGTACCGATGTTCCATCAGTTTGAGGGTTTTGTCATCGATAAGGACATCAATATTACCCACCTGAAGGGGACGATTAACTATTTTGCCAAAGAATTTTTCGGGGAAAAACGCGAAATCAGGCTGCGCCCGTATCATTTTCAGTTTACCGAGCCGTCTTTTGAAGTTGATATTACTTGCGGCGTATGTGGCGGTACAGGCTTTTTATCATCCCCGAGCAGTCGGGGATCCCAAAAGGGTTCTCACCTTGGTGAGAATGACAATAAAATAAAATGCAAACTTTGTAAATCGGGTTGGCTTGAACTCGGGGGCTCGGGCATGATCCATCCGAATGTTTTAAGGGCCGGTAGTATCGATCCGGCGGTTTACTCGGGTTGGGCCTTCGGTATCGGTGTTGAACGGACGTTTATGATGAAGGAAGGATTGAAGCTCGACGACATACGGACACTGTATAGCGGCGACATTAGATTTTTGCAGCAGTTTTAAACAAAATGAATATTAAAATAACTTATAACTGGCTCCGGGAGTACCTCGATACGAAAGCGACTCCGGCGCAACTGCAAAAATACCTTTCTCTCTGCGGGCCGTCGGTCGAACGGATGGAAAAAGTTGACGACGACTTTGTCCTGGACATCGAAGTTACTTCAAACCGCGTCGACACGGCGTCGGTCCTCGGCGTCGCCCAAGAAGCCCAGGCGATTCTTCCCCAGTTTGGCATCGTCGCCGACATAAAAAATAATCCCCGCGAACACTTTAGTCTGTCCAGCCTGAAAGCTGATAAAAAATCACCACTGAATGTCAGCTTGGTCGATCCGGCTCTTTGTCCACGTTTCACCGCGGTGGTACTACTGAACGTCCAGATTGATCAATCGCCCGAGTTTATGCGCCGGCGGCTGGAAGGGTGCGGCATAAAATCAATCAATAATGTTGTTGATTTTTCCAATTACCTTATGCTTTCGCTTGGCCAGCCGACTCATGTCTTCGACTACGACAAGATACAGGGCGCAAAAATGATACTGCGGGAAAGCAAAAAAGGCGAAAAAATTACCACCCTTGATAAAAAAGAAGTGCTGTTACCAGGGGGAGATATTGTCATTGAGGACGGCTCGGGAAAACTGATTGATTTGTGCGGCGTGATGGGCGGGTTGACGAGCGCGGTAACCGGCGAAAGCAAAAATGTGCTCTTGTTTGTACAAACTTATGAAAAAAATCATATCCGAAGAACTTCAATGACGACGGGCATAAGAACCGTGGCGGCAACCTATTTTGAAAAAGGCCTTGATGAGGAACGGGTCTCGGTAGCGGCCGCTTATGGCGTCTCTCTTTTTCAGAAATACGCCGGCTCGCCGTCGGTCGCCAACATTACCGATATCTATCCCCAACCGTATAAAAAGAAGACGGTTACTATTGATTTGGCCGATATTGACAAAAAGATCGGCGTCAGGATAAAGCCGGCAACAAGCCAGGCAATACTCACCCGGCTGGGTTTTGGCGTCACGGTCGACGGCCGGTCGATGTCCATAGGCGTCCCCTCCTGGCGGAAGGACGATATTGAGATTAAGGAAGACGTCATTGAGGAGATTGCCCGTATCTATGGATATTATAATCTGCCGAACAATTTACAGTCGGTTGTTTATTTAAAGCAGCCGGTCGAGCTGGCCGACTTCTTTACAATCTCCCGAAAAATAAAATTTTATTTAAAACACCTTGGTATTCATGAAACGATGAACTACTCCATGGTTTCGAAATCGCTAATTGAAGGAGTCGGACTGAAACCGGAAACTCATCTCAAGCTAAAAAATACTATTTCCGAAGAAATCAGGTATCTTCGCCGCAGCCTTAGTCCGTCGCTTTTAAAAAACGTTAAGGACAATGAAGGGAAAGCCTATGAACTGCATTTTTTTGAGATCGCCAAAGTCTACCAGCCGACAAGAAAAGACCTGCCGCGGGAAGAGTACAAACTGGGCATTATTACAAACGGCGACTTTTATTATTTGAAAGGAATAGTCGAGGGGATGTTTAGAGAGTTAAACATTATCGGTGTCTTTGAGAAAAGTTCTTCCTGCCGTTTTTGTCCGGACAACGGCCAGGCAGCCATTTTCATACACGGAAAAGAAATCGGCTTTTTGGGAAAAGTAAAGTCTTCCTGCCAAAACGCTTTTGAAATAAAGCAGCCGGTTTGCGTTGCCGAACTCGATGTGGCGTCTCTCGTTTCTGAAGCCAATCTTCTTCCCGCATACAAGGCAGTTAATCCGTATGCGCAAATAAAACTTGACTTAACCATGGACACAGACAAGACGTTCGAAGAAATGCGTTTAACTGCTTATCGTGGTTCCAAATACTTAAGCCAAGCCGATTTTGTCGGGCTCTTTGGAAAAAAGAAAAAGACCTTGCGGTTTTATTTTGCTGCCGCCGATCGGAACCTAACCCAGGCGGAAGCCGCGGCGGAACTGGAAAAAATAAAAAGCGCCTTAAACAAATGAGCGGTAAAGAGCTGGCGGAAATAACTAAGGAAATACTAAGCTGCCGGATTTGCCGGAAGAATTCAGTCGGCACGGCGGTGCCGGGGGAAGGAAGTCCGAGGGCAAAAGTAATGTTTGTCGGCGAGGCACCGGGCCGACAGGAGGCAGTCAGCGGTCGGCCGTTTATCGGTCGCTCCGGCAGACTGCTTCGTACTGCTATTAAAAAAATCGGGCTGGCCGAAACCGAGGTGTATATTACCAGTCCGGTAAAATATCTAAAAAACTACGTTACCCCAAAACCGGCTGACATTGTGCATGGACGAGTCCATCTGGAACAACAAATCGCGGCCATTAATCCGGCAGTGCTGGTTCTTTTGGGCAATGTTGCGGTTACGGGGACGCTTGGAAAAAAAATAGCGATTATGAAAGTGCACGGAAAATACGAACGTAAAAACGGCAGGATCTACTTTTTCACGCTCCACCCGGCGGCCGCACTACGCTTTCAGAAATTCAAGGCGGTAATGGACACAGACTGGTTGGTACTTCGTAAGCTGCTTCGCGAAAAAAAGATTGTTTAAGGGGTGGGGGTTGGCGTTGGGGCCGAAGTCGGCGCTACTGTTGGCGCCGGTGTCGGTGTCGGTGTTGACCAGGGTTGATTAACGCCGATATGTACGGTCGCGTCGCCGGAATTATTTTTCTCGTTTCCTGCCGTCACTTTGAGATCATACGTGCCGTCGGCGAGACTAACGGTCTCGCTGATATCGGCGTTATTGCCGCCGATATTTTTGACTTCGGTTCCGTTGGCATAGATCTTTACTTGAGTGACGGGAGAAATGCTCGTGATATGGGCAGTGACCGTAAATGACGAGCTGACGGTCGAAAGGTCGGATGGGCTTTTAATCGAAACGATGACCGAGTCGGCCGAGACATCTGAAGTCTCGGTCGGGGCGTGATATTTATCATCCGGCTGCGACTGTGCCCAGACGTTGATTCCTTCCTGCCAGCGGTTCTTACCGTCGGCTGACACCGGGTCGTTTTCGCTGATAACGATATAGTCCTTTTCGTCGTAGTTGCCGTTTTTGACTTCAATATCATTAGCCAGTTTGCCGTTGGTTTTTGAAATTTTGAGTCGTTTATAAAAAGACGAAATGTCTTTCGGTTCACTGCTGTCAAGAAAGTACTCCGATCGGGTCGGATAACCGTCTTTGGGCAGGCCGCCCAAGAACGAATCAATCGTTACCGCTTTTATTTTCTCCGGCTTATCGGGAATGCCGTCCGGGTATTTTTTCAGCAGTTCCGTCATGAGCCTGTACCAGATTGAAGAGGCGCCGGTCACGCCGGAGGCAATTTTCGGATTCATCGGTGAGTTGTCGTTGTTGCCGACCCAGACGCCGGCGGTTATTGATTTGGTGTAACCGATAGTCCAGTTGTCGCGCTTGTCGTTGGTGGTACCGGTTTTTACCGCGACGGTTTTGCCAGGGATATGAAGATAAGAGTTCGGGCCAAACTCGTCAACTCTGGCGTTGTTATCGGAGAGAATATGCGAAATTAAAAAGGAAATTTCCGGAGTGAAGATACGCTTTTCGGAGCTACGGACCGACTTATAAATCGGCTTATCTTTAAAATCAGTGATTTCAAGAACTGCGGACGGATCGCGTCTTATTCCTCCGGTGGCAAAGACAGAATAAGCGGCGGTCAGCTTAAGAAGTCCAACCATGGCCAGAAGCTTGACGGCGGGGATGTTAATTGAATTTCCCAAAGCAAACCGCAGCTGAATCGGGCCGCGAAACTTACCGTCGTAGTTTACCGGTTCATAGTCCTTGTTGCCGGCCACTGGGAAAACTGTTTTTGTATCCATAATCACGGTCGAAGGCGTGTAGCCTTTTTCAAAAGCCAGAGCATAGGTAATGGGCTTGACCGTTGAGCCGGGCTGACGTTCGGCCGTCGTGACGTTGTACTTCCCGAAATCTTCATCGTTAAAGTCGTATGAACCGACCATGGCCAGAATCTCGCCCGTCTGGGAGTCAAAGATGACAATGCCGGCGTTGCCGACATTATAGCCATTAAGGTTTTTGATTTCCTCCTTCGCTATTTTTTCGGCCGCTTTTTGCGTCTCAAGAGAGATCGTAGTTTTTATCTTGACCCCGTCCTCGATTAATTTTGGGCCGTACTCCTTTTCGATGAGGTCCTTGACATAAAAAACAAAGTGCGGCGCGGTAATCGAGATTTTTGAGGTCGTAAACTTCAACGTCTGCAACTCGGCCAGAGATTTTTTTTCCTGGTCGGCGGTTATGTAGCCGTCCTCACGCATTCGCCGCAGCACATCCCTTGTCCGCGCCTGCCAGGCGTCGTCCTTGCCGATAAAAGGCGAGTAGTAAGTCGGGTTTTGGGGCAGGCCGGCGAGGATAGCCGACTCGGTGAGACTAAGGTCTTTCGGTTCTTTGCCAAAGTAGCCGCTCGCCGCCGACCCGACCCCCCAGAAGCTGCCGCCATAGGGCGCTTCATTCAAATACATTTGCAGGATTTCGTCCTTGTTGTACTTTCCTTCAACGGCAAAGGCCAAAATCATCTCGCGGATTTTTCGCGAAGCGGTCCGGCGCGAATCTAGAAGAACGTTTTTAATAAGCTGTTGGGTAATCGTTGAACCGCCTTGCAGCTTGCCACGAAAAATAATACTCAACAGCGAACGGATGATACCCGATTCCGAGATGGCGCCGTGTTTGTAAAAATTTTTGTCCTCAATAGCAATGGTGCCGTTTTTTAAAGAGTTGGAGATTTGGGTAAAAGCGACCGGCACCCGGTTTTTATCCTTATACATTTCGTATAAAATTTTACCGTCCCGGTCGTAAAAAACCGTGGAGAAGCCGGTCGTCTGGGCGAGTTTGTTGGGCGAAGGCAGGTCCTTGGCGTACCAGGCAAAGACGGCAAAAGAAAAGATAAAGCCGGCGGTGATAATGCCGGTCAGAAAAAGAATGGTGTACAAAATCAGCTTCTGCTTTTTATATTGGGCCCGGTATCGCTGCCGCCGTGAGACATACATAAATATAGAGTATAATATAGTATGCTAAAAATAAGAAAATATCTCAAGCGCGACCGGATCCTGAAAATAATTATCGCCGTTTCATCGCTTTTTCTGATTTTGTCGTCGGTCGCCTCGGCCTTTTTGTTCCGCTGATATTTTGCCATGAAACTTGATGATCCTGTTGAGGTAATACCGCGGACTCATTCGGTCACGATTCGTCGCTTTAGACGTCTGGGAATCGAGACGATTTTTGACTTTCTAAATTATTTCCCATTCCGTTATGAAAATTACTCGCTGATTTCGCCGATCGCCCGCCTGCAGGAAAGCGAGATAGTAACCATTAAGGGAACGATCGTTTCTTCGCAAAATCTGTATCTTCGAAAAGGTCTGGTCATCCAAAAAGCGGTCGTCGCCGACGAGAGCGGTAAACTGGAAGTATCCTGGTACAACCAGCCGTATCTTCTTCGTCACTTCGTAAAAGGCGGGCTGATTGCGGTAGCCGGCCTGGCGAAAAAATTTTCCGGTCAGATAAAACTGGAAGCGAAGGAATATGATCTTTTGCCGTCGCTTGAGAGTTCGACCGTGCATACGGGCCGGCTGATACCGGTCTATTCGGAAAAAAACGGCCTGTCGACTAAAATAATCCGGGAAAAAATGTTCCGGGTCCTTTCGTCCTTGCCACCGCTTGAGGATCCGTTGGCGGCATTTTTATCGTCTAGAAAAAACTTGGTTGAAGAGAATAAAGCCTACCGTGAAGTTCATTTCCCAACGACCGCTGCCGAACTGGAGCAGGCCAGAAAGCGGTTGTCGTTTGACGAACTCTTTTTCCTCGAGCTTTCGCAGGCCTTGGTACGGCGTGAATGGGAAAAAACACAGCTGCGCCGGCCTTTTTTATACCAGGACCGGGAAAAGAAAAAGCTCGACTCTTTTATGGCCGGACTACCTTTCCAACTCACCTTCGCCCAAAAACAGGCCGTTGCCGAAATCCTTAGCGATCTTGTCCTGCCTCGACCGATGAACCGGTTTCTGCAGGGAGACGTCGGTTCGGGTAAGACGGTTGTGGCCGCCGTTGCCTGTTATCTCGCCCACCTGAACGGACTTCAGTCGCTGGTTATGGCGCCGACCGAAATACTCGCCCTGCAGCACTTTCAGACGCTTGAGAAATTATTTGCAAAGACTAAACTTCGGGTAGCGCTGCAGACCGGTTCGCGTAAGGTGGCTAAAAAAATAATTGATGAGCCGATTGTGGTTGGGACGCACGCTCTCCTTGAGAAGAAGGTTAAATTTAGAAAAGTAGGTTTAGTCGTCGTCGACGAGCAACACCGTTTTGGCGTCATGCAGCGGGCAATCCTTAAGAAAAAAGGCGAGGCCGCTCATTTTTTGACGATGACGGCTACCCCGATTCCGCGCACCGTGGCCCTGATTTTATACGGACAGCTCAACCTCTCTGTTTTGGACGAAATGCCCAAAGGAAGGCGGCCGGTGAAGACCTATATGGTCCCCGAGCAGAAAAAGAAAGACTGCTACCGCTGGATTTGCGGAAAAATAAAAAAAGATGGCGAGCAGGCTTTTATTATCTGTCCGTTGATTGAAGAATCGGAAACGGAAACAATGAAGTCGTTGAAGGCGGCGGTCAAGGAGTTTGCTTATCTTAAAACTCAAGTGTTTCCCGACTGCCGGGTCGGGCTCCTTCACGGA
>JACQCK010000032.1 GCA_016201695.1 Candidatus Roizmanbacteria bacterium
ACGCCGTTGAAGGTAGAATACTCAATCGAGATGATTTATCAAATTTCGTAAGGTCCGTCGTCGATTTCGCGCCAACAATAACGCATATTTCCGGAGGAATGTTGGTCGGTCAGAGCGCGGCAGTACACTATAACGAAAGCAGCATGTGGATCGAAAGACTGGCAGACTACGGGATTCCGTTAGAAGAAGCCACCCAAATAACTAACGACGCGTATGCGCGGATTAATCAGGCTCTCTTGCGGAAGGCAAAACTGGTGAATCCGAGTGCAAATATCATAAACGTAAATTTCGACGAAGTGCCTCTGCATCAGGCAATTGAGGAGTGGATGACTAACCTCGGGATTCAGTACGATCCGACAAAACGGATAACGGAAGTTATCCAAACTTACGTCGGCCCGCATCAGCTGGAACTTCTAAAACAGGCTCTCTTACGGCGATTGCAGTCTGACCATTTGACTTCTGAAGAATGCTTTAAAGTTGTCGATTTATTGGCCGGAAATGTCCACCTGCGAATGAAGCAAATGGATCACCTACGCTGGGGGTCCATGAATCTGCCCAAGGAAGTAATTACAGGCCGTCGTGAACCGACACGAGAAGAGCTTGAACAAATGGAGTCTGATTATATGTTTAGTCTCGGTGTAAAATTGATGAACGATGTATATCATCGTCTTTCATATCCTAATGCTCCTTTGGCAGCGGTCGGCTTTGCCGATTTACCCGGGTATGGAAATGCGGTACAGCACGAGAGCCGTGATGCTGGCTTCATTTTTGTCGGAAGACCCGGAGAACAAAGATTTTTGGATTCAATAAAAAATCAATTGACTCACCCCGCCCGTTTACACCGGGGGAATGTAAAAGAACATTTGGATTTTATAAAAGCGTATACTAACGATACAACAGCGACAAAAAAAACTCTAGTTTCAGAAAAATCAGCATTACTTAATGTCACTTCTCCGGTTACAAAAAAAATGATGAGACGGATCGCCAATTAAACACTCTCGAAAAAAACATCGCGAAAAACCGTGAAGAGATTAATAACCAACAGAATATCATCGTTCTGACGGATTTTATTTTAATCGGAAACAATACGGATCCGAATGAATTAAAAAAAGCCGCTGCATTTGTTAGATCGCAAAAGACTACTTTACTTGGAAGACTTAAAGAAAAACCTCAGGAAGAACTAAACGATAGAGACCGGGAAGATCTTGCTGTTTTGCCTGAAATAATTACTGTCTTGGAAAACGTAGAACATGGTAGATTGCCGACTGATATATCTGAAAGGGCAAAAAACAGTTTCGGGAAATCAATCAAAGCCGACGCCGAACAGCAGGTTCGCAGATTAGAGCAGGCATTGCGAGATAAACTCGTCCAAAAAAACGAGCTCAAAACACACATCGATGATCTTAAAACTCACCTGTTACAACTTCAGCCTCAACTTGATCGGATAAAAGCAATCGATGTTGAGATGGTGGGTCTTGGTAAGCACCCCTTGTTTCCTCTTCATGATAATCCTTATATTCACCATGCGATGCAATTTCTTTGGGATTCTGACTTTGTAAAATTTATGATAAAAGCGGTAGAGATCCAAACTAAGTTAAGCGAAGGTCGCGCTCAGATTGCACAACAAATAGCCGAGCTTCGATCGCCAAACGGTTCGAGTGGAGTAGACGATAAAAAAACAAGTGCCGATCTTACGAACGAAGAAAATAGATTAAAAGCAGGCTCAAACGAAGAAATGCGTGGATTAATGGCGTCAATTTTTCCCAAGCTTGAAGCATATATCCTATACCTGTATGGTCGAATCGACTATCCGGAAGCAGTTAGAAATTCCCGAGTACTATAATCACCATGATTTTTCAGAAGTACTGACAATCTATGAACTTTTAGACCAACCGTCAAAACCGGGCAGCATACTGGTCTCTTTGTATAGGGAACTGGGAGTCAAAAATATTGTCCTCAAAAAAGTCAGCGGAGAAAAAGGATCAACTGAATTTTTAAAAATGCTCATCCCCGGAAAAAAGGGTAAGTCACAGGGCGATAGGGCACCTACCCTTGGCGTCATCGGGCGGCTTGGCGGAGTTGGCGCTCGGCCGGACGTCATAGGCTTTGTATCAGACGGCGATGGCGCATTGACGGCACTTTCTACTGCTTTAAGGCTCGCGAAAATGCACAAAAACGGCGATATTCTCAACGGAGATATCATTATTGCCACTCACGTTTGCACAAATGCTCCGACCATGCCGCACGACCCGGTTCCCTTTATGGGTTCCCCCGTCGACTTGGCAACAATGAATAAATACGAAGTGACTGCGGAAATGGATGCAATTCTGTCAATTGACACCTCACGCGGAAATCTGATTATCAATCAATCCGGCTTTGCCATATCACCAACCGTAAAAGAAGGATACATCCTTAAAATGAGCGATGATCTTCTGGCAATTATGCAACAAACTACAGCTAAACTGCCGGTTACATTTCCTATTTCAATACAGGATATCACGCCTTACGGAAACGGCTTATATCATTTTAACAGCATCCTTCAGCCGGCGACGGCGACAAACGCGCCGGTGGTCGGAGTGGCGATAACCGGCGAGGTGCCGGTCGCTGGATGCACAACAGGAGTAACCAATCCTCAACAGATCGATTCTGTTGGCCGCTTTATCATTGAAGTTGCTCAGCGGTTCGGCAAAGGAACATGCAAGTTCTATGACGAAAAAGAATTTCATATTATCATAAAAAAATACGGAAACCTGCACAAGTTCCAAGAACTGCGATAAATTTTCAAAAACTCCATGACTGCTGAACCGCAAAGGCAACTAACCCGACTGATCCCTCCCGGCGAACACCGAATAAATCGAGAGCAGAGTTTTAACGGAATTAAGTTTTTTGCAGGTAGTGGCATACCGCCAAAAGAGTCTCTTCGTCTGGCTCTCGCCGGAATTACTCCAGACAGATTAAGGGAAGAAAAAAAAGTATGGCGACCGGATGAAACTCTTGATGCTGCACGTATTTTCTTTGGTACTGGAAAAGTTAAAATCATTGGCGCGCCTCAAGAAGGAAAAGGCACAATTCTTTTCGGACTATCTGAAATGTGCGATCTTATGGGAGTGGGATATGTTTTCATAGACGGGCATCATCAAGACGTATCCGGAGAAATAGTTACAGCGGCAATTACAGAAGCTGAAAGAAGAAATATTCCGGTGTTTTTCGATAGCGCCGACTATCTTTTTTTACGATCTCGCGGGACAGGAAGAAGTATAACGACAGAAGAACAAAGTAAAAGACTTCCGATAATACTGGCAGCTCTGGATGAGACCGTCGTCCCAACAGCTATAACTATGCATTCTGAAGATTGGGCAGAGGAATTTTTGAATTTAAAGCTTCGACAACAATATGCTCATCTTATCGCTAAATTTGTCGATTATGTAATTCCGCCTCTTATTTCTTCAGATAAATCTATACGCCGATTTTTATTGGATCATGAAATTCCAGAGCCAATTATTTATTTTTTATTGGATATTAAAAATAATAAAGCGCTTATTAAAGCGCTTACCCTCGTGATTGGTCAACAGAGTCTTGATGAGGCGCTCTCCTCCATTCATACTTATCCTGTCCTAAAAGAACTGGTACGAGATAGGCGTGATGATCTACTAAAAATAATGGAAGCAGCTACAACTGAACACGAGAATCTAGCATTGTCAACAGAAGGATATTTGCAATTAGTTCATTTAGTCCTTCAAGCGGACAAAAAAAGAAAAAGCCTGACTCAACTGCGGAGGGCAAAAAAGAGAAAAAAATAAGTTATAATCATAAATTATGAAAATAAAACTTCTCCTAATCAGCAACTCAATTGCTTACGGCAAAGGATATCTTGATCACTGCGAAAAAGATATCCTGGTAACGCTTGGAAAAATTAACACTATTCTTTTTATTCCCTACGCTCTTCAGGACCACACTAAATATGCGGAAACCGCGAGGGAGCGTTTCGCAAAAATGGGGATTAAGCTTACCTCTATTCATACGGCGAAAAATCCTAAGGACGCGGTAAAAAAAGCCGACAGTATATTTGTCGGCGGCGGCAATACTTTCAGACTGCTAAGTGAACTTCAAAAAAGAGGTTTACTGCCTTTAATAAAAAAGCGGGTGTTGTCCGGTACGCCATACCTAGCTGCGAGCGCCGGCGTAAATGTTGCCTGCCCGACCATCAAGACCACCAATGATATGCCGATTGTCGAACCGAAATCATTCCAAGCGCTTGATCTTGTTCCTTTCCAAATTAACGCCCATTATTTCGACCCTGATCCAAAATCAAAACACATGGGAGAGACACGTCAGCAAAGAATAAAGGAGTTTCATGAAGAAAATACAACTCCGGTTGTCGGGCTTCGGGAAGGCACTTGGCTCTTAGTAGACAATAATAACGTTACTTTAAAAGGCGAAGGAAGCGCTAAGCTTTTTCAAAAAGGTAAAGAACCAAGGGAAATAAAAACGGGCGAAACCTTGGACCTATAAGCCGGCTTACAAAAAATTTCCACGCTCCGACATTACCGCTTTTCAAAATAAAGAGTGACGACCGAAGTGACGGTTTGGCTCCCCGGTTCAATCTGCGCCGCACCGCCTGAGCCGTCGGCGGTTTTCATAAGCGAATATAGTGGCGGAACGGTATACGGACTCGCTTCAACAATGTTTGTTATTTTTCCGAGCTTAATCCCCAAGGACGCGGCTAATTTTTGCGCCTGCTCCTTGGCATTCGTGATGGCAAGATTCCTGGCTTCTTCCCGATACTTTTCCGGTTTAGTGACAAAAAACTGTGAAGCGCTGATCTCGTTGGCTCCGGCTTTGGTTACTTCCTCAATTACTTTCGACGCCAGCTCCGGATTGTGGACGGTAATCACCACGTTGACGCTCCCCGAGTAGACCGTTATTTTATTTTGATCGGTAAACGGACTGATTGAGTAATTGCTGGTCTTGATATCTTTTTTACCGACGCCAAGCGGTGTTAACGAAGCAATTATTTTGTTATTGGTATCGTTTATATTCTTTTTCACTTCGGCGACCGTTGCTAAATTACTGACCGAGATGCCGGCGCTAATCTGGGCCGTATCGGGACGGACATCCACCTGGCCCTCGCCAACGACCGACAACTCCCCGGAAGTATTGAGATTGGTAATGGTCAGCGGATAGGAAAGATTAAATGCCTTAATCAAGTAAAGAACCGTCAGAAAAATAATTGCGTATCCGATGGCGGACTTAAAATGCATACCTTATTGTCCCTCAGAATTACTTAAAAGTCAAATATTTCGTAAATAAAAAAATAATCGCGGCGTTTACGGCGATTGCGGCCAGAAGCTGGGCGACGGTATGTTTTTTTAAAACGAGCCGCGACCAAAAAATAAGCGGAAAAGTCAGATACAACACCGGCTGACGGGCGCCCAGAACAAGATTAATCACTAAGGCCATAATGACATTCACGCCCATATGCAGGCTTATTTTCCAAAAAAACGTTATCAGCGAATTCACTAAAAGGAGAAACAAAACCAATAACAAAAGTTTGAATAAAAAGGCATTCGTAAAAAAATAAGCAAACAATAAAGAGATAACTGTCGTCAGAAAGGCGACAACAATCGGCCGGTATCGCTCCTGTCGCCGGGTTAGATCTAGGTCGCTGATTTGTTTTTTTTTAAACGCGTAGTAAATATAGCCAAACGGAACGACCAAGTTTAAGATCACCAGAACAACTACCGCTGACAACAGCCGCACTCCGTGTAAACCGGAGTAAAATAAGCAAATTAATAAGGTCAGCGGCCAGACAAACTGGGGACCTAAAATAAGGGAAACCAATTTGGCCAATTTTTTCATATTATGTTGACTTTTTAAGCCTGCGCTCTGCTTTTTCATATACCCGTATCACCGGATGGTCAAACACCGTAAATGTCTCTTCGGCCGCCTCATCATTCATTTCGTAGACTGTTTTTCCCAGTAACTCCAGTTTCGGAAACGAGCTGAACTTTGCGATTAGCCGAAATCCCAGTCGACCGGAAAATAAGTCTTGATAATAGCGACCTACATGTGGATAATCTTTCGTCAGACGTAAACAGCGGCTCTTCTCATAACCTACGTTTCCGAAAAAGCAGGTAAAATTAGCAAATACCCGACGGGAGGGAACGATAATAAAATCCGCCTCGGCGATATCCTCTGCCAATTCCTTTTGCCGGCCCGGACTGTCCTCAAGTTCGTAGAAGTTAAAAGAGATAAACCGGGCCGGGCGCTTAAACGGTATATCGACGACGTTAGCCGTTTCCGAAAGCACCATCACACTGGATGGCAACAGATCCTTCATTTTTTCACTGGCGGTAAACCGTACGTCCGCATGGGCATAGACGGAAAGAAATGCCAGACCCGGAATACTGACTAATAAAAAGGCGGTAAGAATGACGACCGGCGCCACACGCCGGGGCAGTCGGGAAAAAAAACGAAGAATGGCTCCGATGCCAATGACCAGAGCCAACGGATATATCGGCGTCAAAAACCGTGTCCACTTAGCATAAATAAAAGCGCTCAAGAGGAAATAAAAAAGTATGCCAAACTTGAGGATAAAAAAATTTCTTTGCCGGGGCAAGAATAAAAACCCGCTTGCAACCGCAGCAAACATCGGCCAACCGAAAACGTAAGGAAACACTTTTGTGAGCTGAAAAATAATCGGCTCCGACAGAAGAAACTGTTTGGTGTAAAAGGGGACGGATTTTCCGATCGCGACCTCTGTTTCATACTGGATTGCCGAGCGGAATTCAGAGTAGGAAAGAAAAACGTGTGGAGAGGCGACGGAAAAAACGAGGAACGAATACAGGCCGAGTAACACCAACGATCCTAGTCTGGTTAACCAGGACTGCCGGATAAGCAGGACGGCCAGAACCGGAACCGGGATAAAACCAACCGCTGAGATCTTGGTCGCGAGCGAAATACCGATACACGCGGCCAGCTGGACTATTTGAATGTGGTTTATTTTTTCCTTACTGACGAGTTGTATCGACAGATACACGATCGCCGTATAAGACAACATCAAAATCGATTCAGTCGTTCCGAAATGACTGAATTGAATAAAAAAAGGAGAAAAAATAATCGGAATAAAAACAAGTGGGCCGATTGGACTGTTTTTTTCTTGATCGAGAAATAAACAATAAAGAAGTTTATAAATAATAAACGCATTTAAAATTGACGCGGTCGCCGAAAGAATACGAAGCGCGAGGATGGCTTCCTCTAAGTTCAGCCTGCTGGAAAATTCGTGCCTCACCAGTTGGGCGGCTTTTCCAAGAAGAAACGCCGAATACAACGGGAACTGACCGTAGGCATAAAAATGGGGATTAAAACAATCCTTAAGGTTAAAACGGCCGAAACTGATTTTACAGTTAAGCTCGGTCACCGCCACCGCCATGTTTCTTTCGTCGGGATGAAACGGATAAGGCAGACCCCATGAAATATTCAAAAACCGCGTAATGACAAGAAGAAATAACGCAAATACCAACAAAATGCGCTTGATTTTCAGCATGTTTGTCTATATTATATATTGATTTAGTTATGAGTCTTTATGAAATCACTTTTCTTCTTAACGAGGATTCTGAGTTAAACGCCGTCAAAGAGCTGATCTCCTCTCACGGAGGAAAGATCGCTAAAGAAAACGACTGGGGCGTAAAACGGCTTAGCTATCCAATAAAAAAGGATCGGACCGCTCATTTTTACAACTGGGAATTTTCCCTTGAGAAAAAAAATGTGCAGGAATTAAAAAGAAAACTCAACTTCAACGAAAGACTCATTCGATATCTGGTGTTAGAAATTGAGACAAAAAAATACACAACCCATGGCCAGCCGCTCACTCAATAAAGTCATCCTCATCGGCAATCTTACTCGTGATCCCGAATTAAAGTATACCCCCAAGGGTACCGCCGTATGTACTTTCGGCGTTGCCACAAACCGTTACTGGACGACCGCCGACGGTCAGACAAAAGAAGAAACTCAATACCACCGAATCGTTGCCTGGCAAAAATTGGCGGAACTGTGCGGAAAGCTGTTAAGCAAGGGCCGGAAAGTTTATCTGGACGGCCGTCTTATTTACCGTTCGTTTACCGCCAAGGACGGTACGCAAAAAACCATCGCTGAAATTGTTCTTGACGATTTTATCGTCTTTGGCGACGGAAAGAGGACAGCGACAACCGACGAAAAAGGCCCGATCGAGGAAACGCCGCCTCAAGTTGAGGAGACCAAAAAGGAGTCCGTTGATGTTAGTGAAGACGTTAATCCGGACGATATTCCGTTTTAAAATTTATGAACGAATGTTTTTTCTGTAAATATAAATCAGGTCCGTCTTACAAGGATATCGATAATCTGGTTAAATTTTTGTCCCCGCGAAAAAAGATTATCAGCCGCGAAAAAAGTAATCTCTGTGCCAAACATCAGCGCAAATTGACTGAACAAATCAAATACGCCCGTTTTCTGGCTCTTCTTCCCTACGTCTCTTACCAGGGCCTCCTTTAAACTGCTATAATAAACTTATGCTGGTCATCGTCAGTTTCCCAATTGGCGCCAAGTGTCTCGTCAAAACCGGTCAGATGGTTGATTTTACCTCTCCGTTTTACACCTTGAAAGAAAAAAGCGAGCGTCGTATTTCTTTAGCAAAACATTTAAAAGTCCCGCCGGCAAAAATTTTCAAGTATTTAAAGAAGTTTGTGGGCGAACCGGTAAAACACGGTGATATCATCGCTCTAAAAAATTCGCTCTTTTCGAGCGACAAAGTAGTATGCGATGAGGACGGCGTCATTAAAGAGATTAATCATTACGAAGGCGAGGTCATTATTGCCGCTGCTTCTCAAAGGTCAAACACGCGTCACTGCTACTTTATTGGCCGGGTAGAAGAGACTGCTAAAAATCAAATTTCTATCAATGTTGAACAGGGGGAAGTTTATCCGATCAAAAAGGCGACACAGCCGTTCGGCGGTGAAACCGTCTATCTTCAAAAAAACGAAGTTGTCACTTTTAGCGAGTCGGCGGTTGGAAAAAAAATATTAGTCTGTGAAACACTTACTCCGTATCAGGCGGCTAAAGCCGAAGCTTTGGATGCCAAAGGTTATGTCGGTCTACTGTCTCTTGATGGAATTTCATCGCTGCCTTCCGCCCAGTTTCAGAAAATAGAAGACTATAAAAAGGCCGTCGGCCGGAAATATACTTATTGCCTTGTCGATCCTACTTATAGTAGAATGTATTTCTACCGTTTCTGAAAATTGTATGAAAAATAACAAAATTACGAATACGCTTCTTATTTTGTCTGTTGCGACCCTCATTTTCGGCAGCGGCTATAAATTGGGGCAGTACCGCCAGGTCTATCAAAACTCTTCGTCAACTTCTCTTATTGCCGCTTTTCAAGCCGAAGCAAAAGATAAAAATATCGACACCGGATTATTTTGGGATGCTTGGAACAAGTTGCAGGAAAAATTTGTTGACAAAAGCAAAATCAACACCCAAAAAATGTTTTACGGCGCAATCAAGGGAATGGTCGCCTCGGCCGATGACCCGTATACTTTTTTTCTGACGCCGGAAGAAAACAGAGAAATTAAAAATGATCTTGGCGGAAAATTTGAAGGAATAGGCGCCCAGCTTGGCATGAAAGACGGACACGTCGTCATCATTGCTCCTCTTAAAAGTTCACCCGCCGAAAAAGCCGGCATCCGCCCCGGCGACTATGTCCTGAAAGTCAACAACGATGATACCAAGGGCTGGTCGCTGTTTCAGGCGGTTTCTAAAATCAGGGGCGACAAGGGAACGAAAGTCAAGCTGACGCTTCTTCGGGGAGAAAAAGAATTTACGGTCGAGGTCACCCGTGATCAAATTAAAGTCGCTTCGGTCGAACTTTCCTACGAAAAAACCGTCGCTTACCTCAAGTTAAACCAGTTTGGTGAAAATACTAATGATGAATGGGACAAGGCCGTATCGGATATACAAAATAAATGGCGTAAAAAGCAGATAAAAGGTATGATTCTTGATCTGCGGGGCAATCCGGGCGGGTATTTGGATAGCGCCGTTTATCTGGCGGCCGAATTTTTGGCGCCGGGGAGAGTGGTCGTGAAACAGGAATCGGCGAATAATAATTCACATACTTATTATGTGACGAGAAACGGTAAGCTACAGGACATTCCCTTAACTGTCCTTATCGATAAAGGCTCCGCTTCTTCTTCAGAAATCCTAACTGGCGCCCTACGCGACTATAAACGTGCCAAACTTATCGGCGAAAAAAGCTTTGGAAAAGGATCGGTGCAGGAAGCTATCGATCTTAAAAATAACGCCGGTCTTCATATTACCGTCGCGAAGTGGGTGCTGCCAAACGGCGACTGGATCATGGGAAAAGGGATCGAGCCCGACATTTCGGTGCAAAATGATATTAAGGAAGGCAATACCCTAAGTAAAGAAGGCGACCGCCAGCTTGAAAAAGCAATAGAAGTAGTGTTACAATAAATATATTGACTTTATGAGAAGGTTGTTTCTTACTTTAATTATTCTTCTTTTTGTTTTCGCGCTCGGACAGAAAATAAACCTGTTACCGAGCATGAGTTTTAATCAATTTTTTGCAACGTCCCAATCTCGACCCTCGCCTACTAACGGCGAAAAACAAGCGACACTCTATGAAGAATCGGTCGTTACAAAAATTGTTGAAGACGCGCTTCCATCGGTCGTCACTATCGGCATCAGTAAAGCTGTGCCCGGTGACCGTTTTCAGTTTAATCCGTTTGATCCGTTTAATCCTTTTCAGCCGCTGCCGAGCAAAAGACAAAATGTCGAACAAAATATCGGTTCCGGCTTTATCATTTCTGCCGACGGCCTGATCCTTACTAATAAACACGTTGTCGCCGATACCGCGGCCAGTTATAAAGTACTGACAAACGATAGCAAAAAGTACGCTGTCGAGAAAATTTACCGCGATCCGCTGAACGATCTCGCCATCTTAAAAATAGCTGCCTTTGATCTAGTACCGTTAAAAATGGGTGATTCTGCCCACCTGAAGTTGGGTCAAATGGCAATCGCGATCGGTACGCCGCTTGGCGAGTTCAAAAATACAGTAACGACAGGAATCATCTCCGGACTCGGACGCGGTATTACCGCCGGGTCTCCTTTTGAAGGATCCGTCGAAAAACTGGATAACGTCATCCAGACCGATGCCGCGATCAGTCCCGGCAACTCCGGCGGCCCGCTCCTCAATTCTAAGGGCGAAGTTATCGGCATCAATACGGCCATCGCCTCCGAAGGACAGAACCTCGGGTTTGCTATTCCGGTAAACTTGGCCCGCGAAATCATCAATAACTTTAATAGCCAGGGCGGCACGTTTGAGCGCCCATATATTGGCGTCCGCTATAAAATGATAGACAAACAGCAGGCCGTACTGAATGAAATCACCGAAGGGGCGTATGTGGTCGAAGTCGTCCCGGACTCGCCGGCCGATAAAGCCGGCCTTCAAACTGAAGATATTATTACCGAATTTGCCGGACAAGCCGTCAGAGGAAACGACGATCAGGGTCTCGCGAAAATGATCCTTTCTAAAAAAATCGGGGAAATAATCACCTTAAAAATCTGGAGAAACGGCACTTCATTTACGAAGCAACTAACACTTGAAGCGTTCAAATAACCGGCGTCTTCGTGTATAATCTGTCTTATGAAAATCAAGCCGATGACACTGAAGGGATTCCGTGATTTTTTGCCGGAAGCGGCTTTAAAGAGGCAGTATCTTATCGGCAAAATTCGCGAGGTTTTTGAACTGTATGGATTCTTGCCGCTCGAAACTCCGGCGCTCGAATATCTCGAGACATTTTCCGGCAATATTGGTGAGGATGAAAAATTGTTTTTCAAGTTTGAAGATCAGGGCGGCCGTAAAGTCGCCTTGCGTTATGACCAGACTGTCCCTACCTGTCGGGTCATCGCCCAATACCGTAATTTGATTACGCTTCCTTTTAAGCGCTACCAGATCCAAACCGTCTGGCGCGCGGAAAAACCGCAAAAGGGCCGCTACCGCGAGTTACTCCAGTGTGACGCCGATATATTTGGTGTCACCGGACCGCAAGCCGACGCCGAGGTGATCGCCTTGACGCTCGATCTATACAAAAATTTCGGCTGCAAAAATTTTATGGTAAAGATTAATGACCGGTCCCTCTTTCGGACTATGCCGTATGAGGTAATCGTAACCATCGATAAACTCAAAAAAATCGGAAAGGAAGGAGTACTCGAGGAAATTGAAAAAAAGGGCTTCAACAAAACTCAAGCGGCTGAATTTTTGTCGACGCTAATGAACGCCAAACCAAACGAGACATTGAAGACAATTTTTACCTATTTGAAATCGGCCGGTTTTTCGCAGGAGAATTTTTCCTTTGATCCGACCATTGCCCGATCGTTTAATTACTCCACCGGCCCGATCTGGGAAGTGGTCATTCCCGAGTATGACGCCGGCTCGGTACTTGGCGGTGAGCGTTACGATAAACTGGTCGGTCGATTTCAAAATCAAGACGTCCCGGCGACCGGTTTTGCCATTGGCTTTGACCGTACGCTTGAAGCTCTGGAAGAGTTGAAACTTCTTCCGCAGGAAAAAACCAAAACAAAGGTCCTGGTCACTATATTTTCGCCGGAACTTGCCCCCGAATCTTTGCGGATTGCCGCCACTCTTCGTCAAAACGGGATTAAAACTGACGTTTATCCCAACTTTGACAGCAAGCTCGACAAACAGTTAAAATACGCCGACATTACCGGTATTCCCTATATTATTATTATCGGCCCCCAAGAAAAAGAAAAAGGCGTGGTAAAGCTGAAAAATTTCCGATCAGGCGAGCAACAGGAACTGACAATAGCTAAACTTAAAACGGTTCTAAGCTCTTAAGTCCAAAGTTTTTTAGACTATATAACATGCAACTCAATCCACACGTCGCCATTATCGAAGCCCTGCCCGGTGTCGGCGGCGACGAATCAAAATTGTGGATGAAGGAACTGCTCCTTTCTTATCTTCGTTTTGCCCAAAAACGCGGGTTTAAGTATTCTTATCTTGATGAAAATATAATTAAAATCAGCGGCGAAAATGCCTTTCAGTTCTATAAAAATGAAACCGGCGTTCACCGGGTGCAGCGCATTCCCGCAACCGAAAGAAAGGGCCGTATCCATACTTCAACCGCCGTCATCGTTGTTCTCCCGCAGATAATTCAGTCCGACATTCGCATCAATCCGGCCGATTTGGAGTGGCAGTTTTATCGGTCCGGCGGTCACGGCGGGCAGAACGTCAACAAAGTTTCAACGGCCGTACGCCTAGTCCATCGGCCAACCGCTATTGTTGTTACCGCCAGCCGGGAACGATATCAGGAGGCCAATCGGAAAATCGCGCTCGAACTTCTGACGGCCAAACTCTATCAACTCGAGGAGGAGAAAAAAAAGGGGATCGTGCACTCCTTTGTAAATAATGTCGGTAGCGGCGAACGGGCCGATAAAATCCGTACCTATAATTTTCCCCAAAATCGGCTCACCGATCACCGCACCGGCAAAAGTTTCCATAATCTGGAGAGTATTATTGAAGAGGGGAGATGGGAAAAAGTATTTAGTTAAGCGCATTCTCCTCGTAAATATCCGACAGTCCATATATAGTTATGGACATGACCAATCAAACACTCATTACCATGGCTTGGGAACTCTACGAGCAAGGAATTCCGAAGCTGCACATTGCTCAAAAATTAGGAAGACATCGGGA
>JACQCK010000012.1 GCA_016201695.1 Candidatus Roizmanbacteria bacterium
CGTTTCTTAAAACGATTACGCTGATGCGGGTGATAAAGAGCGATTTTACCAAAATAAATGTGTTCGTACACCTCGTCAACGATCAGAGTCAAATTGTAGGCCTCGGTGAGTCGACAGATTTTTTCTAATGTTTCCGGCGAATAAACCGTCCCGGTCGGATTATTGGGGTGGCAAAGGAGAACGGCCCTTGTCTTTTTATTGATTAGGTCTTGTAGCTTTTTTATATCTAAACTCCAATTGCTTGATTCGTCGAGTACAACATTTCTGACCGTTAACGATGCGATAGCGGCGGCCTTAAAAAAAGATACATAGCTTGGTGAAGGAATCATGATCTCATCGCCTTTGGTAAATAAGGCCAGCAAAGTCACCATCAAACCCTCCATGGCGCCGGCGGTGACCAATATTTCATTTTGGCTGTACGCGGCTCCCCTATTCTGTTCCATTCTGCTTATTAGTTGACGTAACTTCCGTAGCCCTTGAGGGTCTTCGTATTTGTCAACCTTATTTGCTTTTATTGCCTTAAATACGTCTTTTCGGATAGCCGCATCAGAATAAAAATGAGGTACTCCCTGACTCAATGACACTGTACGGCGCGTGTTTTTTGCCAGTAGCTCCATTTCTTTGATTTTCGATATCTTCATAACGCTATTCTGTCATATATAGGCAGAAGAATAAAAAAAACTTAAGCGGTTATTAAAAGTTAGCCTTAAGTTGGCTTCAGCAGTAATTTCGTCCAATTATATTGGACATATAGTCAATTAAAGAGTATAATTTATCTGATTTTAATGGAAAAATTAATTGAAGAAACGGTAAAATTACTTGGTCTTTCCAAAAAGGAAACGAAGTTTTTTGTGACGGCTTTTAAATTGGGGCCGGCTTCGATTGCCGAAATTGTTAACGCTTCGCGCCTTGAGCGATCAACCGCCTATCTCATCGCGGCGGACTTGATCCGGAAAGGGTTTATCCACGAAGACTATCATGACTATCGCAAAAAACTGGTTACCATTGAGCCAAAGACACTGCTTCGGATGATTCAGGCCGAAGAGCGGTCGGTCGGTCGAAAAGGGCTTGAACTTGAGGAGGAGCTGCCCGAGCTGCAAACTCTCTATCAGGCGTCGGCAATCAGGCCAAAAGTCAGGGTGTATGAAGGAAAAAAAGGACTGGCGCAGATTCATGAAGATATTCTAAAAATGAAACAAGCCATACTCCTTTGGAGCAATCAGGAATCGGAGCGATTTATCTTTGACGAAGACCATCACCAGGCCTTTATCGCCGAGCGGGTACGGAAAGGAATTCCGATTCGGGTACTAACGATTGATAACATTTTAGGAAAGAAGTTAGTCGGAACGGATGAGAAAGTCTACCGAAAAACCAAGATACTTCCTAAAAACGTTAATTTTACCGCCGAAACATATATTTATGGCAGTAAAGTGGCGATTCTCGATTACAAAAAAGATATCATCGGCATTATTATCGAAAGTGAGCCGATTGCCGCGTCGCAGCGTGCATTATTTGAAATGATCTGGAACATTTTGTCGGTTTGAGTGTCTACTTGAGGGCCTGGAGAATTTGCTTGAACTCTTCAAATGAGCGAATGGAATCGAGTTTTTCACCATTTAGGTAAAAAGTTGGTGTGGCGTTTACGTTGGCTTGATCACCGGATAATACATCGGCGTCAACTTTGTCTTTCGTTTCTTTTGAACTCATGTCTTTTCTAAACTGTCCAAGGTCAAGTTTGAGATCGCCGGCGGCCTGCAAAAAGTACTCCGTTGCCGGGCCCGGCTTCTCCCAAACGGCCTGATCGCGAAATAAAATATTAGTATATTCAAAAAATTTTCCCTGTTTACCGGCGGCTTCGGCCGCGTAGGCGGCTTCCGTTGCGTGTTGATGGATCTGAGTCAAGGGATAATGCCGGTAGACAAATCTGACTTTATTGACGATAGTGGTTGTCTCGATGCCCTGCTGGATGAGATTGTGGAAATTTTTACACGCCGGGCATTGCAAATCGCTATATTCAACTAAAATGTTTTTGCTGTCCTTGGCCCATTTCAGATGATCGGTCGGTTTAACGATGTTTACGGCCGGAAAAGTTTTTCCCGGTGCCGGGCCGTTAGTCAGCTTGTAGGCGGTGAACAAAAAACCGGACAGGATAATCATGGAAATGACCGAAATAAGAATTATGTTTTTGTTTTGCACGAATGACATTATAGCAAATTATAACTGCTGTAATTTCCGAATGTCCGTTTCTGTGCCAACGTCAAGTGTCGTCGAGGTTGTCTGAAAGGCAAATACCTGAATATTTTTTTGTAACAACCAGGGAATGACCGATCCCGGCGTATCCATGTTACCGCCAGTTTTTTGATACTCCTTAACTCGGTTGACGAAATTTGTCGGATAGATATAAAACGGTATTGCCGCATAATGGCTGATGGCTTTTTTTGGTTTCTCAATAAACTCCACAATATTATCATGTTTGACAACGGCGCAGCCGAGTCTGTTTTCGATTTCGGAGACGTCGTTAAATCTTCGGACCACCGTGGTAAACGCTTTTCGTTTCTCATAAAAAAAAATCAGTTTTTGAAACGAGAATTGAAAATAGGTATCGCTTGGTGTGACCAACAGGTCGCTCCCCTGCCAGCGAAGTCTGGTGGTTGAAAATACAAAGTCTCCCAACGCTCCTTTTCTTTTGTCCGGTTGGCTGACTCCATCGTTTACAACGTTTACATCAAGTGAAGGATAAAACAATTGCAGCCACTTCTTATAAACAGAATAAAACCGGGCGTTAGTGACAAGAGCAATTTTGCGGATGCTATTTGTGCGCTTCAGTTCTTCCAGAATATATTCAAGTAGCGCAGTTTTTCCGTGAGTCAGGAGTCCTTTCGGCGTTGTCTTCCCGCTTACGCCGAGCCGGGTACCAAATCCGCCGGCCAGGATCAGTGCATTCATAAATATATTATTCAAGGTAAAGATAAATAGAAAGTCTGCGTCCTATCAATATTATATCATCAATCATCACCTAACCGCCACTTCGGAGGTGGCGGGAGATTTACTACAAGCAGATGGTATAATTTAACGGCAAGCAGGTATGGCGGAATTGGCATACGCGCACGGCTTAGGACCGTGTCCCGTAAGGGGTGGAGGTTCAACTCCTCCTACCTGCACGGCAAGGAAGGGTGCGAGAGTGGTTTAATCGGCACGCCTGGAAAGCGTGTGTGGCCGCAAGGCTACCGCGGGTTCGAATCCCGCCTCTTCCGCTTTATTCTTGCATTTTTATCCCATGTCGCTTAATATAAAGTATGGGTATCAAGGAAGCGATCCTTAGGTTCTTAGAGTACTGCGAACTCGATCGAAATCTGTCATTAAAGACAGTCAGAATGTACGGGTATTACCTCAACTTTTTTAAAGACTGGTTTTTGACAACGCAGAAGGTCGATGACGGTTATCCGGTTGAGAAAATTGACGAAATCACGATCAGAAATTTTCGTTTGTACATATCACATACATACAGAAACCCATTTAAGGGTGATCTGAAGCGCCAAACTCAAAATTACTTCTTAGTAGCACTCAGATCGTTCTTCCGCTACCTAATTAAGCAGAAATTCGCTGTCGTGCCGCCCGAAATGATCGAGTTGGGTAAACAGCGCGACAGAAACATTAAATTCCTGCAGCCTGACGAACTGGAAAAGTTGTTCCAAATTATTGATACTTCTGACCTGATTGGACTTCGTAATCGGGCCATTCTTGAGGTGCTTTTCTCAACCGGTCTTCGGGTTTCCGAACTGGCCGCCCTCAACCGTGAGCAAACCAATACAGAGGCCGGAGAGTTTGGGGTGATCGGTAAAGGCGGAAAAGGGCGGGTGGTTTTTCTCTCGCGTCGGGCTAAGGACTGGCTTAACAAGTACCTCCAGGACCGTAATGATCCCTATCGACCGCTATTCATCCGCTACTCCGGTCCAAAGGCTAAGGAAGGCTTGACCGATGAGAAAAGGCGCTTATCGGTTCGGTCGATTGAGCGGATGATTGACGGATATCGAAAAAAGGCCGGCATCCTCTTTCGTATCGGCCCGCACATACTTCGTCACTCGTATGCAACCGACTTGTTGTCGCACGGAGCCGACCTGCGCTCGGTTCAGGAAATGCTGGGACACAAAAATATTTCGACAACGCAGATTTATACCCACGTCACCAATGTCCGTCTTCGTGAAGTCCATGAGAAGTTCCACTCGGGCAATAAGTAATAATGAAACTGATAATTAGATGGTGGAGCGGGATTCTTCTTTTGGCGGCGATTACTCTTTACATCGGCTATTTTTCGTATTTTAGTATCTTGCGTTATCAGACGCTGTACGCGTCATATTACGACTTAGGCATTATGCATCAGACAGTCTTCAATACCTACAAAAGCATCCAAACCCTGGACCCCAGTCGTTTCCTGGAGTTGACGAATCCGCTCGGCGCCGATCAGATCAAAAGGACGGCAATTCATAACGATATTTTTCTCGCTTTTATGGCGCCTTTATACTTTATCCATAGCGGACCGGAAACGCTTCTTATTGCACAAACGATTGTTTTGGCGCTTGGAGCATTGGCGGTCTATAAAATCGTGTTATACGAGTTCGGAAAAAATAACTACCGGTATCGACGGCTGCTCGCTTTTATTTTTTCCTTGGCCTATCTGCTTTTTACACCGATGGAGCGGGCAAATATTTTTGATTTTCATGCGGTTACCTTAAGTACCAGTTTTTTGTTGTGGATGTTTTACTTCTGGTTGGTAAAAAAATATCGGGCCAGCTTCCTTTTGTTTCTTTTAAGCCTTCTTACGAAAGAACAGATCGGTTTGACCACCGTTATTTTTGGAGCTTATACTCTTTATTACTCGTTTAAGAAACAAAAAAAATTATCTTTTTTAAAAAAATACTGGTTTGGATCAATTATTATTTTCGTCAGCATCGTCTGGTCGCTTCTGTCGTTTTTGTTTATCATCCCTTATTTTCGCGGGAATCATCACTTCGCCTTTAATTTTTATAGCGATTTTGGTGACTCGCCGATAAGTATTATCGCCGGTTTTTTTAAGAAACCAGCAACGCTCATCCGTTATATTTTTCGTACCGAGACCTACCGTTATTTTTTATTTATCTTGGGGCCACTTGGATTTCTCGCCATTCTTTCCCCAAGTTTACTTATCGCCGCCCCCGAGTTTGCCATCAACTTATTGTCAAATAACGGCAATATGCAGAATATCATTTATCATTACACCGCGGTTATCCAGCCGTTTGTTTTCATCGCCAGTATTTTCGGCGCTTATAAAATCATTACCCGCGCAGAAAATGCGAGAGAGGCAGGAAAAAGAACGCTAATCATAAGCATAATTATTTTTGTTTGTAGCCTTGTTTTCGCCTATGCAAAAGGTCCGTTGCCTTTGGCTTGGGAACAAGAGATCCATCCGTTAAAATACCCGCAAAAAGAGGCGCCCGAGGCAAGTTTGTGGGCCAGTGCCTTAAAATCCGAGAAACTAAAAGTCTCCTCCACCGGACAGTTGGCTCCCTTTTTTACCGCTCGGCAATATTTCTACTTATTTTCCGATAGATATGTAAACGCCGACTATGTAGTTTTACGACTAAATGAAATTTATGACTACCCCGAAAAAAACGTTCTTATTCCAGTCTACGAACAGCTAAAAAAAAAATAAGGACTTTGAGTTGATTTATCATAGTAACAATTTTGAGGTCTATCAAAAAAAAGGAGCCGAGGTATGATTTCAATTCTAATTCCATTTTACAACGAATCATACAGCTTACTGGAACTGTCTAAGCAACTTCAACGGGTGCTCGCCGGAGAAAAAGAAAAATATGAGTTGATTTTTGTTGATGATGGTTCGACCGACGGATCGGCGGAAAGATTGCAGTCGCTAAAAACTACTTATCATCTTATCCGTCACCGTAAACGATTTGGCAAAGGCAAAGCGCTTATTGACGGATTTAATGCGTCGACTGGCGAAATTATTTTGTTCCTTGATGCCGATCTTCAGGATGATCCAGTAGACATCCCCCGTTTTTTGGAAAGGATACGGGCCGGGCTCGACTTTGTAAACGGATGGCGGATCAACCGCCAAGATCCGCTTTCCAAGCGTCTGCCTTCGGCAATCTTTAACCGGATCCTATTAAAGCCGTTTCTGCATTCACGTTTCCATGATATTAACTGCGGTTTTAAAGCCATGCGGCGATGCGTCCTTGAGGAAATTCCGTTATACGGTGATAATTATCGCTTTTTGCCGATTCTTGCGCATGAAAACGGGTTTCGGGTCGGCGAAATTAAGGTTATTCATCATTTCAGGCAATATGGTAAATCAAAATACGGTCTGTTGCGACTTTTTTTCGGTTTATTTGATACGATGACGACCTATTTTATTTACCGCTTTTCCGAACGCCCGCTTCATTTTTTTGGGATGATCGGTTCCATCTTTTTTTCGATCGGGTCACTGATCGCCTTAAATTTAGGCTATCAGCGGATTTTCGCCGGCCGGCTATTATACCGGCGGCCGATTTTACTACTGGCAATACTATTGATTATCGTTGGCGTGCAAATTATTATGACCGGCATAATTGCCGAACTTCTCGTTTACATTAGCCAAAAAAATAAAAAAGTATGAATCCTTTTCTTGCCCTGATTGTTGCCAATATTATTTGGGGCATAGCATCGCCGGTTTTTAAATTTGCGCTGACTGATATCCCGCCGTTTACCTTGGCTTTTATCCGCTTTTTTTTCGCCGCCCTCCTTTTCTTTCCGTTGGTGAAAAAATGGAGTCTTCATACTTTATCAAAAAAAGAATGGGTCGAGCTTTTGCTCGGTGCATTTTTTGGAATTACGGTAAATATTACCTTCTTTTTTTTAGGCCTAAAAAAAGCCGACAGCATCAACGCGCCGATTATCGCCTCGGCCGGTCCGGTCTTTTTATATTTTCTATCGGTATTATTTCTTCATGAAAAAGCAAACCGTAAAGTACTTACGGGTATGCTTGTTTCGCTTGCCGGGGTACTGGTGATTATTCTCTCGCCTATTTTTCTTGACAGCAAGAGATTGGTATTTGGAGAGGTTGAGGGAAATATTTACTTTGTCATAGCAACGTTTGGCGCGATGCTTCACCCGTTGTTTTATAAGAATATTCTGAAAAAAATATCCGTCTACCAAGTTACTTTTATCAGTTTTTTCTTTAGCGCCCTCACCTTTCTACCGTTTATGCTACGGGAGTTTCAGTCATGGTCGATCACAACGCTGCATGTAGCCGGGTGGACAGGTATTGTCTTTGGGGTAATTTTTTCATCGGCGCTGGCTTATTATTTATATAATTACGGCTTGTCGAAAATTAACGCCCAGGAGGTAGGTATGTTTTCTTATATCGATCCGGTGGCAGCAATTATTATCGCCATTCCGCTGGTGCATGAGTATCCAAATGCGTATTTTTTCTTTGGTTCACTTTTAGTATTCGGCGGCATTTTTTTCGCCGAAAGACGGATTCACTGGCATCCTTTCGGTAAACTTAAAAAGTTACGAAACCTGTTACAATAACTTTATGTCAAAAATACTGGTGACCGGTGCCGGCGGTTACATCGGTTCAATTGCCGCTTATTTACTGCTTCAAAAAGGACACGAAGTGGTGGCCGTTGATAATTTTATGACCGGTTATCGAGAGCCGCTTAAAATTTTAACGGAAAAATTTGGCAAGGAAAAGATTCGTGTTTATGAGATAAATCTGTGTAATGATTTGTCTTCCTTATTCCTGGAGGAAAAAGGAATTGACGCGGTAGTTCACTATGCCGCGTCCTGCCTGGTCGACGAGTCAATGAAAAACCCCCATAAATATTTTTCAAACAATATTACCGGATCGGTCAATTTACTCGAACAGATGACCAAGTCGGGTATTCGACGCCTTATTTTTTCTTCAACGGCGGCCGTATATGGAGAGCCACAGGATATTCCGATTGACGAAAAACACCGATTAAAGCCGATTAATGTCTACGGTCAATCAAAAAAAATGGTAGAAGAAATCATCGAGTGGTACGCCAAGCTGAAAGGACTTCATTATCTGATTCTTCGCTATTTCAATGTTTGCGGCGCTTCGGATGACGGCGTTATGGGTGATTCAAAAAAACCCTCGACGCATTTAGTGCAAAATGCCGTACGCGGCGCTCTCGGCCTTGAGCCGTTTTATCTTACTTCTCCCGAGGTAAGCACACCGGATAAAACAGCGATCCGTGACTACGTCAATGTCATTGATTTGAATGAAGCCCATATTGCCGGACTGGAATACTTATCAAACGGAGGCCAAAGCGAAGTCGTCAACTTGGGTACAAATACCGGCAGTTCAGTTTTGGAAATAGTTCATCAGGTACAAGCCATTACCGGACATACCTTTGAAATCAAAAGAACTGTCCCCCGCGCCGGAGATCCTGCACGTTTGGTGGCGACAAACAAAAAAGCACGGCAACTTTTAAACTGGTCGCCTAAACGGACCATTACTGCAAGCGTAAAGTCATTAGTCTTGTGGTATCAATCGCATCCGCGCGGATGGAATTATTAACCGTTATGAAACTCAAGTCCATCTCAATAGTGATCCCGGTTTATAACGAAAGTAAGTACATAAGTCATGTTATAGAAAAAGTCTTTACGGCTGATACCGGCGGACTGAAAAAAGAAGTAATCGTCGTTGACGACGGTTCGACGGACGCAACGAAAGACCAACTGCTAGCCCTTAAAAAAAGGTACAGTATTGCGGTGCTCGACGGGTCGGTCAATCATGGCAAAGGAGCGGCGTTAAGAAAGGGTTTTTCGCAAACAGCGGGAGATGTTGTCTTAGTGCAAGACGCTGACCGGGAATATGACCCGTCCGACTACCCGTTACTGATTGAACCGTTTCTGAAACAAGGGGCCGATGTAGTTTTCGGTTCGCGGTTTGTCGGTGACAGACCGCATCGGGTTCTTTATTATTGGCATTCTTTGGCAAACTGGCTGCTGACTACTTTTTCCAACATGCTGACCAATCTTAATCTGACCGATATGGAGACTGGTTATAAGGCGTTTAAAGGATCAATCATTCGGAAAATCGCGCCTTCGTTGAAAAGTGACCGGTTCGGTTTCGAACCGGAAATTATTGCTCGAATTGCCAAAATTCCTTCGATTAAAATATATGAGGTGGGTATTTCTTATACGGGCCGAACTTATGAGGAAGGAAAAAAAATCGGTTGGAGAGACGGCGTCAGGGCAATCGCGGAAATCATTTACTACAACCTCTTTGTCAAATAATCTATGCGATTTTTAACAAAGCATTTTCCTCTTCTGACAGTCGGTTTGACTGCCGGTGCCGTTTTTATTTTGTATGTTTTTCGCATCAATCTTTCCACCGACACGATTATTTTATTTTTAGCCAACAAAATTTTTTTGGGGAAGTGGCTTGCTAAAGGAGTCTTACCGCTGTATAACCCCAATATATTTACGGGCGTGCCCTTCGCTTTTGATATCGGACTCGGCAATCTTCATCCGTATAATATATTTTTCTTGCTGCCCTATCCGTTTTCTCTGGCGTTAGTTACCGGCATTTCGACTTTCGTATTTCTAGCCGGATTTTTTCTCCTCTTTAACGAGATTGCAAAAAATAACCGGATCGCACTCTTTCTTGCTTATGTGCTGTTTTTTTCCGGAAGCGGATTTATTCGCTATTCCAACCCGACGATTATGCTCGTTATCGTTCACTATGGACTGTTTATGTGGAGTTTAAAGTATTTAGATCGTAAACAAAAATGGCTGATACCGCTTGTATTAGGAGTGCTTATGACCTTGGGCGGACATTTTCAATTTGTCCTTTTTGGTTATATTTTGGGACTAATTTTCGGTTTATTTTATCTTAAAATCCCACTTAAAAAAATTGCACTATTTTATATAATTCTTTTTATTCTTGTTTCCTGGTATTTTCTTTTGGCGATGCCGATCGTTTTGGAATCGACCCGCCTAACCATCCGGAAGGAGTATGTCGCTATCGGTCCGGTAAGGCCATTTCAATTTCTTGAGCTGTTATTTCCTTTTTTATTAGGCTATGTTCGCAACGGCTCTTTTTGGAATGTCGGTCCAACAAGCGTGCTTCTTATTTCTCCCCTCGTCTTTTTTATAACCGTTCTTCTTAGTTTAAAGCGACAGATGACAAAAGGCATTATTCCGATTTTTCTTCTTCTTCTTGTTTCGGCAACGGGTTTTATCAATCTTCCTTTTTTGCGGGGCGCCGGACAGATTTTTGTTGTAATTCATATTCTCATGTGTCTTGAAATTGCGAAAAACGGACAGTATATTCTGGCAAATTTCAAAGTATTAAAAATAAACAAAATCTATCTTTTGTTTCCGCTTCTTTGTTTGGGTGCAGGGCTCATGCTGTATAGCCGTCTGTTTACCAGAGTATTTACGGTGCTTTATTATGCGGTTAAACACAGAGGCCCGAATTTATTTTTTGATGCAGCGACGATTACAGCGACCGGTAGACTTATAGGGGCTAACTTTTTTCTTCTGATGACTCTGTCAGTTATTGTATATATTGCGGCAACAAAGAAAAAATTCCTTTTCCCGATACTCTTG
This sequence comes from Candidatus Roizmanbacteria bacterium, assembly GCA_016201695.1. GTDB lineage: Bacteria > Patescibacteriota > Microgenomatia > UBA1406 > GWC2-37-13 > JACQCK01. The sequence continues at coordinate 10,618 of JACQCK010000012.1, forward strand.
GTTTATGTAGTCGTTGAAGGGTTGGTGGTGAATTATGCGCATACTTACTTTGTTCCGTCAAAGGTGATCCCGACATCAGTTATACTCCCGAAAAATATTGATTCAAAGCTCTATCGGGTACAGACGGCTGCCGACGTAATACCCTATTATGGGTTTCATAACTATATGTCGGCAATATTATTAAGGCCGCCATTTTCTAAGGAGAATACTTTTTTTACCGAAAAGGAGCAGGCCAATTTTGAATATTTACAAAGTATTTTTAAACTAATTCCGTCCTCTTGGTCGACGGTTGTTGGCATAAAGGCGGTCCAAGGGTACAATACCTTTGTTCCCGTCAAAGTCGCCTCTTATCTCGGTCGCCCGTCGATTGACTATAGAGACGTGTATAAGGACATTATTCGTGTTAACCCACTCTTTGGAGAGATTGATAAGGGGTCACATATAAACGCGATTGAGACTTCAAGGGTTACGCTTTATGATAAGCGGTGGTCAGACTTGAGTGTCAAATATTTTATTTCGCCTTCCCGGCTGGACAAATATAAATTGTTGGCAAACGACGGTCGATTTTTTTACGTTAATCCCAACGCTGTCCCAATCTACGGCTTATATGTTGGTTCTTCGGTTATTCCAGCGGTGTCTTTTTACGAAGACCCAAATAAAGCGAGATTCAATTTGTCGGCGCCTGACGTTGGTAAGACATTTAAGGCCATCCAAAGTCCGGACGGATTTATAGTTTATGTAAACGGTAAAAAGATTCCGGTCAAAAAAGATACTTTATCCCTGTCGTTTCCGGTGACGGCGGCTGGAACCGTTGAGATCATTTACTCACCGCTTGAAGATTTGCGGGAGTTATTGACTAAAAAATCTATCGTTGGAGAGATTCTTCGTTAGTCTTAAAACGGGATACGCACTTTTATTTAAACCGCACCTCTTCATTGAAATTCTCTTAACCCTCTAGAAGTTGAGGAAAGAGTATTAAGCTAATCTCCGTATTTTATATAGTTTGACAATCAAGTTCCTGAAGACATTGCGCATAATTTGATTGAATTTGAGTATCGTTATCTAAAGATTCAAAGTATCCGTCACGTTTAATTAAATACATTTTTAAATCGTTGATCAAATTACCGATTCCAACATCAAGGATGTTCACTTGTACACGAGTATTGTTAATTGGATTAAGGCGCATGTGATTCGAATTTATAGGCATAATTCTCCAAGAATACAGCCTGCCTTTTTCGTCTCGCATAATTCGTGGGTCACTTGTGTGCATAAGAGAGTGGCGGTGAACCTTAACTAATACATTACTCTCTGTTTGACCATATCCTAAGTTAATGACGCAAAAATCTATCATTCTGTTAGTTTGAAATTTTTTCATCTTCGGGCTGGATTCGCTCCAGCCCTTCAATAATGCAGATAAGAAATCTAATACCGACATGGTAAACATTAAAATTGGAAAAGGACTTGGTTGAATTTTATATTGATTTAGATTGAAGTAAGCTCTTTTATAATCATTCTCAAGTGATTTAATCTTATTAATCAAACAATCTTTAGCATAGTTGACATCCTTTAGATTCATTTTTTTCTTATTAAGCCAATAAATTCTTCTGGAATTTTCAGCTCAGTTATTTTTTAATTCAATTTTGAGCGGGATACGGGAATCGAACCCGTATCTCCACCTTGGAAGGGTGGCATTAAACCATTTAACTAATCCCGCAGGTTGTGTTAAAGTATAGCAAACGGGTAATATATCATCAAGCCGGGCTATGAAAAAAATAGATAAGAGACTGGCGCTCATTCTCCTTTTCGGCTTGTTTTTACGGATTATTTCTTTAAATCAATCTCTCTGGTTGGACGAGGGTGTTACTGCCAAAGTGGTAAGAACGTATGGTTTGTTGGAGATTCCCGAAAAATTTTCCGTTTTTGACTTTCATCCCCCGCTCTACTATTTTTTTCTCAAAATCTGGACAGCTGTCTTTGGCAGTTCGGAAGCGGCGCTTCGATTACCATCGGTAATTTTTAGCCTGCTGGCAGCCATTGTGGTTTATCGTATCGGCTGCCGGCTAAAAAATCGGCAGGTTGGGTTGTGGAGCAGTCTATTGTTCTTACTAAATCCGCTGATCGTTTATTACTCGCAAGAGGCCCGTATGTACATGATGGCCGTCTTTTTTTTGACCGCCAGCCTTTATTTCTTTGTCGGCATTGTCAACCGTGAAAAAAGACCTACTGACAACCTGGGTTTTATCCTGTTTTCGTTTTTGGGAATGATGACTTTTTACGGTTCGGCCTTTTTGATCGTCAGCTGCCTGGGTTATCTTCTCGTAAAAAGGAGATGGAAGGAGAGCGGTTTCGCCTCACTTGGACTCATTACTTCGCTTATCCTTTTATCTCCTCTGCTTCGTGTGCAGGTATTAAATGCCAAAACAAGTTTAGGAGCGGTATTGTACTGGAAAAATGTTCTCGGTGGAATAAATATGAAAAATCTGTTACTGATTTCCTTAAAGTTTGTGACCGGGCGGATCAGTTTTGCGCCAAAAATTCTCTACTACATCGTTTCTGCCTTTTCGGTTTTAGTTATAGTACCGACGGTCTGGAACGGGATCAGAAAAAAGTTCTTTCTTGGTTTTCTTTTTTTTGCCCCGATTGCGTTAGCAATTATTTTTTCCTTTTTCTCACCGCTTCTTCAATATTTTCGTTTTCTGTATCTCTTGCCGGTTCTATCTTTACTGATTGCCATTGGCGGAGCCAAAAAAGAACACCGTGTGTTAGCGGCCTTCATCTTTACGGCCTATACCTTGACATATTTGTTGCGGCCCAATTTCCATCGTGAAAACTGGAAAGCGCTGACCAGGCGTCTTCCCTCGAACACAAAAATTTATATGATCCTTCCCTCGGCTGATGTTTTAAATTATTATGCTCCGAGACAGAGAACGGCCGAGCTGCGGACCATTGAGAAGGCCACTTATGAAAAAATAATATACATTGTTCCCTACACGGCCGAAATTTATGGCAACGACTACGCGAAGATTCTGCGGCAAAATGGCTATATCAGAGCTCAAGTAATTGGCGAACGCGGAGTATCGCTTGAACGGTGGGAAAAGCTATAAAGTCGGCAGCCGTTCGTACTCTCGTATTGACGCGATAATCTGAATGAAAGTTGCAACCGATATGGCGATAAAAATAGCGTACGGGGGTCCACGAACGCCAAGGCGAGGAATGAGTTCATAGCAGACAGCCGTTATGAGAATGAAGAATATAACGTTTGAGATGAGAATAAAAATAGGCTTTTTGGCGGTATAAAGCAAAAAAAGAGTGGGAAGGCTGCCCAAGGCGTAAACAATAAACGGCAGACTCAAGTCCTTCGTAATTGAGACGGTACGAGCAAACTTAGACGTAAAAAACAACTCATAGACATCTTTTGGAATAATATATAAAAGCAAAAATAAAGCGCTAGGAAGAAGTAAATATAAAAATCCGTGTTTCAGCTGATGTCTGGCGTCTTTTTTATTTTTGATTTTTGAAAAAGCCGGTGAGAGTACCTGGGTGATACTGACAACCGTGGTAATAATGGTTAGGATAATTTTCTGGGAAAGGCCGTAATATCCGACCTCGGCTTTTGAACGGAAGTAAGAAAGAAGAAAAAGATCCATGCGTAAGCCTAAATTAAAAAATTGAGAGGCGATAAAATAAGTAAGCGTATATCCGAATCGGAACTCGTCACGTCTGACCTTGGCGGCCGCCAAAACAAAAAACAACTCTCTTTTTTCCAAAAACAGGAGCAAAAAAAATAAAACCGGCCCGAGTATACCAAATACAAAAATGACCGAGCCGATGGTAATGGTTTTGGTGACCATGAGAAATAGTACGGCCAGTGTTTTTAGGACATTGGCAAGGTTTAAATAAATATTAGTGCGGATGAATTTTTTTGCCGCAAACAGAATGTTTTGGACAAAGTTCTGCCAAATTAAAAATAATACCGAAAAAGCAGTCAGATATAGCTCCCAGACTGGGGCGTGCGTCCTAAAAAAAATCCGATCAAGATACGGAAAAGAAATAAATAATAAGGCGATAATAATAAAAGAAAAGAGCGATTGATAAAAAAACGTGCTTTTGATGAATGGATAGAGGCGATGGGACCTTGATTCATAAAGAACCGGCAGATAGGAATAGATTGTCGCCGTTGTGCCAAAATCAAGTAGATTGGCTAATACGTAGGCTATTCCCAACAAGACGCTTAGGACACCGTATTGTGACGGTGACAGAATGCGTACGAGAATAAGAGCGAACAAGGCGGTAAAAAAAACATTTAGATAGTTGCCGAGAGTATTAATGATGACATCCTGGCTGGTCGGTTTTTTTATAAACGAATACAAACGATCCATCATACCTTTATTCTAACAGTTTGACTAGACAAGATAGGTTGTATTTAGACAAGACGTTCTTTATAATAAAATAATTAGTGAATTTTGTAGCTAACCATGAAAAAAAGCGCGCTTATAACCGGAATATTAGGACAGGATGGGCCATACTTAGCCAAGTTTCTTCTCGAAAAAGGGTATAAAGTATACGGCCTGGTAAGAAGGTACTCCAATCCGAATTTTGATAATTTAGATTATCTCGGTATTACCGGCCAAGTCGAATACGTGGAGGGAGATCTTACCGACGAGTCGTCGCTCTATAATGTTATCAAGAATCTTCGTTCGGAGGAAATTTATAATCTGGCGGCTCAATCCTTTGTCGGTCATTCATGGGAAATGGCCAAACTGACGACCGAAGTCAACGCACTGGGAGTACTGTACCTTCTTAATTCGATTAAAACATTTGCGCCGACGACCCGTTTTTATCAGGCCTCGACTTCGGAGATGTTTGGTTTGGGTCACACAAACGGTTATCAGGACGAAGGGACTCCGTTTCATCCGCGCAGCCCATACGGTATTTCAAAACTGTATGCATATTGGATGACGGTAAATTTCCGTGAGTCCTATAATCTTTTTACCTCTAATGGCATTCTTTTCAACCACGAGTCCCCTATCCGCAGTCTCCAGTTTGTCACCAGAAAAATAACCGACGGAGTCGCCCGTATCAAAGCCGGCTTAACAAAGAAATTAGCCTTAGGCAATCTTGAGGCCAGGCGGGATTGGGGTTTTGCCGGCGATTACGTCGAGGGGATCTATCTTATGCTTCAGCAGGAAAAACCAGATGACTATGTTCTTGGTACCGGCGAAAATCATAGCGTAAAAGAATTTGTCGAAGCCGCGTTCGCCGCGGCCGGCATCGCGAAGTGGCAAGACTACATTGTGATCGACCCGCGTTTCAAGCGGCCGGCCGAAGTGCCAAGCTTAAAAGCCAATCCAAAAAAAGCTAAAGACAAACTAGGCTGGGAACCGAAAGCATCATTTAAGGAATTAGTTAAGATGATGATTGAGGCCGATCTGAAGAGATATGGTGTTTCTTAAATCCCTCCAAATACTTCGCGTAAAGTAAAAAGCTATAAAAAGCCCGAAACGAGGCCGCTACCACTCCGCGCAATCCATCGCGTATTCCCCAATGCCAAAACATCCATCGCAGGAAAATATAAGGCGGTTGAGTAAACAGCTTAAAAAGCGCGACGTAATAAGAATCGGTAAGATCGCGCGCCTCAAGCGAAGTATAGGTATTGAATTTCGAAAGAGCAGTCTCAAGAGATGGATGTGAGTAATGAAGTAATGATTCATTCAAATAGCCTATTTTTCCCGATACTACAAGCTGTTCATGGACCAAGTTATTTTTATTATACCGAGCTTTACCTTTTTTAAAAATTCGAACCAACCGGTCAAATGCCCAATCCCCGCCTTTTAAAAAACCGCCAAAGAAGTATTGCCGGCGCGGGACTCCGAAGGCTTCCAGTTCAGTTTGCGAAAGCGTCCTTATTATTTCGAGCTGTAATTTATCAGTCATTTCCTCATCAGCGTCAAGGCGAAGTATCCAGTTGCATGAAGCCTGGTCGATGGCGAAATTAACATTGTCCTGCAGAGCCAAAAAATTATCGGCGTCTTGTTGATGACGCTCAAACACGAGCGCTCCGTGTTTTTTAGCCAGCTTTGCCGTTGCGTCGTCCCCCATTGAGACGACGATAATTTCCTGACACCAGGCAACGCTCGTCAGACATTTTTCGATATTCCTCTCCTCGTTCTTGACCGGGATAATAACAGTCAGCGGAAATTTTGTCATATTACTTATATCACCAGGCTTGGATCAAAAAAGCTTTGGTATCAGTACACAGTATAATAAATAGTAACCAGCGATTACAAAAGGATCATGGTTTCTTAGTTATTTTCAATCACATACGCATAATACGCGCCTTCGTGAAATCGAGCAATAACATTCAGTGGTGTCTGATACGGAATATCCTCGGAAACAACGACACGAAGGCGAGAGTCTCTAGTTGAGAGTTCGTCCCGATAAATCCAGCCAAAAAATTCATCGGCAAAACTATGCGTCGGCGTTCTGCCGTAAATTTTAAATAAATAGCGCCACCCGCCGTAAGGATGATATTTTCTCGGATCTTTCCCGTAGGTTTCCAAGACATATGTTTTACCGTCAACAATTTTCATAACCTTTTGAATAAGGCGTTTCTTTGTCGAGAGTCCATAAGGGGTTTGGGACGTGGTAAAGACAGTTACCGCATTAAAAACTAGGAATAAAGTTAGTAAACCGGCGGTAACAAACTTGGGTAACTTACTCAAAAACACGGCTAAGACAAAAGGAAAAAGAACAATAAAGGAAAGAAGGTAATACTCGCCGGCAACACCCGGATAGACAATAAGCGACGCGGCAGACAAAAGGAGAGTCCAAGAGAGCAGTTGATTCTGATAGCTGTTCTTTTTTTGGGAAAGAAACCACAGGAAAACAAGAAAGGAAAATAACGAGATAAGAACAAATGGAATGGTCATAAGACCGTGCTGACCGAGGTTTTGTTCTTCCTGAATATTTGTTCCGAAACTAAGAAAGATAATTCGGCCAAGCGAATTAAAAAAGACTAGGAAATGATTCCAAATAATAAATAACTGCGGCGAGTGGTTAGGTTCCCTAATCAGCTGAAAAAAACGGAGCGGCGCTAGTAAATTATCGTATTTATGTACGATATCAAAAATCAGCAAGGGAAAAGTGACGAGTAAATATACGTCGGCCATCATGATTCGGGTGTGCTGTTTGATCTCCGTTCGCTTCTGCCAGATAACCAGCAATAGGATTGGCCAAAATATCATTAATGACAGATGAACGTGGAAGGCGGCGCCGATGAGGAAGGCGGAAACAATAAGCCAGCGTGCATCTTTTCGCCCCCTGACTAAACTATAAAACATCCAAACGGTAATAAAAGGGATGGCGGTAGGATTCCAAAAACGCCGATCGTAATAGTTAATGAGTGCCGAACCGCCATAGATGAGAGAGGCAATAAAACCGATATATTTTGAGTAGATTTTGGACCCGACGTACAATACGCTTAAAGTTGTTATGATGCCAAATATACCCGAAAACCAGGCTAAAATAACCGGATCTCCCTGTGATAATTTAAAAAGGAAAGCATTAAGATAAGTAAATCCCGGACCCAAATAGTAGTTGAGATTGGAGGCGCTGACTCCGATCCAGATTTTATGAAAGTGCTTTACCTGCTCCCACGCGAGGGTTGCCTGGTACTCTTCGTCAAAGTTAAAACTGAAAAACTGTGGAACTCGCCACAAACGAAGTAAAACAATGAAGATAAAAATAGCGATAGCCGGAAGATTATTTTTTAGATATTTCATGGTCGTGTTTTTTTTTGCCGAAAAAAATCCGGCGAAAATATGAGGCAGTGCCGCCGGCTCCCGAAAGATTTGATATGGTAACCTTCGTAAAAAGCAAACAAAATTTTGTGAAAGTGTGTAATTTTTGCCCAAAAAATAACCGTAATTAAACAAGACATTTAGCCTGATCTCGCTATTTTTATAGGTGCGTGTTCCGCCGGTTTCGTATTGAAGATGATACACCAGCGCTTCGGGGACAAAGCGTAAAGAACGCGGGTACTTTTTATTTATCCTAATTCCAACGTCAATTTCGTTATAGGCGAAAATCGGCCCTTTTAAGGCATTGTCAAATCCGTTTACTTCTTTTAAAACTTCTTTTCGGAATGACATGTTGCAACCATAGGGAAAATCAACTACAGACGCTGAAATGGAGGAGAAGTTTTTTCTAAATTCCGCTCCATACCAGTTGATTCTTCCGGTTGGGATGCTGCTGATTATCACTGAATTTTTTTCTTTTTCGTTGATGACCCGACCGGCCACCGCCTTGGCGTTTCGATCACTATAGGCAAAGTAATGAGCGTGTAAAGTCGTTGGCGTCAAGACGACATCGTCATCAAAATAGACAACGATATCAGATCGTGACTTTTTTTGATTGTTGCTGACAGATTGATCAAATACCAAAATTTCAACAGAGAGGTTCTGTCTATAATCGATAATCTGCCGAAGAAGATTTAAGAGGATTTGCGGTCGGTTGACTGTACCGACTACGATGGAGAGATCGGGTTTTTTAAGCGGCGCTTTTCTATCTGCCATATAACTTCACTGCCAATTATGCCAGTAAACAAGAGGATAATCAAACCCCAGCTTATGGCGGGTAAAGGCCCAAATATTATATTTATTTTGGCAGCAGCTATCCACGATACGAAAAAGGCAACAGAAGTCGGATGGTTAAAGAGGCGTCTGCTTTGGTGAATTTTCCGCCGACGAATAATAGATTTATAAAAAACGGGGAAACGGTAATAAGGATAAAGGTAATCACAACGGCGATGACTAGGGCGGCGACTTTTGCTTTAAAAATATAGCGGAAAGCGTGAGTGTAGTCCCGCTGTGAAATATAGTCGATAAGATGCGGCAGCAGCACCACTTGCAGGCCGATAGTCATGACACTTGTTGCCAGTGAAAAGATTTTAGAGACGAGATTAAGATAGACCAGGTAGCCGGAAGGCAGGCTAGATCCGAAGGACCTGATAATAAGCGCGTCACTTCGTAGTGCAAAGGTACCGATCAGTAACGGAATCCAGGCGATCAGTAAAGGTTTAATGGCGACCGTCTTAAATTTTATTTGAAAAAGATTTTTTGGAACAATAAATATTATTTGAAAAATAATATTTAAGATAAAAGATAAAATAAGCGCCCAGATTCCGACCACCCGTGCAAAGAGCAAAATAAAAATCAGATTAAAAATGCTGCCGAAAACCTGCGAGACAGGAAAACGTAAGAAATTCTTTCGAAGATAATAATAACTTCCAAGGAGCGTCGTGATAACGGCAAAAGGAATGCTCCAAGTCATGATCGTCAGTTGGGTAGCGACTTGTCTTACGAACACTTGTCCGCGCGCGTGATAAAGAAGATCGGCAAGAAGTGGCGAGAAGAATACCAGTATCCCCGTAAAAATAGTCGAGATGAATGTCAGAAGTGCCAGATGCGAAAAAAAATACTCGTCCGACCGGTGATCGCCGTAAAGCGGCAGAAAAGCGTCATTTAAGGTACTGTATATGAGGGTAACAAAAATCGTCGGAAGCGTCACCGACGCAAGAAAAATGTCAAGATTAGTAGTTGCGCCGAACATTCGAGTAACTACCATTTGACTAATGAGTTGAATGACGGTTGAAAAAATAAAAACAAAAGTAATGGTCGTGCTTTTTTTTAGCATAGGATTACAGTCCCCAGCTGTAAATTTCAAGCGGCCACTTATCGGTTGGTGATTCCTTAAGATTTTCTACCCGGACTTCAAGCTTCATATTATTTTTTGCAAATTGTTTTATATTTTCGGGCAGAATACTTTCCCAGTCCTCAACAACAAGAAAGCCCCTTGGGTGCTTGGCTTTTTGGGCAAGAAACTGTGCCAGTGACCCGTAAACCATATGGCCGTCGACATTGTACGGGCGAGGATTTATCGCGAAAGTGCCTTTCATAAAATAAGCGGTTGGTGAGACAGAGAGATACCACACCTGAGCGTCTCCCCAGTTATTAAACAGGGTGATTTGGCTGTAGTGAGGATATTTTATTTTTAAAAGCGAAAAAGCCTTTTTATAGTCGGCGTTCTGAACGTCGCCGTAGAGGTCGGCATTAGGGCTGTAATAAATGGAAGGTTTTCGGACGATTTTATTTCCGCCAATAAAAAAAATAAAGACGATTAAAAACAAGATTACCGGTTCTTTTTTACCGGCTAGAAGCCTAGCTGAACGCGACCAAAAATTGGCAAACAACACCCAGAGAACTCCGAAAACCGGCAAAAGATAGCGGATATTATGAGTTGATTCCTTGAAGATCCACAGATAAAGATATATAAATAAGAAGGCTGTAATATAGAGTGCAAACGCTCTTCTTTCCTTCAATAACAGGTATATTTCCAAAAGAGCCGAAAACGTTAAAGTGAAATACTGCCGTAAAAATAATTCGCGAAAGAAAGTTATATTGTTATACGGAAAAAAAAGACTTCTCTGCGGTTCCATAAAAAACGCTCGAATCATTAGTGGCCCGGAAATAACAAAAAAAATGCCCGCTCCAGTAATCAGTAAAACGGCGACTCTCTTAGGATTTTCCAATAACCGTCTTAGTTCTCCTTTATGAGCGGTAACAAGATAGAGAAAATAAGGTAGCCAAAGAAGCGATCCGAGGAAGTGGAGTAAACTTGACCAGATTAAAAGAATAATAATTAATGTATGAATCCACCGTCCGTTTCTTTCTCGTTTCATGAGCCTCAAAAGCAGGAAAAATATGAATAGGGTTAATGTCTCGATTGAGACATAAGGCTTGGCTTGAGTTGCGTTCGTGAGATTCATTTGAGAAAAAGCAAAGAAAAAGGCCCCGAATAATCCGGCCAGACTGTCTTCTGTCAGTTCAGCAATAACTAGAAAACAGGCAGCGATTCCCAGAGTTCCCATAATGACGGAAGGCAGGCGCGCTGCAAATTCTGTCAGTCCGAATAACCGCATTGAGAGAGCAAGCGTTATTACGTGAAGCGGTTGGTAATTGAGTAAGCCTATTGCCTGAAGGATAGTTCTATTGCCAGTGACGATGTCGCGGGCCAGATCGGCGGCGAAGGCTTCGTCCTGCCAAAAAGAGTGATTATGAAGTATGCCCTGCAGACGAAACCAGAAACCAAGCATTAATATACCCAGTAAAAGTAGCATGGCTTGTTTTTTTGCGCTTTTCATTAAGTCTTATTATACCTTTTATGATAGGATAATATTTATCATCAGTCACGCATTGTTGAGCAGAAGGTTTCTTTTGGCAAGACGTGGGTATTATCTGTTATTGTTGATACTCTCGGTTGTATACGGCGTTTTTATTTGGCGCTACTTTTCTTCATTTACGTCTACGATTTCCGCACATTTTGGTTACTTAGATACAGTTGAGGCTTGGCGTGCACTCGATGACTTTATCAACCTTAAAGTGATGTTTAAGGATTATTTTTATCAGTACGGTTGGTTTTTTATTTTTTTGCAGGCCATTCCCTATCTCATCTTTCAGAAAACGTATATGGCAATGCTAATAAGCCGATTTTTTTTCTTACCCGCAGTCGGAGTCATTATAAGTTACTTTGTTGCGAGATATATCTTGGGAAAAAAATATCTGATCCTGATTTTTCTAGTTCTTAGTCTCCCATTCAGGATAAATTTTGAGTATGTCGCTATCCGACACTTAATGGCGGAATTAAGTTTAGCTATTCTTATATTTAGTCTTTACCATAAAACAAGTAAGGGATACTTGATGGCCGGTTTAGTTGGCGGCATGGCTTGTCTTACTTCCCTCGAATACGGATTGGCGCTGAACATCGGCGTGTTTATTTTTTTTGTTCTAAATTGGAAGTTGAGGATGGCTTCATTCGAAAAAAAAGAATATCGTAGTTTTTTGCTAGGCCAAACAATCGCCCTTATCCCGTTCTTATTATATCTTTTAATGAACGGAGCCGTTGGTAATTACCTAAGTTTTACACTCGGGTATATCAAAAGCTTTTACTATTCATCTCCATGTTCGCCAGACAGTTTTCCCCGCTTAGCCGACGCCGTAAGTGAAATTCAAAGCAATAGTTATTCTCTATTCGGAAAAGCAATACCACTTCTTTTTTTGCAAAAACTGAATATGTACATTGTATTTTTTTTCTACATCTTAAGTACTTTCTATTTGGCCGGACGCTATTATATGTTAAGGAAATTAACAAGAACGGAAGCGATCGCCTCAATCCTGATTATTTACGGGTTCCTAATTTACAAAAGAACTTTAAATAATCCCTGCTTCGGCTATTTTACTTATTCTTTGGTACCTTTCATGCTTCTTTTGACATTAATAGTCGGTAATTTAGTGGCGAAATTTAAAAATGGGACAACCCGCGTGAAGATTATAATAATTGTTGCCTTTCTATTTGTTACTGCCTGGTTGGCCTTGACAGAGGTCTCAGGAATTACAGAGGAAATATTAGTAACGAAAAAAGTAAAGACGCAGTTATCTTTTTCAACGACTTATTACCCTAAAGTAGGCGCACCTCTTCCGAATAAAGACGTAAAGGCCTACGAAGAAATTTATCGTTATATAGTAAGCCGGGCAAAAAAAAGCGATCCGCTTTTTGTATACCCCTGGGGTCCTTATAATCAGTTAACCAATATGCCTGCCCCAAACAGTATTCTTAATCCGGCCCAATTCATAGCCGGCGAGCGCTTTATCAATCGTACCATAGCGGATCTGGAAAAATATCAGCCAAAATATACGATAATAAATATTTATAACAACCTGTCTATAGCGCACTGGGGAAAAAACGGAGCGGGGTTAAATAGATACCTGGCTGTTAACGATAAAAAAGACGGAGTGATTTTTACGGGTATCGGAAACGAAGTTGAACGGTATATTCTTAGTAATTATTTTCCGGTCTATCGTAATGAAATCGGAGTCGTTCTTCAACGAAGAGCGAAGCCAATATATATAAATAATTACTATCGGAAAGTAAAACAGATAACTGATATTACAAAAGAGAAAATTGTCTTAGATGGTATGAAATCGGTCGGAACAAAAGCAAAATACCAGTTTCTTAGGCGCGACGGGAAGTGGAAGCTTGTTCTTTCAACACCGATAAAAGCGACAGATATTGTAGTAGAGCTAAAACTAAACGCAAATCTTTTTACAAGGGAGCTTAGCCGTTACGATATAATCGCCCATGCCGTCGTTAGCCGCCCCGGCGATTCCTTCGCCGATGCCGGCGTTATCTCCTCAACGGATTGGCAGTTACTTCGGATTACTTTAAATGGGGTTGAACAGATTAATGCAGTTGAGATCACAGTGTCAAAGAATAAAGGAGCGATATGGTGGTTGCTGCCAGATGATCTTGAAATAAAAAAAATTACTTTTTATGGTTGGATTCATGACTAAGGACCCGACGGACAACTTTGCCCGATTTATCTACTTGGCCGCGTATTTTGGCCGGATTGCCATAGACGAGCGCAAAAGGCGGCACGCTGTGGGTTATGACCGAACCGGCTCCGATCATTGCGTATTCTCCGATCGTGATGTTTGGCAAAATAGTTACATTTGCTCCAATTGACGCGCCTTTTTTTATAACAGTTGGCAACATTTTCCAGTCGCACTCGGTTTTTGGTTTTCCCTTCAAAGTAGTGGCTCGCGGTATTTTATCGTTAGCGAAACATACGTGTGGTCCGATAAAAACTTCATCTTCGATAATGACACCCTGAAATATGGAGACGCCGTTTTGTATTTTACATCTGTTTCCGATACTTACTCCGATATCAATATATACTCTTATTCCGATTGAACATTCTTCACCGATGCGAACGTTTTCGCGTATTTTAGTGTAACTCCATATGGTCGTTTTTATACCAATAGATGCTTTAGGCGATATCTGGGCCGTTTTATCAGTGTAAGCTTTCATATAAGTCCGGTAAGAAATTATATAATAGGAAACTCAATGGCTGCCTGACGGGGCATATCCGTTAATTTCAAGAGTTTCTTTGCTTAGCAATTTTAACTGCTGAAAAAAAAGGTCGTCAAGTGGAGTAAACGTATTTGACGAGGGAATAAGTTGAATTGTTTTTATTTCGCTTTTTGCAATAATTGCCTTTCCGTTCCAGGTAATTGGTTTTTCTACCCAAAGTTGTATTATTCCATCTTTCCAATGAAGAGGGACGGTTAGAATAATCTCGCTTTCTGTCCAATTATCTTTACTTATTTCGCCGAACTGGGTCATAAGCCTTAGTTTCTCATCGTCAGGTTTCCAACCTAGATTGCGGCCTTTTATAAGTATTCTAGAAGAACGATAAATAATTTTTGGTTCAACAAGTAATATTACCGGATTTAGGGAACGGCGAGTTTGTTCTCTTCTTTTTCCCGAAATAAATATATTGGTCATCATAATAATGACAGTGAATAATAAAATTAAGAAAAGTCCGAAAAATAAAACCATAAACGATTTCACGTAAACCCAAATCCATTGGCTTGCCGTTATAGGATTCTTGTCAACGACAAATAATTTAGTGTAGTAGATAGTTTGTGTGACCAATTTTAGCGTTGAAGATCTTAGCGAGTGAAAAGTGGTTAACAAGTATGAGTCGACAGTGAAATGGCCGGTAATAATATTAATCTTTAAAAGATAAAATATATGATCAAGTGTTAGCCTCTTTGAACGCTCATTGTATAATTTGATAATTTCTTCGCTTGCCCCGATGAAAAAAAACAATAGAGCCCAAATACCAAGCTTCTCGGAAACTCTTTCCGAATGAAGAATTGTAAAGAAAGGAATGAGAGCAACCGACAGGAGACCGCACAAATAATAAATCCGATGCTCGATGTTAAGTTTTTTTATTAAAGCAATAAATAAAAATAGGGAAATTAAAATAAAGCGTTCGTTAATTTCCGGAGAAAATAAAATATCTTGCAAAAAATATAGAATATAAAAAAAAACGGCAAGTTCAACGAAAACTTCAATCCGGTACTTTATATTAGTCATTAAGGAACATTTTAAATTTTTTTATAACAAATGAACATACGATTAACAAAATGGTGATTATGCTTATAAAATAAGTTGTATTTGCGATGCGCTGCGGAAAAAATTCGAGAACAAGATTCAAATCATACGACTGGTCAGGGTTAATCTTACAATTAATCTGTGAACATATTTCAGTCGGATTCATTATCCATGAATTTGCATAAAAGTTAGCCTGGAGATGTTGTGTCTCTGGTATTTTATAGCGAGAAAAAAAATTCTCTGTCGAATTGTCAGAAAGGTTATCATTTTGGATAGTGCCCTTTACTTTTTTCGAAACAAATTGGATTTGAGAAGCGTTCACCGGTAAAGAAAGCCAGCCGTTTTTAAAGTAGTCCGTAATTTCTTCCAAATTGGCTTGATCGTCCAGATTCTCTGGGTGCACTTCATAATTTCCGATAAAGGGAGTATCATTGGCAGCGAAAGCAGATTTCTTAGATTGGTTAACGGTCAATCTCCATTCCGGATGCATATTTTCCAAAAAAACTAACGGGAAAGTCTGTCGTGCCTGATGAATTCTAATTATATATTTTGTCGGATTGATTTTTTTGTACTCGACAATAGGAGTACTCGCTGATGAGTAGTTGATAATCTGCTTTGCCGACGCCAATTCATTTTTTGCCATAAATGCTAGTTGACCGGAAGACAGTTCAAAGAGGTCCGCAGCAGTAAGCGCTTTCTTAAATTCAATTGATTTTGGAATGTAGATATGTGGAAGGTAAAGATTATAACCGACCCGATAAATATCTATAATTTTCGAACTAAATATTTTTTTTTCTGGTTTTTTCAGAAACCGTTTAGGATCGATACCGAGCTCCAAAGATTTATCGTTGATAATATAGTTAGAGTTGGTGGTCGAACTGATCTGGCCGTCCAAGGTAGTTTTATCAAACGAAACCGTTGGCTTGTCATAAATCCAGGGGTAGTTTATAAATCCGAAATAGCCCCAGTTATTATTTTGATAATTTGTTGCTTTAGGATAGATGTCAATTTTAGAGTCAAGTTTTAATTTTTTGATAAAAGACGCCGAGGTAAAATAATCTGAGGGTATTTTGATTCCGTGTTCTTTTAGATTAATGGAGCTGCCGACCTCATGATTGGTGAAAAATTCTCCGGACCAAAAAACAT
Source organism: Candidatus Roizmanbacteria bacterium (assembly GCA_016201695.1). Classification (GTDB taxonomy): domain Bacteria; phylum Patescibacteriota; class Microgenomatia; order UBA1406; family GWC2-37-13; genus JACQCK01. Next base: position 26,779 of record JACQCK010000012.1, read on the forward strand.
ACCCGTTTATCAAAATAATACTCAAGAGTACTAAACGCAAACGCCGAATATCAGTTTTTTTTTCAGCGATTAATTGGTATATAAGCCCGTATATTAATGCGTAAAAAACGCCGGAAAAAATAATTATACCGGCGGTTGTTCTCAAAAAGGCAAAAAATGCCGAAGAAGAAAGAATATATTCATATAGAAATCCAAAAGGTGGATTGGTGCCTTTCGAGATAAAAACAAATAATAACGCGTGTATATAGAGCAGTAGGCCGAACTTTTTATTTGACTTAAGTGCTGAAAACAGGAATGGAAATAGTCCTAACACTAGTAGCGGAACCAGGTAATAAGTAAAAATAGAGAAAGGATTCGTAACAAGTATTGCATTCCGGTTGGTTAAATTTGGCGTATGAAACAACTTAATCATTTTGTCGGTTGTGGCGACGCCGTAGTCAAGCGCCTCTCCAGTCGTTTTGTAGTTTTTTCGGATATTAATATGAAGACCGTGTCCTTTTGATAAAGTATATCCGTAATATAGGAAAGGTACGGAAATGAATAAAGTGGTGAGGATAATGAAAAAAAATGAAGTGGCATTTTTTTTTAAATCTCTGACAGTTAATATTTTGAGCAACAGCGAAAAACCAATAAGCGTTAACAGAGCAATAAACAGTAAAAAGTGATATTTGGGATTCGGTAAGTCGTTTATTATTCCTAAAGAAAGTGCAATAATGACCGGATCGAGCGTATCAAATTGCTTTCTTTTAATAAACTTCAGAAAAACATATAGCGTCCAGACAATGCCTATTGTCCCGGTATAATAAATTAGAAAGTCTAATAAGTGCGGCGAGTAGATAAAAAAAACAGCTGATACCAGACCATAGAGGCGGTTTTTGTTATTAAATAGGTTAAATATGTTATAGACCCCCAACCCGCTTAGAAAAAAGATGAAAAATTGAAGAGTAAAACTTGCTTGATAGATATCTAGACCGATTTTTTTCAGACCGGCCAGTATACCCAGCCAAATAAAATATGAATTTGAAATATAATTCCCATTCAAAGTATCAATCCATTGAAAACCCATTTTAAACGAGTTCTCGGGAATCGGAGGGATAAATGTATCGTAGCTGATATTAAGTTTTCCGTAGGTTTGTATGATAGGAATAATGGACGCGATTCCGATTACGAAAATTATGATTAAAAAACGAATAAGTGACTGTTTATTGGGCCAGAGTTTTGCCATAGTTTTTTTCGGGCGAGTGATTTTTATACCAACTAACTGTTTGTTTTATGCCGTTTTTTAACGAATATGCTGGCTTCCAACCAACAGTATTCTGAATGTAAGTTGAATTGCCAACGCTTCTTAGAACCTCTGTTTGCGAGTATTTAGAAAAAGCTAAGTAAGAATCGTCAAGTAAAAGCTCCTTAAGAATCATACGGGCCACATCTGAGACACTTGTTTCGATACCAGTACTGATGTTAAAAATTTTGCCAACGACATTTTTAGATGATGCTTTGATGATCAAACTTATTGCATTAGCAACGTCATCGACGTATACCCAATCTCGTGTTTGCGATCCACTGTGGTTTAAAGTTATTTTTTGTCGTCTGATAAGTTTAGTGATAAAAAGCGGAATCATTTGATTAGTTCGTTGAAATGGTCCGTAAACATTGAACGGCCGCAAAATTATAACCGGCACATTACTTGAGTAATAAAGTGAGCGCGCGATATAATCTCCGGCCAGCTTTGAAGCGGTGTAAGGAGAAATGGGGTTAAGTTCATGGTGTTCATCCGTCGTAACTGCGAGCTTGTTATCAGCATATACCCCCGCACTTGATAATAATATAAATTTCTCAACTGGGTATTTGCGCACTGATTCAAGCATGATGGATGTTCCAATTACATTTGTTTTTACCATAGAGTTGATACTGGCAAGCGGATTGGAGGTTCCGATATTTGCCGCCGCGTGAATGACTATGTCGGCATTTCTCATTGCTTTTTCAATTGTTTTCGGTCTTAAAATGTCCCCGTTAACTATATTGATCCGACTAAGGTATTTTTTCTCTATTACGAGACTATATAAATCTGTGTTTTTTGACCGTTCCAAGACGGTTATACTATAGTTGGAAGTGGCCAAAAGTCGCCGAATGATATTAATTCCGATGAAACCCCGTCCACCTGTTATTAAAATCGTTTTTTTCATCTCTTAACTATTATATATGTAATAACTAAGCAATTAATACCTAGTTCGAAAATATTTTTTTATATGTCGCTATTAGTTTTTCTGTCAGGCATGAAAGTGATGTATAAGGCTCAATTGCATTTCTTGCGTTGAATTTATAAGTTGGATGTTGAATTAAATGCTCAATTTTTTGGCCGAAGTCCTGTTCATTATGAGGAATAAACCCGACTGTATTTATAATTTTGTCAGGGAGATGAATAAGATTAGTAGATACCGTATTTAAATTTGATGCAAGCGCTTCAGTTGGGGCGGTCCCTATGCCGGCGTATTTTCTCGTTTTATCGTTTCCGTAGAAACAATAAACGTCAGACGCATTATAATAGAGTGGAAGTAATTGGTTATCAATGATTTTCAGCAATTGATCGGCCGCTTTCTCGGCCTGGCTATAAAGTGGGTCAAATGGGCGCGCTCCTATAAGTAAAAGAAATAGATTTTTGTATTTATGTTTTAGTTTTTTATACGTTTTTATAATTGTATCGAGTCCTTTTGATTTTACCATCGTACCAACATATAGCATGATATACGCATTTGCCGGGAGTTTTAAGGCCTGGCGCGCTTTTAGTTTATTTCTTGGCTTAAATTTTGTGAAGTCAACTCCTACATTATGATAGCTAATCTTAAACGAAGAGATGCCTAGATTTCGGACAAGATACTCGAGTCGAAGTTTTATGTGCACGAAAAAATGGGCTACACGCGGAAAATCTCTTCGTTCGATCGGAGTAATAAACAGCTTTTCAAGCCAATCCAAATAACCCGGTTGTCCGTATCCGTGATATTGAATGACGGTATGATAATTTGGGTACCTAGTGAGGACTTCATGAAGCAATGATCCGCGTTCACCCTGGAAATGTATGATACAGTTCTTTGGATCCTCTTTTCTTATCGCTGACATAAGTGACGGAGAAGAGATAATTCCGTAGAATGATTCTAGTAACGGGTGTAAGGTGGTGGCGGGAAAAAGCCGGAAAGTTATCTTATTTTTCGTAAATATTTTAACTCGATCGCTATTCCTAATGGCGTACCAAGCTTCACATTGATATTCTTTTGAATTAGAAAGTATACTTTTTGCTGCTCGGGTGCACCAATTACCATGTACGTAATAAGATAAGTCTTTGTCGTTGTTTAGAGTGTGGCAAAGGATTTGAATTATTTTTTTTTTCATATCTTATACTGCTATGGTTAAGTCAGCGTGTTGATTTACAAATAAGATGTATGTAATTGTTGCCATTTTATAAACCCCGCAATGTAACAGGAAATTTCAGCATTCGACATGTAGTTTTGCCTATTATTCGACATAAATTTGTTTTTCTCTTGAATAGAACCCTCGGCGTTAAGCATTTTGTCACTGATGATTTCTTTAGGATTATAAGGGGAGACAACATAATATTGATCCTTTTCCTTTGTCCGGTACAGATTATCTTCGGTAATTAATGATTCGTGCATTTTCTCCCCTACCCGTAAACCTATATTTTTGATTGGCCAATTCTGCTTTTTTTTCATCAATTTTAAATAACCATTAATAATGGCAATAATTTTTGCTGACTTCATTTTCTTAATTATTATTTCGCCATCGTTGCCATTGACCGCTGACCATAAGATAAGGTCGATCGCCTCTTGCTGCGACATATAAAACCTGGTCATTTCCGGATGAGTTAAAGTGATTGGTTGATTGTTCATAATCTGGTGATAGATAATGGGAAAAAGACTACCGTGTGAGCCGATGACATTACCAAAACGCACATTTATAAACCGTACCCCGGGTCTTTTTTCCTTAAGATAGTGCGAGGCAAAAATTTTCTCCTGTACGGCTTTAGTAAGACCCATTAGATTAGCCGAATCGACCGCCTTGTCCGAACTTATAGAGACAATCGTTGGAACATTATTCAGTAGCGCCGCCTTTTTCACATTAAGACTACCGAGAATATTGGTTTTAATAAACTCTTCAGGCATCTCCTCTGATATCGGTACGTGTTTGAGGGCGGCGCAGTGAAATATAATATCGATATTTTTACAGACAGTATTTAGTGAGTCGATATCACGAATATCTCCTAAGTTATAATCGATAAAATTTAAGTCGGTATACTTATATCTTAATTTGTGCTGTTTATATTCATCCCGACTAAAGATTTTGATGACTTTTGGAGATAAAGTAACTAAAGAATCTATTACTTTTGTGCCGATGCTTCCGGTCCCTCCCAAGACTAACACGCGCTTGTTCTTAAAGTAATTATTGTGCCTCATATTTTTTATTCATAAATGTCTATCTCGTAGTCTCAAAGTTACGGAAAATAATCTGATAAGTTTAATAAAATATCGCCCTCAATACAAGTGTTTTGCCATTGCCCAAGAGAGAGAGCAATTATAGAGAATTATTATTGTTATAAGCGGCTTTAAGAAGTCCGTGTCTAGAGATGTAAAAACAATCCTGACAGGCATGAAAAATATTCAGAAAGAATATCCGTCTAGGTAAATGTCGGAACTTTCTTAAGACGAAAAACCATATTTACCTTCGAGTAAGTGATATACAGCCGTTTTATTATTTCGCCGTCAGATATGAGCCTTTTGCGTTGTATAATTTTTCTCGTTTGAAGTGTGTTTTTTAATTGAATAGCATTCCAGAAATATGCACGTAGATAACAGTTGGCAACGCTAAATTTTCCCTGGATTGCAAAAAAAAATATTTCAATCAAGTGTAAGATTGTCAGTAAAGGCAGGGTCATTAAAACGAATGGTAAACTATAATTTTTTAGAATATTTCTGATAACATTTCGTTCATTTTGGTATCGCCTGAAAGTACTTGAGACGTATTGAGATTTCTCGCTTAGGTTTATCGGCGCGGTCCCACCATAGTAATGGTATAGTTTTGCCAGGGTGACAGGTTTAATCTTATAGCCCATCATTTGTGCTCGCCAGGAAAAATCAATATCTTCTTGGAACATGTAGAGTTTTTCGTCAAACAGGCCAATCTTAATAAAATCTTTCCGTTTTATAAAAATAGCCGCGCCGTCAGCATAAAATAGTTTTGTCTCGTCAGTATTTGCGTCATGATATGGATAACCAAAGATATCCATGCCTCCACCGACTCGTCCTTGTAGCCGTTTGTTACGGGCCGGAATTTGGTAGGCGGTTAAGATGGTATTATCTTCGTATTCCTTAACGAGATTTGTAATCGTATCGGGAAAAAGTTCCGTATCATTGTTAATAAAAAATAAAAAAAATCCAGTCGCCGCTTTTGCTGCGATATTATTTGCCTTAGCAAATCCATAATCTTTATAGTTCTTATAAAATTTGATACGAGGATAGTATTTAGCCAAGTATTTTTCTATGCCATCAGTCGAATTATTATCTCCAATCACGATTTCAATATTTTTATATATTTGTTTGGTAATAGTTGGCAAGCATGACCGCAAAAATATAAGGCCATTACGAGTGGTGATAATAACGCTGACTTTATGTTTGAAGCTCATATAAAGAATAGCAGACAAAATTATAAGGGCGTTATTATATAATTGCAACAATGAAGGTTATTATCCTGTGCGGCGGTACCGGGACACGATTAAAAGAAGAAACAGAGTTTAAGCCGAAACCGATGGTGTTTGTTGGAACAAAACCAATAATTTGGCATATTATGAAAATATACTCTTACTATGGGTATAACGATTTTATTCTGGCGCTGGGATATAAGGCAAACTACATTAAGGAATATTTTTTGAATCAGAAGGCATTCGGTTCTGACTTTACACTCGATACCGCTGATCATAAAACCCGATATTATCTTCGCAGTCGTGGGGAGGTGGATAATTTTCGAATAACATTTGTCGATACCGGTCTGGATACGATGCCGGGTGAGCGGATTCTTCGTTGTCAAAAATATATTCCCAAAGAAGACCAGTTTTTTTTGGTAACTTATGGTGATGGAGTAACCGATCTCAACATTGCAAAGGTAGTTACATTTCATAAAAAACAAAAAACTATCGGCACGATAACAGGAGTCCATCCACGTTCCAAGTACGGACTCGTTAAAGTAAATAAAAAAAACATGGTTCTTCATTTTGAGGAGAAGCCGGTACTTTCAGATTTGGTAAACGGAGGATATATGGTTTTTGATCGGCGAATTTTTAAATACTTAAAACCTGGCGAAACAGAACATCCAGCGCTTGTCCGTTTATCTAAGTTAGGTCAACTGTCACTTTTTAAACATGACGGCTTTTGGTATGCAGTAGACACCTATAAAGAACTCGAGGACCTTATTAAGTTATGGAAAACTGATCCTCCCTGGAAAGTATGGGACTAAAAATATGAAAATATTCAAAGATAAAAACATTTTGGTAACAGGAGGTACGGGATTTGTGGGATCACATATAGTTGAGGAATTAGTAAGGGTGGAAGCAAACGTAACAACAACATTCCTTACTGCAAATCCGCGATCTTATTTTTTTACTAAAAAACTCGACAAAAAAGTCAACATGGCGCATGTTGATGTTGGCGACTATGAATCAGTCCTTGATTTAGTAACAAAATTTAGTATCGATTACATCTTTCATCTGGCAGCTCAACCTCTTGTTGAAGTTGCTTATTATAATCCAAGAAGAACTTTGTATAGCAATATTTTGGGGACAGTTAACATACTCGAAAGTACTAGGCTATATCCTAAAATAAAGAGCGTTATCATAGCTTCTTCCGATAAAGCTTACGGTAAGCTAAAAAAGAATAAGTATGAAGAAGGCGATCCGCTTCTCGGAGACCATCCGTATGAGGCGTCAAAATCTTCGGCTGATTTGATCGCCCAATCTTACTTTAAGACATACGGGCTTCCTGTTATTATCACACGTTTTGGCAATATTTATGGGGAGGGCGATCTGAATTTTTCTCGAATTATCCCGGCGATTATGAAAGCAATTGTGAGAGGCACGACTCTTGATATAAGAAGCGATGGAAAATACGTGCGGGATTATTTATATGTGAAAGATGTTGTTACCGGTTATCTTTTGCTAGCCAAAAATATAGATGACGTTCGGGGTGAAGTATTTAATTTCGGTTCAAGGGAAACGCTTTCTGTACTAGAAATAGTAAATTTAATTTCTAAATATTTGAAAAAGAAAATAAATTATAAGATTTTAAATTGCGCCAAAAACGAAATTTCCTACCAGTCTATTGATTATTCAAAAATCCAAAAACGGTTACATTGGAATCCAAGGTTTAATTTGATAAAATCAATTATTGGAGTTTTTAATTGGTATAAGAAAATATTATGAAAGTTGTAATTCTCTGCGGTGGCGAGGGTATCCGTTTAAAACACGAAATTAATTTCATCCCAAAAGGTCTGGTATATATAGACGAAAAGCCAATAATATGGCATATAATGAAAAGGTACTCACAATTTGGATTTAAGGAGTTTGTTCTAGCGTTAGGAAAGAACGGAGATATGATAAGGGATTATTTTCTCAACTACGATCGTTACACTAATAATATAGGCTTTACCATAAGAGCACCGCAGCATATAACTCACTATGATCAGAGTCAAGAAGAAGATTGGAATGTTACCCTGGTGAACACCGGCGAATTCGGAAACACTGGTGTGAGACTCCAACGCTGTCAAAAATATATTGACGGAAGCGATTTTATGCTGACTTACTCTGATTGTCTATGCAGTGTTAACCTCCATAGCCTGTTAAAACATCATGAAAAAAGGAAGAAAACGGTTACAGTAACCGGTATTATGCCGCCTTTTCGCTACGGAGAATTTGTATTAAAAAATAATAGAGTGACTCAGTACAATGAAACTTCCACGCTGTCTGCCAAACAAGGTTTAGTCAATGGAGGGTACATGGTACTAAACAAAAACATTTTTGAATTTCTTACACCCTATAACGAATGTACTTTAGAAAATGAAGTCTTTAAGAAGTTGATTGTTGAAAAAGACCTCAACGTTTATAGACACGATGGATTTTGGCAGTGTTTAGATAACGATCGAGAATTTACTTATTTAAAAAAACTCTGTGAAAGTAACAAACGTTATTGGTTATCTAAAAATATTTAATGAAAAAAGCGGTAATCATAACTGGACCTGGTTTTGAAGAGGCAGAGGTGATCTATCCTTTTTACAGGTTGATCGAAGCGGGTTTTTCCGTAGAAATAGCAACCAAAAATAAATCCGAAGTTAAGGGCAAACATGGACTACCCTTGACAGCTACAGTGGATGCGTTAAGTCTTGTGGAATCGGACTACCATTTAGTAGTTATACCAGGCGGATATGAGGCTCCAGACAGGGTTAGACAGATAAAGGCAGTGTTGGTTTTTATTAGAGAGATGAATAAAAAAAATAAAATAATTGCCGCGGTGTGTCACGGTCCGTGGGTTTTAATTTCGGCCGGCATAATGAAGGGCAGAAAGGCAACTTGTTACAAAGGTTGTAAAGACGACCTTATTAATGCAGGAGCCGTTTACTTAGAGATAGATGTCGTAGTTGATGGAAATATAATCACCTCGCCTCATTTTAAGACGATGGCTCCCTGGATGAAAGCAATTATCCTTAAATTTGATCACAGTACCTCTTAATAACCTTAAATGCGAAAAGATGATAAAAAGGATTTTTGTTTCAGAAACAGACAGAAATAATCTATCGAAATTCAAAACAGTCGAGTTGCCTAAAGTCGATAAATCTAGTTATCGGGATATAGTGGTGTGTAAACCCTGGGGTTATGAGTATCTCATGTTTGAAAATGATTACGTTGCGATCTGGATTCTTCACCTCAAGAAAGGTCATGAAACATCAATGCACTGTCATCCGCGGAAAAAAAGCTCTCTTGTTGTTATTTCCGGAAAAGTGTTAACTTCGACTCTCACGGAATGGTTTGAATTTGGCCATTTACAAGGAATAATCTATGATGCAGGTGTTTTTCATTCAACCAAAGCCCTATCAGAAGAGACTTTTGTTATGGAGATAGAGACGCCCCCAATGAAGAAAGACCTGGTGCGCCTTAAAGATTCATATGGTCGCGAAACCCAAGGTTACGAAGGAAGGGACAAGCATTCGAGAGATGTTCATAAATTTAATTATATTTTTTTCGATAAAAAGGATGTAAAAAGTCAGACCGACAAAAAAATCAATAACACAGTTGTTTCCATTAACAAATGTAGGACAAACTTTTTGGACCACGAATTTTCCCAACGAGCGAAGTTGAAGGAAAAAAGCATTTATTGTATTATTGAGGAGAAAGTCATCGATCTTGAGCATCGTTCTTATTTTTGGGCAGGAGCGATATTTGATGCCGACGGTATGAAGAATAGGAAGAATATCAGACTTTTTAATAACTGTCTTTTGTTATCAGTCAGATTGGCAAAAGATGAAAAAGCTAGTTAAACTTTCAGACTACGTAGCCGAAACCCTCAAAAGTCACGGCGTAAAGTATATTTTCATGATTACCGGCGGAGGCGCTATGCACCTGAACGACTCATTTGGAAAAACCGAAGGATTGACTTACTTTTGTAATCACCACGAACAAGCATCAGCAATTGCGGCAGAATGCTACGCGCGATTAACTAATAACATCGGAGTATGTAATGTGACGACAGGTCCCGGCGGGACAAACACTCTGACTGGAGTCATAGGCGCTTGGTTGGACTCTATTCCAATGCTGATTATCTCTGGCCAAGTAAAAAGAGAAGTCAGTATGTACTCATATCCCAATTTAAAGTTAAGGCAGCTGGGTATTCAAGAAATAGACACAATAAACCTAGTCAAAGCGGTAACAAAATATGCTAAGGCCGTTATGGATCCGCTGGAAATACGTTATGAGTTAGAAAAAGCTCTTTATATAGCTAAATCAGGGAGACCTGGCCCGGTTTGGCTTGATATTCCCCTTGACGTGCAGGCTGCCATGATCAATGTCAAGAATCTTCGTCCATTTAATCAGAGAGAAGTCGAAAAAAAACCGAATCTTGAATACTTAAAAAAACAAGTTACAGAGGTACTTAATCTCATTAAAAAATCAAAACGTCCGGTGATTGTAGGTGGCTTTGGACTGCGATTAGGAAATAGTGTCGAGCTTTTTTATAAGCTTATCAGAAAATTGAACATTCCCATAGTAACGTCACTTAGTGCACACGACCTCATGTGGGAAACTCATCCTTTATATGGCGGAAGATTTGGTTTATACGGCACTCGCGGTGGTAATTTTGCCGTCCAAAACTCTGACCTTCTTTTAGTTTTGGGGTGCCGGTTGACGCTATGGGAAACAGGTTATGAATTTAAAACATTCGCTCGAGAAGCAACAAAAATTATGGTTGATATAGATAAAGCTGAGCTCAATAAACCCACATTTAAACCTGATGTTCCGATAAATTTTGACGTTAAATTATTTATAAATGAGACGTTGAGACAAATTAATAATCATACGATTCCCGATTTTTCTTGGTGGTTAACAAAAACCAAACATTGGCATAAAAAGTATCCAAATATTTTACCGGAATATAAAAATGAAAATAAATATGTCAACTCCTATTATTTAATTGGAGAGCTGTCAGATCTGATGACGAAAGATGATGTTATCGTGACTGGAAATGGAACGGCTTTCACCTGTACCTGTCAGTCTATCAAACTCAAAAAAGGCCAAAGACTGTGCATTAATATTGGATGTGCAACAATGGGGTACGATCTACCGGCAGCCATAGGAGCGTATCTTGCAACCAATAAGAAAAGAGTTGTTTTAATTACCGGAGACGGGAGTGTTCAGATGAACCTTCAGGAGCTACAGACTATAGTACATCACAAGATGCCTATAAAGATTTTTATTTTGAATAACGATGGTTATTTGGCTATCAGAATTACCCAGTCAAATTATTTTAAGAGAGTTTTTGGTTCTGATAAAAGAACGGGAGTAAGTTTCCCCAATATGTTAAAAATTGCCAAGGCTTATGGAATTCCTTCTTTGAGGATCGACAATCAAACAAATCTTAAAGCGAAACTAAGAAAGGTTCTTAATTCAAAAGGTCCAATTATTTGTGAGATTATGATGCCACCCAATCAGCCGCTTTTCCCTAAGCCACAAGCCATTGTCAAATCAGACGGAACTTTAATTTTAAAGCCCTTGGAAGATATGTCACCACTTTTACCGCGAAAAGAGTTCTTGGCGAACATGTTTATAAAACCGGTTAACGCTGATATATGACAAAATCAATAAGAAAGGAAAAGATTAAAAAGTTGCTGGGAACATTATTCAAAAAAATCAAAGTACGAAAGGAAATTTATAGCCCTGTAATCGATGGTCTAATCGAAACTTCTCTTCGTGGCGTTGATTCACATGGCATTAGACTAGCGCCACATTATCTTGAGGCAACGCTACTTGGAAGAATTAACCCCGATCCTCAATTTGAGTTTTCCCAAACGAGAGCTTCGACTATGAAGATAGATGCGGATAATACATACGGCATAACTGTGAGTACAATCGGGATGAATAAAGCCGTCAAGATGGCAAGAAAAACAGGAGTTGGGGTAGTAAGCATTTATAATTCTTCCCATTTTGGAGCCGCTGGGATCTACGGTCAAATAGCAGCGGAAAATGACATGATCGGATTTTCAATGACACATGTTGAAGATTTGGTTGCACCATATGGTGGTACAAAACCATTCTTCGGTACAAATGCATATTGTTTTACAGCGCCAATGGCAGATGAACGCCCCTTTATTTTGGATATGGCGACTTCGGCAATCAGTTTTAATATGCTTAGAATGCATCAAAGTAAAATTAAAGCGCTTAAATTAGGCTTAGCTATTGATAAACATGGTAAATTCACTATAAATCCAAACGAGGCAGTTACTTTGACACCATTTGGAGGTTATAAAGGTTATGGAATTCAAGCGCAAGTCGAAATTTTGTGCAGCATGCTGACTGGGATGCCTTTTGGACCATTTATCACGCATATGTTTCCTCTAACTATGGAAAAAAGACGCCTCGCTCATTTCTTGATGGCGATTGATATTGAAGCATTTATTGATATTAAAACTTTTAAAAAAAGAATGAAGGAGATGGCAGAAATAGTTAGAAAGATGACACCATCAGAAGGATTTTCAGAAGTAAGACTGGCTGGAGACCGAAGCAAACGTGAATATATAAAGAGACTAAAAGAGGGAATTCCTATAACTAAAGAGACCATCGATGACTTTCAAAGAGTTGCCCCGAAGATCGGATTAGAGATTAATTTATGAAAAAAATATTACTGACGGGCGCGAGTGGTTTTTTTGGACAAAACTTCCTCGAACAAAAAAATAAGAAATATATTATTGCCTCCCCTACTCATCAGGAGCTTGATCTAGTAGACACAAAAGCAGTGGACGAGTATTTTAGAAAGCATGGCCCATTTGACGCAGTGGTTCACGCGGCAACGGTCGGTGGGAAGCGATACGAAAAAGGGATGAGTAATGTTGTTGAAACAAATCTACGTATTTTTTTTAATATCGAAAGAAATAAGAATCACTATAAAAAAATGATTCATTTCGGTACAGGGGCAGAATATGATAAATCACATGATATTAAAAAAATAAAAGAGACAGATTTCGGCCGACTGATACCGACTGATGGCTTTGGATTCTATAAATATATTTGCTCAAAATATATAGAGAGCATTAAAAATATATACCATTTAAGAGTATTCAGTTTATTTGGCCGATATGAAGATTATAAAGTCAGATTTATCTCTAACATAATTTGTAAATACCTACTGAAATTACCCCTAACAATAATGCGTAATAGTTATTATGACTTTCTTAATATTGATGACTTTATCAAGATTATTGATTACTTTATCAACGAAAAGCCTAAATATAATTTCTATAACGTCGGTTCGGGACAAAAAATCACTTTATTATCAATTGCCAAAAAAATTAATTCTCTAGGCGATTATTCTCTTCCGATTAGTATTCAAAAAAGTGGTCTAAATAACGAATATACTTGTGATAACAGTCGACTAATCAAAGAATTGAAAAACTTCAAATTTAGTCGTATTGACGATGCGATTAACGAGTTATACCATTGGTACAGAAAAAATTTTAAGCGCATTGATAAAAAGGCAATTATTGAAGATTCCTACAATAAGGCATGAACGTAATAAAGCCAAAAGGCATGTTGTTCGATATGGATGGTGTAATTACTATCTTAACAAATAATATGCGTGCATGGCGCATAGCTTTTAGAGCAAAAGCAGGAATCGAAATGGCAGATGACGATTGGTATAGATTAGAGGGAATGTCACCGCAGGAGATATCTGAAAAGATCTTAATAAATAACAATCATGTAGTAACTCCTGAACTGGTTAAAGAAATTGCTGATTTAAAACAACTGATTTTTAATAACATTTCTGCTAAGAAAAAGGTTGAGTTATACCCTTTTGTTCAAGAAATGCTTACTTTTCTTAAGCGCCATAATGTTAAGGTTGGATTAGTTACGGGATCGGTACTTGAACGGGTTAAAGGTAGCTTATCTAAAGAAGTTTTAGAGATGTTTGACGCTATTGTGACCGCAGATGAGGTGAGGCAGAGGAAGCCTTCACCGGATCCATTTTTAAGAGGTGCCTCTTTATTGGGGCTTACTACAGGCGAATGTTGGGCAGTCGAAAATGCCCCTTTAGGGGTGATTTCTGCAAGAAAAGCTGGGTGCTTCTGCGTTGCTTTAATGACGACATTAAGAGATAAAAGTAAATTATCAAATGTCGGTGCGAACGTAATTTTTGATTCGCACAAAGACTTACTGGATCATTTCCGGCAAACATTCAAATGAAGAAACTTATCTCCGTTTGCATCCCAACTTATAACCGGGCTAAATTACTGGATAATTGTCTTTCTACTATTACTTCCCAGTTTAGCAATAGAAATGTTTATCAGGCTGTAGAAATAGTAATTTCCAACAATAATAGCGTCGATAATACAGAAAAAGTAATTAGCAACTATATGAAGAAATACTCAAACATAAGATGCTTCAAAAATAAAAAAACTATTCAAGCTGATAAAAACATCATTGCTACCGCGGCCTATGCCAAAGGAGAGTATATATGGTTTTTTGGCGACGACGACGCTCACTATTCTTGGTCGCTTAAAACAATGATAAAAGTTATTCATAAATATTATCCCGACGCCGTAATTTGTAATCTCGATATGTGTTCCAAAGACGGAAGTAAAATTTTGGATAGGAACATGATCAATCTTAGGAAAGACTTCTTTGCTAAAACTAAAAAGGAGTTATTTACTTTTTTAGAATCAAAGTTTTTTATGCATCTTGATTGGTATATAACCTGTATGTCCAATACGATTGTCAGTAGAAAGTTATTTGATGAAAACATTGATCAAGTCATGAAGTTTTATGACCCCAAAAAAGCTAATTTTCTTCACTCCGGATTGATTTTTTACAACGACTCCGATTATAAAGTCTATTTGATTAGTAAACATTTAGTCATTTATCGAGGTTACAATATTCTTTTCGGTCCTGACGAGCGAACTACAAAGTCACAATACCTAGCTTATCTTTATAAAATGTTAAAAAGGCATAACGATACTATTTATACAATTAACAAAAAAAACATGTCCTTAAATTTTGCATTTCTTCTTTATTTAAAAAATTTAACCAGAGATTTAAGATCATTCTTAGTTAAATATATTGACTTTGACTTCAGCGACTTACTAATAAAATTATTTCATAAGAAAGAAACGTAAATAAGCGACTGTACTCGTATAATCAAGCAACTAAAAATCCTGAAAAGATATAAGAAGGAACTTCCTAACGTACGTTTTTTTGTTATTGAATAAAACACCAATTCAGCAAGTAATTCTACCAATTGCTCCATTTTTTAGTCTGAAAATTATAGTGTTTAATAATTTTCATCGGATTACCAACTGCAATTGAATAGGAAGGAACATTTTTTGTTATCGTGCTATTCGCGCCAATAATGGCATGATCCCCTATCTTGACATTCTTTAGAATAGACGCTTTGGTTCCGATAAAAACATTATTACCAATAATGACTTTGCCTCCCTCAGTCAGCGGCTGTTCATGTAAGTTTCGAGATACGTCCAAAAATCCGTGGTCGTGATCAGTGATAAAAACATAAGGAGCCATGATGACATGATCGCCGATAACGATATTATTATTGGCGCTGATAAAAGTATTATTGCCTATATCAACATCGTTTCCGATCGATAACCGCACTGGGTTGTTGCTTTTTACTGTTTTTCCTCCGAATTCGCAACTGACCGTTATACGGCAGAACGAACCGATGTTTACATCATTCCCCACTCTTATGAAGCGTTCGTTGGCGCTATTCAAAAATGGTTTGATTACTGAACCTTTTCCGAATGAATGGAACTTTCCCTTTAAGATGAAAGTATACAAATTACTTAAATTAAGTAACAGATTGTTACTCATGAGTAAACACGCTGACAAGTTAAGAGTGTTTTTTTAACTGAAAATTATAATCAAATCTAATATCGCTAAACCGTAGTGAGTTTATTTTTTGTTTATACCAATCAACAAGAGGGATCAAAATAGCTGGCGGAGCAATCAGTGTGCCGACTGAAAAAAACCAGAAAATAAGATTAAAAAAATTTTGCGGCCGATATTTAAGAAGCAGCATAATCTCGCGCAAAACATACCGATATCTTCCGTAATTTTTTATTTGTACGAGACCGACATAATTGACTGCCACAAAGTTTTGAATACAATATTTTCGAAGGCGCAAGAACTTCTTTTCCTTAAATATCGTATTAAACATATCTACCCAGCTTTGGAGCGGCGATTTATCGTAAATAGACGATAAATAACGGCATTGGCTACTTGCTATTCTGACGGCGATAACATAGTCTTTCAAGAAAACAATCGGATATTTTTTAAATATCGCGGCAAAGGGATATACATGACAGGGAAAAATATCAGGGTGAAAAGGTCGATCAATATAATCAGCTTTATAAGCGAGGCCGGATAATGAATCAAGCGTCGTAAATACTTTTATAACTTGATCGAGAGGATCGTTAATACTTATTATTTCGTCTTTATTTGAGTTGAGCCCTTTCTTAACTCTTACCGTAACATCAAGGTTATCATCGAACCATCGGTATGGCCTGGTAACGGCGCCGATATCGTTTCTCAGTTGAAAAGCGTCATAGGTTTTTTGAAGGGCAGCGCCGCCAAGAAGATCGTCTTGTCCAAGTAAATATATGTATTTACCTCTGGCTTTTTTCATGCACCGATTCAAATTACCCGGATAGCCTATATTTTTTTTGGCGGTGTACAGTCGGATTCTTTTATCTTTAAATGATCGTAGCACTTTTACGGTTTGATCCGTCGAAGAGTCATCGGAAATAATAATCTCGTAATCGGTAAAATCCTGTGCCAGGATACTGTTCAGTGCGTCGCCGATGGTATCTTCGCCGTTATACGAAGGAATAAGAATGCTGAAACAAGGCCTTTTCATTGGTTAATTATAATGTATTGACACGTATTTTTACTTTGTGCATTTGCGCATTGAGCATGCCTAAAATAGCGGCTGAATATTCTAGCGTCTTCATAAAAATCATTCCTATCGCGATAAGAGGGTGTTGTAGGAGCAGTTTACCGTTCTGTAAAAAATCAAGGCGGATCAACGAATACTGTTTTAATAATAATAATTTTTGCCTCCGGTGTTTTTTAAGATAATCGAGCACGTTTTTTCCGTATATATATTTCTTTTTTAACTGCTTTGATAAAGTAAGCCTTCCTTCATAGTGCCTAATAGCAAATTGTGATTTGACTGTTGTGTATCCGGAAAAATTAAGTCTTAGCTGGAAGTCCCAGTCATCACCGCCCCCAAGTGCGACATCTAGGCCCCCCAATTTCTGCCATACCGATTTTCTTATAAATCTGGCGGCATCAGTAAAAGAAAGCGGGCTTTGGTTGTAACATTCTTTTTCAAGCCATCTGCACTTTGCCCAAAATCCTTCTCCATATGATGTTTCCGGGACAATAACGGCATCGGTTTTTTTTCTTTCAGTTAATAGTAAACAAGTTTCAATAGTCTTAAGGTCAAGTCTCATATCTGAATCGATATAGTAAATATATTCACCTTTTGATTTAAGGACTCCGTAATTTCTTTGATACGGCACCGCAAAAATATTTTTTTGCTTTGGATCTTTACCGAAGAAGTAAACCTTTCCGAATCGCTTGGCGAGTTGAGGCGTTTTGTCTGTACTAAATCCATCGACAATAATAATTTCTATATTCCGATAAGATTGTTTCTTTACCGACTCAAGACAGTCAATAATGATGTCTTCACAGTTAAAGGTCGGGACAATAACCGAGACCAGTACGGCTTTCTTCATAAAACGCCCTTTTGTTGTAATATTTGTCTCGCTTCATCAAAAAAGTCTTTGGAATCAGCGTTGATACTCCAGTCAATGAGTTCTTTCATCCCCTGCTCTCTTGAGGTCTTAGGCGACCATCCGAGCGTTTTAGTGATTTTTTTTATATTGGCAAAGCAATGTCTGATATCACCTTTTCTAAATCTATTTTCTATTCGTATGGGAATTTTTGATTTCATTGTTTTTAATATTAGATCGGCAAGCGCAGTAATAGTTATTTTTTTTCCTGAACCGACATTAAAAGTTTGATAGTCGGCTCGCTTATCGGCCATGACAGATATATTTGCCGAAACAATATCGTGTACAGAGATAAAATCTCGACTCTGTTTTCCGTCCTCAAAAACTACTGGAGATTTACCGGCTTTAATCCGGCTGATAAAAATTGCCGCGACTCCGGTGTAAGGATTAGAGAGACTTTGACGAGGTCCATACACGTTAAAATAACGAAGAGCGACGGTTGGGATTTTGTATGTTTTCCCGATCGTTAACGACATGTCTTCCTGATCCCGCTTGTTTAAAGCATAAATTGAATTGCATTCGAGCGGTGTAGTTTCGGGCGTCGGCTTTGGTCGCAAAATTAGATTGCAATTTGGACAAGATACTTCCCATTGTTGTTTTTCTAATTGACTCTCTTTACGAAGCAAAGGTTTTATATTACCGCACTTTTCGCAGCGATATAATCCCTCGCCGTACTCACTCATTGACGCGGCAACGATGATTTTTTTGATATGGTTTCGGTGTTTATTAACAACTAAATCCAAAAGAAGGGCTGTGCCGTAAGTATTGACTTTAGTATATTTGCCTATTTGATACATGCTTTGACCGACGCCGATCATAGCGGCTTCATGAAAAATAATGTCGATGTCTCTTAAAACGACATCAAGAGGTTGTGGGTCAGTTATATCTGCCTTGACGAAACGGGCTTTAGGATTAAGATATGAAGGTTTCTTACCATGATGAATTTGTGGCTCTAAATTATCAAAGACGGTTACTCGGTGTCCTTTACGGATTAATTCATCGGTGAGAAAGCTTCCGATAAACCCGGCCCCGCCTGTAACCAGAACTTTCATAAGTAACTAGTCAGATAAGTAATTATCATAGAAATTATAGGGTAGTTGGTATACAATTTCAACCATGCTTTGATGATATAATGTGCTGGTGAGTAAGACCTAAATTAAATATAATAATCCTTATGCATTACCAAGTCGACTCTATTATTTTTTTTCAGCGTGCCACTTAAAATTTTATCGAACGTGTGAAGATATCTACGTTGCCAAAGTTATATCAAAAAAATAAGCGATGAATATTTTAGTAACCGGCGGTACCGGCTTCATCGGCAGTAATCTTTTGGATAAGCTTCTTAAAAAGAAGTATAACGTGGTTTTATTGAAGAGAAAGACCTCCAATACCTGGAGAATAAGGCATATCACCAATAAAATACGGATGTATGATATTGATCTCTCAACCGACTATGACGCAATAATCAAAAAGGAAAAAACAAAAGTGATAATCCATCTTGCGGGTAAATATATAAAACAACATAAGAGCAGGGAAGAATTAAAAGAATTGATCGACTCAAATATAACTTTCCCCTCGCTTTTATTAGATAGTGCGGTAAGGAACGACGTTAAAATATTTGTCAATACCGGTACTTTTTTTGAGTATGAATTAAAAGGTAAAATAGACGAGAATTCACTTCGGAAACCATATGATTATTACGCGGTTACTAAGATGGCCTTTGAGACTATCCTTAAATTCTATTCGGCTAATTCAAATATGAAAACGGCAACCTTGAAGCTTTTTTCCCCTTATGGTGAAAAGGACAATGAAAAGGTAATTCCGCTAATAATTAAGTGTTTTCTAAAACGTCAGCCCCTTTTTCTTACTAAAGGAAATCAAAAACTAAGTTTTACCTATGTTGATGATATAATCGTGGCTTATTTAAAAGCACTCGATTACCTTAATAATATCAAGGCTCCTTATTATGCGAACTTTAATATCGGGAGCAATAAAAGCGTTTCGATAAAAGAAATCGTTTCTCTGGTCCGACAGCTATGCAAACAAAACGACATGGTAAATTTCGGAGCGGTTAATAACCCGAAAGACGAGGGGTTGAATATAACCTGTGATAGTTCATTGGCACAGAGTCTCCTAAAATGGCGGGCGCAGTACTCTATAAAGAGCGGGCTTAAGAAGACGATTAAGTATTATAAAAACGAGCTTTTAAATAAAGCTTAAATTCAATATAATATCGCCATGCCCTACCAAACCCGGTTTAATCCTCTTTCTCGACAGGAAACTAAAGAGCTTGTTAATTTAAGAGAACAAATAGGAGATAAGATAAAGAAATTTTACAACTTGAAGTTCAAAAAAGATATTATAATTCCGGGAGTTGATCTGCTTGAAACCGCCGGAAAGTACATCGGCGAAGAAGAATTAATAATGGGCACTAACGCGGTACTTGACGGATGGTGGACAGAAGGGAAGTACGCGGACGAGTTTGCGAGACAGTTGACCAAGTATTTAGGAGTACGATACTGTATTTTTGTCAACTCCGGCTCATCGGCCAACTTGATTGCATTTGCCTCACTCACTTCACACATTCTCGGAAAAAAGCGGATACACCCGGCCGATGAGGTTATTACCGTTGCCGCGGCCTTTCCAACTACCGTAAACCCAATTATTCAGTTGGGATGTACGCCGGTATTTGTTGATATTGATCGGAAAACATTAAATATCGATTGGTCAAAATTGGAAAAAGCCATCTCCGCTCGGACAAAAGCGATCATGATAGCGCACACGCAAGGCAATCCCTTTAACCTGGAAAAAGTAGTCGAGTTTGCAAAAAAACACAAGTTATGGTTGGTTGAAGATTGTTGTGATGCTTTGGGAGCCGAATATAAAGGTCAGAAAGTCGGCACATTTGGAGACGTGGCGACATTGAGTTTCTATCCGGCTCATCAGATGACGACAGGAGAGGGCGGCGCGGTCCTGACTAACAACCCTTTTATTTATCGGATAGCAAAATCTTTTCGTGATTGGGGACGTGATTGTTGGTGTGAGACGGGTGAGGACGATGCCTGTCGCCGGCGCTTCAACTGGAAATTTAAAAATCTGCCCGACGGATACGATCACAAATTTGTCTATTCCCACCTGGGATATAATCTGAAGTTTACCGATATCCAGGCGGCAATCGGACTGGCACAATTAAAGCGTATTCCGCAGTTAATTGAAGCAAGAAGACGCAACTACTTGCTGCTTAGAAATAAGCTGGTAAAATTTAATAAGTATTTTACTTTTCAAGAGGCGGAAAAAAACTCTGTTCCTTCCTGGTTTGGATTTATGTTGACGCTAACGAAGGCGTGCGGCTTTAACGTAGCCGACATCGCCAGCTATTTGAATAAGAAAAAAATAGCGACGCGGCCTCTCTACTGCGGGAACATCACACTCCATCCGTATTTTGATAACCTGATATGTCGAGTGATCGGCGAGTTAAAAAATACAAACTACGTAATGAATCACACCTTTTGGATCGGTATCCATCCGAAACTGGCAACAAAACACATCGATTACATTACTAAATGTATAGAAGAATATCTTATGCCAAAAAGAGCACGAAAAAGTTAAGAGATTGGGTGAAAGCTTAAAACTTTGGGCAAAAACTGTATTCAAAAACGCCCGATTATTACTCATTAAGGCGATTTAGTATAATTGCGTTATGATACACGGAGTAAAAATTAAACCGCTTGGCAAAATAGCCGATGAGCGAGGAATGATTATGCACATGCTACGAAAAGACGATCCGGCCTTCAAGAAATTTGGTGAAATATATTTCTCGATGGTATATCCGGGCGTAGTGAAGGGCTGGCACTATCATGAAAAAATGACGCTGAATTATGCAGTTATCCAAGGCATGATTAAACTTGTAATGTACGATAATCGGTTAAATTCTCCAACGAAAGGTGAACTGATGGAAGTATATACCGGCGAAGCAAATTATGCCTTAATTACCATTCCGCCTAAAGTTTGGAACGGAGTAAAAGGGATAGGCTTAACACCGGCAATAATCGCCAACTGCAGCGATATTCCGCATGACCGGTCGGAAATAAAAAGAAAGGATCCGTTAAAAAATGATCTAATTGATTATTCCTGGGACATTATTTTTCGGTAAGAGCCGGATAGTTTTTAACTTCTAGTTTTTGCAGGATAGACTCAAAATCCAGCGCCAGATAACGAAGATAATTATTAAGGACACTACTCCTGACTCTTATCCTTTTTCTGACTGCATAAGGACAGGTAATCAATCCAATCAGTATACCCGTCAAACCATATAAAAGAGCCTTTAATGATCTTCTGGTTATAACACTATAGAAAAGATGCAGCAATAACCGTACCGCTAAAACCGGAAATAACTTATAAGGAAAGTATTTTAGGTAGAACCATAATGAGTTTCTCATGAAAAAAAAGTATGAGTTATACACAACGGTATGTTTGTTGAGGTGAAGGTGCTGAACTATAATGTTACTTTCGAGATGAATAAAATAACCGGCATTCGCAATACGCATTCCCAGATCGTCTTCAGTATGATACATAAAAAAATCAGCGTCGTAATAACCGGATTTCGAAAAAATCGACTTTCTAAAAGCACAGCCGTTGCCGGAAAAAGTAGGAAAATTGTGTCGGTCTAAAAGATTATGTTTGTTAGGAGAGCGATATAAGTATGTTTTAGTTTGAGTATCAAAAATTTCGAAAGTCAGAATGCCGACTGATTTCGGCTTCTTTCTAAAAGTCTCATAAACTTTTGTCAATGTATCAGGATAGACCAAAGAATCATCATCCAGTTGGACGACAAATTGACCATTGGCATTCGCCAACCCGAAGGAAAGAGCGTAGATTCCGGTTCCATTTGACATGCTGAAGTAACGGACGCTTGGAAATTTAAAAATGATTGTTTCCTTAAGATAGGCGCTGTCACTATTGTCCATAACGAGTACTTCGTATCCGCTGAAATCCGATCTAAAAATAGATCGCAAACAACTAAGCAATTCTTTCTTTCTGCTGTCGCGAGTGGCAATAACCATGCTTATGTGAACAATTGAGGACGGTTTCATTATGTTTTGGAAAAAAGATAATTTGAAAGGTTTTTTTCAAAATTGTTTGCCTCATCTGGAGTGCCAATCGTAGTCCAGATTTTTGTTTTTACTGTTCGAATGATACTACCGTTCTGTATCAGGTAGTTGTACAGAGGACACATATAAAACTCGTTATTGTAGCGTAGATTTCGTCTGATCATATCCTTGGCCGCAGAAACAAAATGACTGCCTTTGGTAAAGTAATATAAGCCGATCGCCGCGTGAGAAGAAATTACCTGCTTTTCCGCCGTTTGTAGAGCGTTTCCTTGCGTATCAAGTTTTACATAGGAATAAGCGGGGTTGGCGCTTTCGTAAATTGGTATCAGTCCTCCCCAGTCGCTTTTGATCGCTTTGTTTCTTTGATCGAAAAATTCAGGACAGATAAAATACTGATCGCAGTCGCAAGTGAGCATGTCCTCGTCGGTATTGATAAGATCGGCGGCAGTTAAGACGGTACATACAGGCCCTTCTGTTACCTTCTTAATTAGCTTGACCGTACACTCGTTGCCCGCGATTGTTTTAAGAAAAGCGCTGATCTTATGAGACTGTTCATATTGCGCAAGCGTAATAAAAATAAAATCTTGCGACTTTATTTTCGGAAACATTCTTTTTATACTCAAAATCGGCCATTCGATCATTGGCCTTCCGGCGACAGAAATAAGAGGCTTGGGGAGGGTAAATCCTTTCTTTCGAAAACGTAGGCCGCGGCCGGCAAGTGGAATTATAATTTTCATTTAGAGATATGACTGTAATTTTATAGGTTCGTCGGTGCAGATGCCATCGATCCCCCAGTCGATTAAATGTTTCCACGTACTTTCAAAACCTGAACGCGCGAGCGGATGGTCAAGAGTTCGATGAACGTCCGGCGACACGGCAAACACCTTTTCCTTATGTTTTCGCACCTCGCGGATAAAAGAGCTACTATAAAGTTTCCTATATTCGGCCGCCCAGACAAAATCAAAATTTCTGTTGTGTTTCACTTCCGACCATAAATAAACGGTTGGCGCGAATTTGTTCTCAGAGACAGTGCAGGCGATTTTGATCGATTTGTCTATCCGTTTAAGTTTGGCGGCCGCTTCTTGAGTCAAATCAAAAACAAAGGCATTGTGGTATAAATCGTATTCTTTCCAATACCGTGCCAGTATTTTGAGGCCATCATTTGTTTGGCTATCGGACTTTAAATGGATCGCATGGAGCCTTTTTTTATATTTTTTTATTTCTTGTATAACTGTCAAAAAGGAAACGAATTTGGCTGCACTGTCCTTATAAGTTCGTGAGACGCACTCTTTTAGGGTTAGGGAACTGACCGGAGTTGAATCTTTGTTCAGCCTGGTGAAGGTTTCGTCATGCATGACAATAAAATCGCCGTTTCGAGTTAGGCGAAGATCGGTTTCTAGGCAAAAACCAGTTTTAAGAGCAATGGAAAGAGCAGGAAGACTATTCTCCGGATACTTATGAAGCAGGCCGCGATGAGCAAAAATGAACATACGATATAATTATAAGGCGTGAGTGTTATTTTTATAGCCGGTGATGTCAGAAGGGGTTCCCCATATATATTTAATGATATTGTGTGAACAAATGACTTTTTGGTGAGTTTTTATCAGTTCGTTAAAAACCGGTCCGACATAAAACGTTTTTTCAAACAAATATCGTTTATTCTTTATCATTTTCTTGGCGTATCTTACAAAAAGAGAGCCTTTAGAAAAATAATAAAGCCCCATCGTGGCGAGTTGTGGTTTATCAACGTAAATTTTCTCCTTAAGTTCACTAAAATTGCCACGCGGATCCGTATAGGCATATCCCCAGGGGCGGTCTGATATATTGCCGTAAGCGACGGGGAGGATGGCGGCTGCTTTTTGTTTGACAGTTTTAATATCCCGGTAAAGTTGATCAATATCACGAATCACGTCAGCGAGTTCAATCATCAGATCTCTATTTGAGTTGATTATCGACTCTAATGCTTTAAGTATCGAACACGGTGCGCCGGCGGTGGATTCCTCTAGTATTTTTGTAACGGCGTTTCTGCCGAAAAGCGTTTGTAATCGTTTTTGAACATTATGTTTTCTTTCGTCTTCTTTGAGAATTACAAAAAAAATTCGGTCCATTGGTTTTAACTGATGCCGTTCAACGATATACTCGATAAGTAATTTTTTTCCGATCCGAACGAATGGTTTATACTGTTTCCGGAATTGAGGATTTTTGCCGGCCAGGGGAATGACAAGGTTCATATAATTGTAGGCCACTCTAAAAGAATTCGGCCGTGAGATTTTTTAGAGTCGGCAAATTCAAATGCCTGGCGTAAGTCCTTGGTTGACGTTATTAGAAATTTTCCGGGATAAATAATATCATTCTTAATTATAGTGCTAATACTGTTAGTCTTGATAAATTCTATGGCGCTAATATAATCTGCGTAAGTGGAACGAGTAAGGCCCTTGACTTCTATACGTTGATTCACGAGCTGGTTTGACGGCAGTGCCAGCGATAAATGAGATATACCGAGGATACCTATCTTGCCCCCGGGACGGATAAGTTTAAAGGCAAGATTGAGAGTGGTATTGATATGTGTCCGGCCGACCGCTTCAAGCACCGCCGTAAAATGCGATCTTAGCCCTAATAAGTCTGACTCCTCATAGTTTATGATTTGAGCAAAGTTCTGAAAATATTTCAGCTTATCGTTATTTATACCGAATATATAGAGGTTGGCTTTGGGAATATTGGCAAACTTGGCTAAAATAAGCATCATCAAGAAGGCCATTCCTCCGGTTCCGATAATAGCAACTTTGTCATTGGCGTTAATGTTCATTTCCTTAAGTGACTTGATCGCAATCGAAGTCGGTTCAACCAAGCTGGCTGTCTCGTTTGGAATTTCATCAGGAACCGGAAGTAGTAATTCCTGCGAATAAATAAAAGACGTACGCGCCAGACCGGGCATACTTGCTCCCATGTAAGGAAGTTCCGGCCAGAGGTTTTCCTTACCGATGAAGTTGGAAGGAACATTTCTGAAATCACCGGCAACCGGAACGACTCTTTTACCGGTTATAAGATCTAAACATACACCTTCGTGCAGCAAAATTAATGGCAGGCGTAGTTTTAGTTTTTCGCTTGATTTTTCGCCGCGGTAATATTGAATATCCGAACCGCAGATCGCCGTGATTAGCGGTTTTAAAAGTGAATGATATGGCGGAATGGAAAAGATTGATCTTTTTTTTTCACTGAATACGCCCGGTTTCACCAAATAATACTCCGTGGCATTAATGGGAAAGTTCACGATTGTGGATCAATAATAATTTTGATTGCGTTTCCCTCTTGTAACGTTTTCAAAGCGTTGTGAATCTGTGATAGGGAAAATATGTGACTAACAAGTACTGAAGAATCGACTGATTTATTCAAAAGCATGTTTAATGCTTGCAGATATTGAGATCGGTTGGAAGCAAAGGCGCCATAGATTTCCAGTTCCTTGTAATGGACAAGATTGCTTTGGAGTGTGATAGTCGGGTTTGTTTTGGGAAGACCGCCGAAAAATGAAATCCGGCCTCTGATAGCGGCCAGGCGAACCGCGTCAGTTTGGCCCTCCGGCGACGGGGCAGCGACGATAATGACGTCGGCTCCCCGACCGGCAGAGACCTTCATAATAATTTTTTCCAGATTTTGTTTGGTGGTATCAACCATAATATCGGCCGGCACATTTCTGGCCATCTTAAGTTTTTTCTGTTGTAAATCGGCAAGGATAATTGTTTTTGCATTTTTAGATTTAGCAACATATGCATGCATGCAGCCGATGGGGCCGGCCCCAAGAATAAGGACAATATCGTTCCTGGTTATTTTTAATTTTTCCTGACCGTTGATAACACACGATAAAGGTTCGCACAGGACCAGGTGTTCAAGCGCAACATCATGGCGGTTCTTAGGTATTTTGATAAGCACATTCTGTGTCATCGCCTCTTTGGGGACTTTCATATACTGGGCGAAACCGCCATCGGCATAATATCCGAGTGAGTGTCCATGTAAGGCGACTTTAACGCACATGTTTTGGACGCCAGCTTTACAAAAGCGGCATTTCATGCAACCGACAGGAGTAACAACAATTACATCGTCGCCTTTTTTTAACGTTTTATATTGCGATTTATTACTAACTATCTTGGCGACAATTTCGTGACCGGTGATACGTGGCGGAGTAATGGCGTGATGCCCGCTTGAAAAGATGCGAAGATCCGTTCCGCAGATGCCGCAGGCTATAATTTTCAGCAATACTTCATCTCTTTTAATCTCTGGGATTGTCTTTTCTTCGACCGCAAATTTTTTCGCTCCGTAATAAACAAGCGCCCGCATGAAAATAGTTATGAACTAAAATACAGTATGTAATACTAGCAAATGTAGCGGTCAAATTCAAAAAATATCTAGATTGGGGCGGTTGAACTGATCCATTCTAGACTAGCCCGTGAATTTTTTGAGATGCGTTTCCAAAAAAGAGCACGCTTTAGGAAAAACAACTGTATGCGGAAAAATTGATGCCAGTCTTTTTGGTAACTAAATAAATCGGGAAAGTATTGATGCATGACTAGATAGGTTCGGACAACTTTTCTGATCTGAAAGCGGACAAGGTATAAATTAACGGTCGCAAGCGTCATAAAAATATGAGTTTGAATAAAAAATCGGGATTCACGGCTTGAATGAAAATCAGCCCGGTAAATATCGCCGATGATGCGAAAGTAGTTGGTAATCTTTTTAAGATCGGAGTCGTTATTTTTAAGCTCCTTGACTTTATCAAATGATCTCGCCAAGTGGTGTCGAAACGCGTATAGATATTTGTTGTAAAAATAGACATCATAATTTCTAAACATATCCATCACCACCCGGACGTCAGTCTCTGAGCCCTCGGCCGGATCGAAAAGGTTAACCTTTCTGTACACGTTTCGGTGATAAAGGGTAGCCGCATTAGGCGGAACTCCAGGAGTCAGACACCGGCAGAATTCTCGCAAAACTCGCGGTTGAGTAACGAGACGTGAGGTTGGGAAAATAGTACAGAGATAAAGAATTTCGTTAGTCTCGCTGATTACGGCCATAGGCGAGGTATATATGGGCGCTTTGACTTGTTGAATTAGCTTTGACCACTCTTCATACCAAGTCGGTGCAATCACATCGTCACTGGGAAGAATAGAACAGTAGTCCCCGCCTGCCGTTCGCAGGCACTTGTTGTAATTTCTCGCCATTCCGATATTCGTTTTATTCCTGATATATGTAAACCTGTATTTATCATATTTCTTAACGATTTTTGCTGTCCAGTCGGTCGAGGCGTTATCAATGATAAGGACTTCGAATGGTCTTATAGTCTGGTTAGCGACGCTTTGTAATGTTTGATCAAGATAGTCGGCCCGATTATAAGTTGGAATGCAGATTGTAATCTTGATTTTGTCCATAGTTCAAAAAGACAAGAGCCACTGAAAACCATTTTCAAGCGCCTGATTTAGAGTCAGCGAGCCAAATTGGATATCCGCCGCCTTATTATTAGCCGCTTTATATGAAGAAATGATTTTTCTCTTTTTAAGTGTTGAAGGAAGATTAACGATATTCCAACTAAAGGCGCGTACGATCCAGAGGATAAAGTTTGCCTTTCCTTGAACAATTAATTTGACCGCAATTATAAACCATGAAAATATATAGAGCGGTATCATCCAGATAAGGTAACGACCGTCCTCATTTTTAAGAATATTTACTAATTGATTTTTGCACCCTTCATAGTAGAGACGGTGACGTGTCTTTTTTGATAAACTGCTATAGTGGTGGTGGTAAATAAATGAATTAAGCACGGTGACGACTTGTGCACCGCTTAACCATGTTCGCCAAGCCAGATCGGTATCTTCGCCATAAATAATATAGTCTTCATCATATCCGCCGATTTTATGAAAGAGTTTTGCTCTTACCGCGAGTGCCGTCCGGGTACCAAAGACGGTAAGCAACTTCCCTTTCGCGGTTATTTTGATATTATATGGAAGTCCAAAAAAAGACAAGAAGTGACCAGTGCTTTCAGTAGCGCCGTTAGGTTTTAAGAGGACTGCTTGGGTCATCCCGATCTTTTGATGACGTTCTAATGTCTGGATGAGTCGGCTAAGACTATATTTTTTTACCTCGCAGTCAACGTCAAGAAAAATGAGATACTTTCCGCGTGCTTTTTTAGCGGCGTAATTTCTGGCCGATGACGCGCCGCGGTTTACTTTATACTTGGAGGTTTTTATTTCCACTTTATATTTTTTTGCCATTGCCGCTGTTCGATCGGTCGAACCATCATCGATAAAAATGATCTCCGAATGTGGATGTCTATAGGCAAGCAGAGCATCCAGGCATTTGTTGAGATATTTTTCACCGTTGAAGCAAGTAATGATAATGGAATAAAGCAGGGAAGATTTTTTTTTCATACATTAAGTGTATAGAATTTCGTTGTTTTTATTCCTAATATAGTCTTTACTCTTTGTAAGAGAATATATCAGTCCGTCTTTTATGCCTTGGAATGTCCAACGCCAGTATTTAAGTGGCACCGAGGGAAGATAATATATGAGAACAGCCGGATAGATAAAAAATAAAAAAAAGGGGAAATGAAGCGACTTCGCATGCTTTTTCATATATAATAGTCGATTCCGAAAAAAAAGATATGTTTTAGATGAAGACGAATATATCCGCTCTTTCTTAATAATTTCGTAACTCGGCCTGTCATCGAGATAGATAGGATGCCAGATATAAGCAGTCAGGCAACGGTCAATTTTATAACCTTTACGAAGTAGTCGTTCGCCCAAATCGGGCTCTTCAAAAACCATGGGAAACAAAATCTCGTCAAAGCCGCTAATCTCTTTGAAAACGCTACTTTTCATAATCCACGCACTCGCAAAATGGTTAACGGGCACGGACTGCTGTATTGGTAAATAATGCACCAGAAGACTCGTGAACGGGTTTACGGATAAGCCGGCACTACTGACTTCATTGGAGTTAAAATTATAAGCGACCGGCCCGGCGAGACTGACGGAACGATTATCAGTCATAAACCGATACATATTCCAAAGAGTTACTTCATTAACCATTACATCGTGAGCCATAATAATAATGTATTCATATTTTTCCGCAATTTTCAGCCGACGAAAAGCGGTGTTAATCGCTTTACTCATCAAAAAGTTTTTTCGTAATTGCATATAAGAGACTTTTCGGTGTTTTGCGGTTACTTGGCGGGTGTCGTCGGTCGAGGCGTTATCGATGACAAATATATCGAATTTATCGAGATGCCGTGATTGATTAAGCGAAATCAGAGTTCGGTCAAGAATGGCGGACGAATTATGAGTAGGAATTAAAATGGCAGCGACCGGCTTCATAAAATTTTTTTATAAAGAGTATCTTTTTTTGACCATTGGCGATCCGAGTAATTTAGTAAAACGGCGCGGGAAGAAAGACTTTGAAAAGCGTGAGCGATGTACGGACCAATTTTTATTTGTCGGCTTTTTTGTCGAGCGGACATAATCAAAGTTCTTGTTTCCCCGGTTCGCATATCTCTTACCGTCATTTTCAGAGTGCCGCTTACAACAACGAACCACTCGCTTATTCTTTTATGATAGTGATTGCCCCGGACGACGCCTTTTTTGGAAAAAGAGGCATAATATATCTGGCCGAATCCTGTTTTTTCAGGGACCAGCTCTGCAGACTTCAGAAAGACTATTAGTTTTCCTCGTTTATCGCTGTGCGTTTCGCAGTTTTCTATTGAGAAATCCATCGGCGGAACGATACTGGTAATAGAGTATTATACCGCGAAGTGTACCCGAAAAAGCGCCCAATTGCCGCGGGTCAAGAGTTTTCAAAAATTTGTAAAAGTAATAGCTATGTAAAAAAAGAAGATATAACAAAAACTGCAGCATCTGAGAGAACGAAGAAACCCTTATGTGATTTAGATAAAAGAAAATAAAATTTGACATTCGGAAATGACTTTCACCCCGTTGAGTATATGCTCCTTGCCGAGATGGATGATGATGAACAACGACTTTTGGATCGAAAACGAGTCGATAGCCGAGTTTTCTAATACGAAAGGCAGCGTCGGCTTCATAATATTCGCCGATACCGATATACAGAGTATTAAAACCACCGATTCTATGGAGTAATTTAGTCCGGACCGAGTAGTTGCACGGTTCAAGATTGGTGACGTCCTGTCTTGGTTCTGCTCGCGATTCATCATAGTTGCTTCCGAGCGAAAAAGCACCGCTCTCAAACCAGGCGCTTACTTTCTTTGGTGCACCGTTTAGAAAAAGATGACTATAAAAAAAACCGAGGAATTTAAAAGCCAAACTGCCTTTTTCAAACTGATTAAAAAATACCAGCAAATCCCTGTTTTTTCGGTATGTCGGCGGAATGGGTGCTGGGCCGGTAAGACCACCGATATCGTGATACTGCAAAAATATATTAATTATTTCCTCGATCCATTTTTTTTCGGCGACAACATCATCGTCGGTCCTCACAAAAATATCACCACTTGCTTGCCGTAATGCCTGATTTGAAGCGGAAACCAAGCCTTTGGTTGCCTGCGTCAAAAAGATAATATTGAGTTTTTTTTTGTAAGTTTTTACGACGCGCAATGTATTGTCAGTCGAGTGATTATCGACAATGACTACTTCAAAGTCTTTGCACGACTGATGTGTCAGAGAACTTAAAAATTGTTTTAGGCGGCCGGCCCGATTTCCGGTTGGGATAAATACGGTTACAAGCATGGATTATTACTGATAAAATTTTTGGATGCTTCGCGCGACATATCTTATTTGATGTAATGTAATAAAGTGATGAAGCGGTAGAGAGATAATTTCTTTTGACAGTTTTTCCGAATTTGGCAGCATTCCCCGTTTATATCCGAGAAAGTGCAACGCTTTTTGCAGATGAATAGGTTTTGGATAATGAATGAGCGTTGTGACGCCGTGAGAGGTTAAATAGCTAATTAGTTTTTGCTGTTTTAGCGCCCTCACGACATACAGATGATAGACCGATCTGCGTTCGGGAAAGATCACGGGAATTTTGATGTCGGGAGTTAACGGAGAAAGAATCCGGTTATACTCTTTGGCTAGTTGTTGGCGTTTGTGGTTCCATTCATTCAGGTAAGCGAGCTTAATATTTAAAATGGCCGCTTGAATAGTATCCATACGGGAATTAATTCCGACATAGCTGTGATAATATTTCTTTATCTGTCCATATTGGCGAAGAAACCCTAGACGCTTTGCCAGAGCGGTATTACTAGTCGTGACCGCTCCGCCGTCACCGTATCCGCCCAGATTTTTAGTCGGATAGAAGGAAAATGCACTAAAAGTGCCAAAACTGCCGGCCCTTTTGCCTTTATATAGAGCGCCGTGCGCTTGGCAGGCGTCTTCGATAAGATGAATTTTTCTGCCATCTTTACTAATGATTTGTTGAATCTCTTCCATTTTTTCCGCTTGTCCGTACAGATGAACTATGATAATGGCCTTAGTTCGGTTGGTTATTTTGCTTTTTAAGTCAGTTAGATCCATGCCAAAATCATTGATATCAGTATCAACCAATACCGGCTTTAACCCGTTTTCCACCGCAGCGAGCGCCGTTGCAAAGAATGTATGGGTAGGCAGAAGAACTTCGTCGCCCGGTGATAACTGGAGCGCCCGGAGTCCCAGAATTAGTGCATCAGTGCCAGAATTTAAAGTCAAGCAGTAGCGAGAACCGATATATTTAGCGAACTTTTTTTCAAATTCCCCGACCGACCGGCCAAATAACAATGACTCGTTATTGATAACGTGTGGAATGACGGCGTTAATTTTCCTTTTTAGAAATGAATATTCTTTTCGAATAGAAACAAATGGGACTTTCATAGGACCTTATTAATTGCCGCCAGTGTTTTTTGGACACCGGACACGATGTCGGTAAACGGTTTATGATAGTACTTTTTCAATAAAGTGGTATCGGCAATTGTTCGTTTTAGATAAGACGGAGGAGTTGGACGGTAAACTGGTTTAATGTTTTTTTTGAGCTGCTTATTTAGTAGCAAAACTAGGTCGTTAAAACTGATATCGTCTCCGGTGCCGACATTAATAACGGGGTGATTAACTTTTTGAACGGCTAGGTTTAAAATTACATCAATAATATCGGCAATAAAAATAAAGTCCCTTCGTTGGCTACCGTTTCCCCAAACAATGGGAGGTTTGGTTTGAGACATTTTTCGGCAAAATTCATAGACGACACTCGCGTATTTACCCTTTTTTTCTTCACCCGGACCATAGCCGGCGAGAATACGGAAACCGAGAGTGTTGGGGTACAGACCGGCAATCTGCTCGGTAATAAGTTTGGCCCGCGCATATTGGTTTAACGCTGACAAATTAAGGACGGAGTTTTCAGCATGGAGTGGGTCTATTCCGGAGTAAAGGCTGCCGGAAGAGGCGTAATAGAACTTTATGTGTTGTGAATGAGCAAACGAAACAGCATTAATAAAACCAGTTATGGCTGTGTCAAGACAGTCAGTTAAGTTGTTTTTAAATAACGCCGTAGTTGACGGCGCTGCGAGATGAAAGAAAAAATGATAATTTTGTCGGGGCAGCTTGCGAAAGATATTTTTATCACGCACGTCTCCCCTTATTATCCCGGCCTGTTTTGGTAAGGCTGTTAGATCAGAGCCAAAACTAAAATTGTCAATTATATATACTCTGCTTTTTTTTTGAATAAGTTGACGAACTAAATGTTTGCCGATAAAACCGGCTCCCCCCGTGACAATACAAGTGCTATATTTCAGAACGTCTTTCATATAAAATATAAATAAGAAGCGTGTAAGCGTAGTTTATCACCGTAAGAAACGAGACAATCGGATGCAGAAACCACGCGTGGTCAGGTTTTTTTAGAAATCCCCTGACTGCTTGATAGGTCGGCTCAATAAAAGTACAGGCAAAAAATATAAAGATCATAAGTTTCAACATATCGCGCTTGTAGTCAAAAATATGATAGCGCCTGACCTTTAATTTTTTAAAATAGAGTATCAGAATATATCTCTTTCTTTTTCTCATAAAACTTAAAACGTCTTCGGCAGTACGGTGCCAAATATCTGTTTTTACAAACGCAAACGAATTATAGCCCTGTTTAACCAGATCAAGACAGGTGTCCATATGAAAAAAAAGCGCCGGTTTTTTGGCAATCATATGTGCATATTTTTTCCTAATTACAAAACCGTTAGCGCCGACGGTGGGAAGAGTGCTTTCGTTAAACTTAGCAAGATAATAATCTCCGCAGTCTGTGGCGGGCGCTTTAAGACACCAGCTATTTTCAAAATAAGTGGCGCGATCACGCTTATCAAGGTAATAAGCCACGATATCGTTGACGCCAAAAAGAGAATAATAACGGTTCATCATACTGTCTTTTCTTACGTACGCATAACGAAAAGTTTCTGAAGCGACAATTTTTTTATTCTTTTCCAGAGGGGCGACCATACGCTTGAGCCACTGTTTATCTAAAATTACATTATCGGAAGGAAAATTAACGATATAGTCGGAATTTGCTTTTTGATATCCGAGGGCGGTTGCGATCTCCGGGCCATCCGTTTTTATCCGGAAAACGGATGTAAATGGGAAGCGTCGTACAATTAAAAGAGTCTTATCGGTAGAAAATCCATCAATAACCAGAACTTTTATTTTACTTTTTGGATAATCCTGTCTGGCGATACTGTCGAGCGCACCTTTGATCAGCTGCTCGCTGTTATAAGTACAGGTTACGAAAGTTACAGAAGGTAGTGGTTGTAGCATACGGAAAATGAAATGGTATTATCTTTTATTGAAGTTTTAGTATATCATATAATTTGTGATCTATGAGGCTAACGCGCGCTCAAAAACAATATATCGAAAAAAATAAAGAGACTCTAAAAACGCACGAGGCCGCGTCTTTGTTTGGTGTTCCGGAAAAAATTATCGCCGACTACCAAAGAACTCTTTCGCCTTCGTCTTCGCAGTTGGTGATTCCGGAATCGGATTCTACTGGCGATCTGTTGCCGACTCTTGCCCGTTCAAACGTCACTTGGCTTTCCCTGAAGCGCTGGTTTAAGCAGCATGTCCTGATTTTAATATTTTTGTCGGTGCTGGTTGCCGTATTATACCTTCCTTTTCTCAACAACGGTTTTGTCTCCGACGATATTCCGGGAATTTCACAGAATGTACACATCGGTGATTTTAAACAAGTAACCCGTGCCGGAGTCTACGGATTTAGACCGCTTCTTTATTTTCTGTCGTATAAACTGGGCGGAATTCATCCCTACGCCTTCCGTATTGTCAATATTCTGGCCCATTATTTTTCAGTAATAGGACTATACGCGTTATTGACGGTACTGGGTTCAGTAAATGTCGCTTTTTTTGCCGCTTCAATTTTCGCGGTACACCCGATTCTTATCGAATCAGTAACTTGGGTTTCAGGCGGATCCTACTCTCTTTATACCGCCTTTTTTATTTTGGCTTTTCTCTTCTACGTTTTATCTTTGACAAAAACTAAAAAGTATTTATATTACGGAATTTCTGTAATCCTTGGATTTTTATCCCTGATGTCGGCGATTCCGGCAATCATTATTCCCCTGATTCTTGGCGTATTTCATATCGGGTATACGCCGAGTATTTTTAGAACAAATAAAAAGGGGATGGTTCTTCGATTGCTTCCCTTTCTTTTGATGTCACTTTTCTTAATATATGTTTTTGTAACGGGTGTTAATAAACGTTTAACCTCTTTTAAACAGGACTATTATCAGGAGAACACGACTTACGACCCCTTATACCAGATCCCGGTGGCTTTGACTTCGTATATTGAACTTATCTTCCTACCGCACGGCCTGACCCTTTACCATACCGAGCCGATCTATATTCAAGAATATATAATAAGGGTGTTGATTTTTATTCTTCTTATTGGATTTTATTCTTATTTATTTTTTAAGAAAAGGAAAGTTTTTTTTTGGCTTTCTTTGTACTTTATAAGTCTAGGACCGGTACTGTCTCCTTATCGCATTGCCTGGATTGTGGCCGAACGGTACGTCTATCTTGGCGCCGTCGGCATAATCGTTATCATAGGCATGTTGATTGACGCATTGGTAAGAAATAAAAAATCAGAAGTGATCGCTCACATGATCTATATGACGGTTATTCTTATTTTTAGCGTGATGACGATACTCCGAAACGTCGATTGGCTAGATGAAGAGCATATCTGGATGGCAACAAGTATAACCTCGCCATCTTCTTGGGTCAATCACAATAATCTCGGCGATATCTATAGTCGAAAGGGTCAGTATGATATTTCAATTCAGGAGTTTAAGAAAGCCATCGAAATAAATCCCCGATACGGAGACGCTTACAATAATCTCGGCAACGTCTATGTAAAAATAGGTAAAGTGAACGAAGCTATCAAAATGTATCAGGCCGCCCTGGTTCTAAACCCCCGTTTATGGCAATCATATCAGAACATCGCCGTGATAGCTTATCAACAGAAAAGCTATCCGATGGCGCTTGAATATACAAAAAAAGCTCTTGCCTACGCTTCGGAAGTACCGTCACTGCACTCAAATTATGGAATCATTCTCACTAAATTAAAGGCCTACGATCAGGCAAAAGAAGCGTTCTTACGGGCTCTGCGTTTAGATCCGGGCAATCAAGCGGCAAAGGTAGGTCTAGACGAGCTGTCAAAACTCCGGTAGTTTAAAGGTTGACGGCGCTGTCGGAGAGTTTGATTTGCGCTTTCTCGTTATCGACGGTTGTTTTGGGAGTAAAGAAATGTTTCAGTAATTTTGAAGAGGCGTTTCCCCAAAAAGGCAGTGAAAAGTAATTGACCTTTGTTTGATTTGGGTCAAAATCGAGTAAGTGTCCGATTAATTTTTTGCCCATAAAAAATAAATAAGTAAAGTCGTGCACGCTTCTTATACTCATAATTTTTCTTAGAATATATTGCGGCGTCATAAAAGCCGAATAAAGATCCTGTTCAAGTTCGTAGATTTTTTCCGCCGGAAAAGGCATTTGCATAACCGGTTGCCGCATGTCAAAATCCTCGTAGTTATCGGTCAGCAGCCATCCTTTTTCCTTACACTCACGGTACAAAGGTGTCCCCGGATAAGGAATGACGATGGTCGCCTGCATTGTTTCGTAATAGCCTTTTTTAAAAGCGTATTTGGCAACGTTGATCGTGCGTTTGGCGTCGGTGTATGACTCCCAGGGATAACCCAACATAATGGTGATATGAGGGTCTAAACCGGCTTTTCTGGCCATGCGCGGGCCGTTGATTGCGTCAACTTCTTTCGTTCCTTTGTCAAGCTTATCAAGGGTTTTTTGATTTCCGGACTCCATGCCGTAGAGAATGAATCTGAATCCGGCTTGACCCATGAGATCGTAGTATTCTTGGTTCAGGGCGTTAAAACGCATGTTGCAACCGTATCTGACTTTTTTATTGTATCCGCTTTCAATAAGAAGTTCACAAAAATGCTTGAGTTTCGGTCCGATAAATAAGGTACCGGCGTCATCAAAGATCTCCTTAACTGCGTATTTGTCAACAACGTGTTTAATTTCGGCAAACAGGCGCTCGGGTGAAAAGCTCCGGTAGCTACCGAGAGGATTGATGGTATGGTCCCAGACGCAGAAAGTGCAGCGATTCCACCAGCAATCCCGTCCGCTGTACATATAGGTGGCGGGAAAGTATTTATAGTTACCGTTTTCATAGGCGTAGAGATACCATTTGGTTAAATCGCGGTCGACAAACGGCAACGTATCAAGAATGTGGCGTAGCGAAGCCGGACCTGAGTTATAGATTTTTTGGCCGGTCTTTAAAACGGCCGATGCTTTCGGTTTGGCCTTAATATCCTTATTTAAAGCTCGCCAGTAGACGCCGCCCTCCAATTCTTCACCTTTATAAATGTGATTAAGCAGATTGACTAC
This sequence comes from Candidatus Roizmanbacteria bacterium, assembly GCA_016201695.1. Taxonomy (GTDB): domain Bacteria; phylum Patescibacteriota; class Microgenomatia; order UBA1406; family GWC2-37-13; genus JACQCK01. The sequence goes on from JACQCK010000012.1 coordinate 64,433, forward strand.
CACGAAGTCGTAATCACCGCCGGTAATTGCGTAGTCAATTTTACTGTTCTCAAAAATTTCGAGAGGCAGATAGCTTATGTGATCGCCTACCCAAATAGTTTTGAGTTTCGGAAGGTGTTTTTTAATGTCGTTAACTTGTTTCCAGTGGGTTTTTACGACCGGCGACTTGGTTTCGACCAACAGATAGTCGGGTTTTACCCGTTTTAGGTCGCGAAGCCATTCTTTATACTTTTTTCTCTCGGAAATACCGTCCATCCAATAAACTTTATAGCCTTTGTCCTGTAAATTTGAAGCGGCGTAGGCGGGCACCATGGGGTAGATATAGGTTGGCGCGTTGAAAAATTGAAATTGACGATTTTGAGATAAAAGCGGAGTCCCCTTCTTTGATTCGATTGGAGGATAACCAACCACGACAACGACGCGTTTGTTCTTTTTAGTTACCCTCATAAATAAAGTATTACAAAATCAGTATGAGTTGTCAAATCAAATTTAAGGATAAATTTTTCTGCCCTTCTCGTATACTTCGATCGCGATTACCGGGCATGATTGAGCCGCGGCAACAATCTTTTCCAATTTATCCCAGTCGCCGTTTTTTATTATCGCGATATTATCGGCATCAAGATCAAAGGTAGACGGTGCGTACACAACGCACGTGGCCGCGCCGATACATTTGTTTCTGACAATTCTGATTTCAAGATCGCCTCTTTTAACTATTTGAGTGCCGCCCGCCATATTTTCTTTTTTAATATATATTCTTTTTACGTAGATACCCGGTGAAAAAACCTCGAATAAACATTATACCATAGAAAATATGGGTCATAAATAATGTCACCGGCGTCATAATAGAGATGAAGACACTGTGTGTTGTAAAGGCAGCAACAATAAACAAATAAGACAGCATTATCGCGTATAGATAAAAAGGCAAAAGAAAAAACGTAAGCGCAGAAATCGGGATAACGGGAAGCAAACTTGTCAAGGGCAACAGTATGGCGGCAATGATAAGATAGATTACAAACAGGGCAGGAAAAAGGTAAGCGAGCCGCAAGGAATTATTATCACCGTGAGCAAAAAAAGCACCACGATGAAATCCGTATTGGCCGTGCTGATACAGAAATTTCCCAAGATTTTCGCGGCGGTGATGATAGACAGCGATGTTCGGATCGTAAAGAATAAGGCGTGATTTTTTGTAAACGATATCATTACAAAGCTTGCTGTCTTCGCCCGGCCAATACTGATTGTTAAAGCCGCCGATATCGTTAAAGAGTTTCTTCTCGATAAAAAAGTTCATTGACGGATAGTCATCGACAAAACGCCTGCTTCTTTTTTCAAAGCGGTAGCCGAAAGAACCCGAGCCTAATTCAGCACTAAGAATTTGATTAAATACTTTTTCCCAAAAGGAAGAATCTGAAGGTAGCAGACCCGGCCCGCAAAGTGCGCCAAGCGCCGGTTTTTGCTTTTTTAGCGAAACATAAATATTCAACGCATTACGAATCCAATTCTTATCAGGATAAGCATCATCGTCAATAAAAGCCAACAGATTGCCCTGGGCTTTTTCGGCGCCCTTATCTCTTTTTTCCGCCGGTTTAGTAATTTTGCCGGTTGGGATAATTTTGAGAAACGGATATTTTTTAAGCAGGGTAAGATCGTATAAAGAGTGCTCATTGGGTAAGACAATGACTTCGTACGAAGTATATGTCTGTTGAGCAAATGCCGGCAAACACTCAAATAAAAGGCGGTAGCTTAATTCTTTTACCGGAATAATGACTGATACAAGGGTAGACATTTTGATCTGGCTAGGTTTTGATAATTTTCAGACCTTCAGGATAGGCGAGATGCTGACGGTAGTGTGTGTAATAGCGGAGAATGTTTTTTCGGTAAAAAATGGCAAAAGTATCAATCAAAATACCCAGAATTGATTTAATTGTTGCGGCCGAAGTGATGAAAGAAATATGGTAATTGAGACGGATGGGCGCCTCATAAATTCGCTTGAAGCCGCAAGAGTAAGCGACTACCAGTATTTCAAGATCACCGGCAAACTTCTTCTCGACTAGTCGGGGGAGAATTTTTTCCAGTGCCGATTTCTTGAAAATCTTAATACCCGCTTGAGTATCGTGCACTTTTATACCGAAAAGCAACTTCACCAGATAATAATACCCGAAGCTCAATATTTTTCTGGTAAAGGGATATTCGACCTGGGAAGCAAGGTGACGCTTTGAACCGACAATAATATCGGCATCATACCATTCCATATGTTCGAGCAACATTGAAATACCGTTTGGATCAATTTCCATTCCGGAGTCGATAAACATGATGTAGTCGCCCTTAGCGAGTGTCATCCCAAGGCGAATGGCGTAGGACTTACCGTGATTTTTATTGTAAGCAATGCACTTTACTTTATGAATATTAGCGCTCTTTATATTTTCAAAACTTTTGTCGTGTGCGCCATCAATAACAGTAATGATCTCATAGTCGTATCTGATTTTCTCGAGGACGCGTTTTAAGGAGCGAAGGTTGCGGACAATAATTTTCTGCTGTCGGTAGACTGGGACAATGAGAGTCAAAAAATGCGAAGTGAGTTTGTCGGACATGCCTCATATTATAATACATTCTTCTCTTTACCGTTTTGCGTTAGTCTTACTGGATAAAATTTTAATAATAGCCAATCCATATATGCCCAAAATCAGCAGGGAGAAAATAATGTCGATAATAATTACCGTGTAAATTGATCGGGGCAAAAGCCAAACGGCCACACCGTAAATACCATACAGTAGAGGAAAAGAAAAAATAATTTTTTTATTGTAGGCAAGGAGAAAATTAGAGAAGTAAATGACGAGAAGAAAAAGCATTCCGTATATACCGGCGTATCCGACTAAAGGCAAAATAGAAAGAAATTTTTGTCCAAATAATATTAAGATAATCAGTTTTGGAAATGTTAAGTAAAAAAATAATCCGACTAAAGACAAAATGACTGCTAAAATAAGCGAAATCACAAACACTTTCTTTTTTTTACTTTGTGAAGTATTGCCCGAGGAATAATAAATAAGGCTAATTGAAACCAGCGGGCCGACTGCGTAGAGCATTATTTTGGAAAGAAGGGACCAGGCGCTATAAAGGCCAGAAGAGTTACTGTCAAACAGACGTTTGACGATAATAATGTCAATATTGCTGTAGAGAGTAGTTCCGATAATGAAGACGCTGGTAAGAAGAAATTGTTGCGAATGAAAAAGAGAGGTAAGCCTCCGATTGAGGTAGTGACTAAGGTTGTGTGTCGAGTGGTACTGATTGAGTATTACTTTTTCGCCGGCGAGTTTAATTACCATGGCAAGAATGAGAAAGAGTATGACCAATTCTAATGTTCCAAAAGGGAAAATGGTCGTTACCGCTCCAAAGAGCTTTACGAAAACGGTAACACTGTTAAGAATTGAAAAGGCGAGAAAGAGTTTAAGCCCCTGAAAAACAGCGTCGTAGAATACGGTAACAACAGAAACGAGCATAAAGGGAACGAAAAAATAAGAGACGAATGCGGAGAGGTTAGTAATTCTTGCAATAAACGGCGTCAGTAACAAGGTCAAAAATAGCAGCGGCCACCATTTTTTTAAGCGGTCCCAAAAATAGTATTCAATCTGCTTGGCAAGATCCAGAGAATTTTCTTTTGATGCGCTGATTTGTTTTATGATGTAGGTAGACACGATCGCGAGCGGTATCGAAACGACTCCCAGGTAAGAAAATAACGCGTATATTTCACCGTATCCCTTGGGTCCGAGATTACGTGCGATCAGAAAGTAAAAGAAATAGTTTACGATATTTAACAAAAAAGAAGAGGCGGTGAGAAAAAAAGATCCCTGCAGATATTCGTTTCGCCATAAGCGCCGGATCCTTTTGATCATGTAAAAAGTATACAATACGATACAATAATAACCTATGTCCGATAATAAAATAAGAAATTTCGCGATAATCGCGCACATCGATCATGGAAAGTCGACACTCGCCGACCGGCTACTTGAGGTGACCGGTGTCTTAAAAAAGGGTCACGTCGAGCAGTTCTTAGACCGCAATCCGATCTCCCGTGAGCGTGGAATAACGATCAAGCTGGCGCCGGTGACGATGTCGTATGTTTCGTCTGGACGCGAAAAATATATTCTTAACCTGATTGATACGCCGGGCCATGTTGATTTTTCCTATGAAGTCGATCGGACTCTCGCCTGCGTTGAAGGAGCCGTGCTCCTCGTTGACGCCACGCAGGGAATGCAGGCCCAGACCATTGCAAATGCCTATAAAGCTCTAAGTCATAATCTAACTATTATTCCCGTTATCAATAAAATTGATTTGCCTAACGCTCAAATTCAAAAAACTCAATCAGAACTAGCTCATTTTTTGGGCGGAAAAAAAGAAGAGATTCTTTTGGTTTCGGCAAAAACTGGCGAGAATATGACCCGACTATTGGAAACGATTCTTAAGATTAAACCGCCGTCTTTGCTTGAATCTTCTCCACTTGCTCTTATTTTTGACTCGTATTATGATCCGCATCGCGGCGTGATTGCCTTTATAAGGGTTTTCGGCGGATCGTTTAAAAAAGCTGATGTGGTACAACTGCTGTCTAACCGTCGTGAATTTGTGATTCAGGAAGTAGGCATTTTTGTTCCGGAACTCAAGCAGAAAGACGCATTATCTCAAGGAGAGATCGGTTATCTGGCAACTAATCTAAAGGATATTCATGAGGTTAGGGTTGGTGATACTATTTCTCTCAAGGGTGCCCGTGTACCGTCGTTGACAGGATACAAAAAAGTAAAACCGATGGTATTTGCCGCGCTCTTTCCGACCGATACCCAAGATTATTTACGCCTCAAAACGGCGCTCGAAAAATTATACTTAAATGATTCGTCACTCGAATTTTATGCTCTTTACAGTCAGGCGCTTGGCGCCGGTTTCCGCGTCGGATTTTTGGGCCTTCTTCACGCCGAGGTTGTCCGCGAACGGCTCGAGCGGGAATTTAATTTAAATTTAGTATTGACTCCCCCACAGGTTGAGTACAAATTCGAAAATAACATGTATCAGGAACCGGTCGTAAAAATTCTTATCTTAACTCCGCAAGAGTATGTCGGGGCGGTGATGCAGTTATGTGAGCAGTATCGCGGCCGATTTGTGAGTATGGATAACCAAAACCAAATATCGCTTATTTACGAAATGCCGCTTCCGGAAATGATTTCAGATTTTTTTGATAACTTGAAAAGCGTCAGTTCGGGATACGCTTCGCTTGATTGGGAATTTTTAAAATTTGAGAAGGTCAACGCCGATAAATTATCACTGCTCATAAACGGTGACCCGGTTGAAGAATTTTCGGAAGTCTTAGTAGCCGAACGGGCCGTTGGAAAAGCACAGGTCTTAGTCAAAAAAATCCGGGAAATTATTCCCCGTCAGCAGTTTGAAGTAAAAATTCAGGCGCAGTATCGGGGAAAAATTATTGCATCGGAGCGCGTTTCGCCTTTTCGAAAAGACGTGACGAAGAAATTATACGGCGGCGATCGGACTAGAAAAGATAAACTTCTAGAAAAACAGAAAGAAGGAAAGCAAAGACTAAAAATGATCGGTCATGTCGAAATACCCAAAGAAGCCTTCTTAAAACTGTTTCGGAAATAAGACTTTCGTTAACTCTAGAATAATAACCCTAACAACAGAAGTGAGAGTGGGGCGATAATAAGTAGCCACGGCGTTTTTCCGGCGGATGGAATAACGGTTGTTGGCGCGGGCGTGGCGGTTAAAGTTATGGTTGCTCTGGCTAAAAGGATTTCAGTCGGCGTTGGCGTCGACGACGGACGAGGCGTTGAGGAAGGCAGTAACGCTAACGTTGGCGTAGCTGTCGGCGTTGGTGTCGCGGTACTGTTTGGCAATGGAGTCGGTGTATTGGTGGGTGGCGGCGTATTGGTTACAGTTGGCGTAGCAGTTGGAGGAATCGGCGTTGCGGTCGGTGCTGGGGTTGCCGTTGGCGTCGACGAAGGCGGTAGTGTTGGAGTCGGAGTTGGCGTAGCTGTCGGCGTTGGTGTCGCGGTACTGTTTGGCAATGGAGTCGGTGTATTGGTGGGTGGCGGAGTATTGGTTGCGGTCGGCGTGGTTAAAGTTGGCGTGGCGGTTGGTGGCGTAGTTGGGACTAGACAGTCACAAGACCCGCCGCAGGTATTGTCGGCTACTTGTTTGTCGACACACAAAATACAGTCGCCGCTTCCGATGGGGTCATAGTACCATTGTTTAATCTGGCGGCAACTCCGTTGAGTTCCGTCAGGACAAGTAACGGTGATACAAACATTACTGTCTTGACAGTTTGCCTGATCCCCTCCGCAGGCACCGGCTTCGGCTTTTGTCTTCACGGGTGGCGCCGGTTTTGTTTGCAGCGTTTCCGATAGCAGGATAACAACGACACCAGCAACAAGAGTGATGAGAAAAACTATCAGCGGAATCAGCGATTGTTTCTTTTTCATGGAGCGGTTTTAAACTCAAAAATAGGATGTGACGCAACGGTGAACTTACAGTCGCCCGGCGTTGGAAATTCAAAGGCAAGCGTGTTGTTTTCAGATTTGGAACGGACGTAGAAAAAATAAGAAGAATCCTTTTTTAAGCGATCGGCTTCAAAAGTCGTGTCCTTTGTTTCTGTGCCGACCGCCGCCGGATCAAAACGCGCCTTCCGAGTGGCCAGATAAACAAAGTAAGATTTGGCGTTCTGCACCGGTTGCCATGAAAAGAAAATTTCTGCGGCAATGATCGTTGATTTATTGACGACTTCGATGTCAGTCCCGTTTTTTTTAGTCCAAGCCTTTACCGAAATCGGATTTAGGACATCGTTTTTTATACAGGCCGGTTTCGCCACGGCCGCTTTTGATTGGGTTAGCGGTTTTTCGAGGGCTGTTTGCCGCTGAACCCGGAAAAGAACGACGCCGGTTACGGCCGCTAAAAAAGCGACAATATTCATAAGTAAGAAGCCCGGCGAACGGCGTGAAGAAGGTATGGAAATAACGACCTGAAGAGATGGCGGTAACGGCGTGTAGTGAACCGGCTGCTTATCCATGAATTTACTATACAGAAAAAAAATGAAAGTTGCAATTTATGCCGCACCAAGGTCGCGCAGCTTTTTTTCGATGCCGTTTACTCTCTCATCGCCGGTTTGTAAGTAGAGTTCTTTTAAGTGACGGTAACTTGGAATATAATCGGCCTTCATCTTAAGTGTTCTTATAAATTCTTTTTGGGCCTTATTATATTGTTTTTCCTCAAGATAAAGCTGGCCGAGACTATCGAGATAGACCGGGTTAGTCGGGTCAAGATTGATGGCGGCATTTATTGCTTCCGATACTGCAAGTTGCAGCCGGAGATCATCCTTTTTCCAAAGGAGCCAGCGGAAATCAGTTACCGAAAGCAGATAGTAATTTTCCGCACCGCGGTTGTTGGCCGCGATCGCCTGCTTAGCGATTGTTTCTGCGGAAAGAAATAATACGTCAAGGTTACAGTCGGGAGTTGATTTCGGGATAAGCTTGTTCAAACAGTTTTCGATTTTAGCGATTCTTACGGAGTTTAGTAAAGCAAGATACTGGGTGTTGGTTGGATTTAGTCTGACCGCTTGTTCGTATTTATCGTGACTGTAGTATATTTCCGCGATAAAATTAACGATGTTTTTATAGAACAAGTAAGACGCTAATACGAGTAGGATGGCGGCAAAAAAAGACGACAGTCGGCGATCCGACTTGAGTGATGAAAGTCGGTTAGCGTTATAAGTATCGACAATCAAAAAAAGCACTCCGATAAAAAGAACCGGCAGAAGATAATAGAACAGCTGCCAAATAATAAGGTAGGCGGCCGTTAGCATTTGTCCGATTTCGTTTCTTTTAAAAACGTCATAGATTACCGTTACCGTCAGGAAATACCAGATTCCAGCAAAAAGAAGACCGCCCGTAAACAGAAACTCAAGTGGCTGGTTTTGAATCCTACTTAGTTGCCAAAACCATTCCGGGGTGTTATTTTGGGACGGCGAACGGTACTTTTTAAAATATAGACCGCTGGTATTTTGTCCGTGACCGACAGCTAAATAGCGAAAGTTCGGTAAGGTCTCCCGGCGGATCATAGTCAAAGCCGACGACATTTGTGACGATCGTTGGGTTAGGGAAAACTGTTCTTTTAAAAGAATAGATCTGAAAAGCAGTAAACACAGAATTAATAACCCGACAATTATCGCTGGCTTATTAATAAGCGTTTTTTTAAGCGTAACAAGATATTGTCCTATTGAGAAGACCATTGATGCGCCAAGACTTAACCAAACGATCGAAGAATCAAGGGCAGACAAAGCCACCGCATAGACAGTTAGAGTAAAAATCAATAAAAAAACAGGCTTCAGACGTTTTTTGGTCAACTCAAGACACAGTGAAAAGAGGGTAACTATTCCGTAGCCGATAATTCCGGCTGTCAAAATCGGTTGACCTTCAAGGCCGCCGGGTCTCAAGTGGAGCGTTTGGGATTTGTAAATAACATAGCCCGACGAAAGCAGGGTGGCGCCAACAATATAAAGCCTGAGGTATTTTTTTTGTTTTTTGGTAAAACGAGTGTAAACGAAGGCTATCGAAATATAGGACAGTACCGAAAAAACATCGAGTCCTTCCTGAGTGTATAAGCCGTAAAAAGAAATGTTTTTTTGTGTTGAGCCTAAAAAAACAAGAAAATACGCGAGCGTTATGATCAACAACACAAAATCAGATCTAAAAAATCGGTAGTTTGCCCGAACTCGCCAAACAATAAAAAACTCGAGGATAAGCGTACCGAATCCGACAAAACGAAGGATAAAGAGTTTTGGCAGAGAGTAACTATCTTTTAAAAACGGAAGAAAAAGTATGATCGCAAAAAAAACCGACGTACTTATAAGATAAAATTGAATGGATCGCAGCATTGAAAGCATTATATAAAC
>JACQCK010000027.1 GCA_016201695.1 Candidatus Roizmanbacteria bacterium
AAGACTTCTTTTTTAAAATTGTCGTAAGTCGGGAAGTAAGCGTCACCGTCAAAGCGGCGATTGATAATTGTCAAATATAATTTATCGGCGTACTTAATGGTTTCCGCAAATATTTTTCCGCCGCCGATAATAAAAACTTCGGCTCCCCTACCGTTTTTGGCCACCTCTCCCCTGGTCAATTCATAAGCAATTCCCTGTTTTATTGCGTCGGCAACCGAGTGGCAAACGACACAGTTTGGCGCAAAAAAGTCCGGCGCACGGGTAACAATAATATTTTTCCGTTTTGGTAAGGGTTGACCCCGCAGAGATAAAATTGATTCGTAGGTTTTTCTTCCCATAATTACCGCATGTCCTTGAGTTAATTGTTTAAATCGCTTCAGGTCCTCGGAGAGGTGCCAGGGGATCTGATTATCCTTCCCGATCACCCGGTTGTCAGACAAGGCCGCAATCAGACTGATTTTTACTTTAGTCATTTTTATGGATAAATTTCCAGCCCGCTTCAATCGCCTCTTTAACATTAGGCAAACATTCATACTTGTTTATCTCTTTTGTAGCAATAAATTGAGGAGTTGTCTCGTCGGTTGCCCGTAACTCACCCCGATAACTGACCCCGATAAAGACCTTAAAAGAAAAAAGCTCGAGACGGTTGCCTTTCCTTTTGATGCTGGCATAAAAAATATTATGGGGAAAATCGATCAGGTAGCCTTCGCTTGTTTGCAAACCGGTCTCTTCAAAAAGTTCGCGGACGGCGGTTACTTTTTCGGTTTCACTTACCGGTATTCGTCCCGCCGGTAAGCCGTAGACATTGTCTATATGTTCTGACGCTTTACCGTGCTTTACCAACAACACCGCCGACCCTTTGAAAATCAACACCCCGACACTGGGGGTTATTTGGTCAATGGCACCGGATTTATTCACCATAGAATTATTTTGACTTACCTTCATAAAAACCGCCGGCGACCGTCAGCTCGCCTTTTATCGGTGGATACGGGTCATAGTCGTTGAGAATGACGCGCTCGGGTCGGAAATCGGCAATTTTTTTAACCGCCGGATCAAGAACGACTCTTGGCAACGATCTGGGAGTCCTTTTCAGCTGTTCCCGCACCTGCTCCCGGTGATTTTCATAAATATGGAGGTCGCCGAAAGTATGGATAAACTCGCCCGGCTCATAACCGGTCACCCGGGCAAGAATAATCGTCAGCAAGGCATAACTGGCAATATTAAACGGCACCCCCAAAAACAGGTCGGCGCTACGCTGGTAGAGCTGTAGTTGGAGCCGGCCGTTCAGAATATTGACCTGATAGAGATTGTGACAGATGGGAAAGCGCGAGGCGTCTTGGTAGGTCGCCATCGTGTAGAGATATTCGGGATTCCACGACGTGACAATAAGATTGTGAGCGTTGGGATCGTCTTTTATTTCCTGAATGATCCAGCCTAACTGGTCGATCGTCCGTTTGCTTCTCGTTGGCCACCGGCGCCACAACTCGCCATAAATCTTGGGCAAATTTCCCCACTTCTTGGCAAACACAGCATTGGTTCGAATCTGCTCGATAAACTCTTCTTTCGTCAGGAACCGGTCGTTCTTGGTTTTTTTCCATTGATAAATTTTGTACGGGTAGTCGTCCCAGATACGGACATTATTGTCAACTAGATACTTAATGTTGGATTGACCGGATATAAACCAGTAAAGTTCATGCAGTACTCCTTTCCAGTAGACTTTTTTTGTCGTCAGAAGCGGAAAGCCCCGCGACAGATCAAAACGAATCTGTCGGCCAAACAAACTGTAGGAAGCCACCCCGGTCCCCCGGTCAACTTTCCGGTCGCCGTACTCAAGCGCTTCTTTAAGTAAGTGCAAATATTGGTATTCCTGATGAGAAGATGGTTTTTTCATATTACACCTGTTTTTCCCGCTTTCCCGTCGTCACCCGTCCGCCCTGCCACTGCCCCCGATACTTCATGCCGCCGCCGTCAACCCAAAAAAACTGCGCGTGGATAATGCGCGCGCCAAGCTCGATGGTCACGGCCATCGGTCCTTCGTTTTTGATGGCAAATGTCAGTTTGCCTCTGTAACCCGGCGCCACATTACCCGAACGGATCATCAGTCCGGAACGAAAAGTAGTTGTTCGCGGTTTAAAATTGACGGTAATGTTCTTTGGAAGATTGACTTCTTCGATTGTCGTCATCAGATAAAACTCGTTGGGGTGGATCGTAATTTTTTTCTCTTTTGAAGTCAGGTGGTGGGCAACCGGCCTAAGTTTGGGTGTCTCCCGCTCGGTCACGCCCAAAAAAGCTACCCCTCCGTCCAGGGCATAGACTTCACCTATTCGAAGGTCAAAGCCAGCGCCTTCGGGGTCGGTCAGTTCTCGTTCGGCCAGGTTCTCAACCAGCTTTATCTTTTTTACAAGCTGTAGCAGTTTTTTCGGCCCGATGACCATACTTGGCCCATTGTAGTAAACGCGGAAATAGTTTTCAACTCAAACTTGCGTGGTATGATTAGGCGATGCGACCGATCACAAAAATAGTCCTTCTCGGACTGGCGCTAAGGATTCTCTTTATTCTTATTTCTCTGCCCGTTAACAACTACGATCTCCTTGCCTATGAAAACGTCGGTCGCGCGGTTATAAACCACCTCAATATCTACCCCTTCCCCGCTATTTTGTACCATCCTTATTTGCCGGTTATGCTCTACATTGAGGCCTTGACTAAGTTGTTTGGTGTCTGGCAACCAATTTTGCTAAAACTTGTCTTTTCCCTGTTTGACGCCGGCAATATTTACTTAGTCTACAAATTAACGCGCCGACCGGCGAAACTTCGGCCAGGCAAAACCGGTATAAACGGTAAAAACGACCAGAGTATCGTCAACGCCTTTTTATATGCCGTCAATCCGATCAGCATCTTAATTACTGCCTATCACGGTCAGTTCGACAGCCTGCCGCTTTTTTTACTCCTCGCAACAATTTTTTGGAAAAACCCCTGGCTACTCTCCTTGGCAGTTGCCGTAAAAACCTGGCCAGTCTTTTTTTTGCTACCTTTGATAAGGCGCTGGCATGACAAAAAAAATGTGCTTTTATTGGCTTTTTTTCCCGCGCTCTCGCTTATTCTGTATGCTCTCTTTTTCCATATCGCGCCGCTTATCATTCTTCGTACCATCGCCGGTTATCGGGCCGTGTTTGGGGCATTCGGCATTAGCCGGCTCTACTTACTTTTTGGCAGTAGCCCCCCTCCCATTCAAATCCGGGCCGCCATCATTGTCTTTCTAAGCTTATTTTTCACCTACTCGGCTCACCAAAAAAAATCGCGCCTTCTTATCACTGAAATTTTTCAACTGATGCTCGTCTTTTTTATCTTAACGCCGGTTTTTGGCATCCAATGGTTTATCTGGCTTATTCCGTTTTTGCTGCTGTGTAAACCGCGCGGCGCCATATTTTTTTATGCCGTCACCACCTTACTTTTGATCACAAGTTATTTGCAGTGGAGCGGAGTATCGGTGCCTTTTTTTATTTTTTTCTTCGGTTTGTTGTCGTGGCTTGCCCTTATCCGCATGTTTTTTTATACCTTGCCCATCTCCGTCAGAATGAAGTTGCCGTTTACTTCAAATTCAACCAGATAGATCGGTAGACCAATCGCCAGACGCTTGACTGTTTCCAGCAGTTGGTTCTCGCCGATCTCGGACATGGCTTCGTACAAATACTCTTCGCTTTGTCCGGCAAACAGACCGGCCGCCTCATTTTCAATAAGTTTTTTGGCCAGCGCCCGGTGCCGCTCGTTGACCAAGGTATCATGATGAACGAATATCTGTACTTCGCCGCCTTTTTCCGTAAACGAGTAACGTGTTTTCAGGGCGTATTCCCCTTTAATCATCACCATTGCTCCCTCGCCGCGCTCACCGGACAAAACCGTTTCCTCTGCGCCTTTTTTTTTGGTCGAGTTTAAGATTTTTTTCAGAAACTCTGTCTGATCATGTTGTAAATAGTAAGCCCGAGGATCAAGCCGGATCTGCCTGATATGCCCGCAGCCGGAAGCGGCGATCTTTGGATCGCCGTGCCGATCGGTATCCATCTGAAAATTTTTTACCCCGCCGACAACATCAACTAGCGCTTGATAGGCTCGCCCGGCGTCAACGCTAAACCCATAGGCGTTTCCCGTCGCCAGAATCAAGGCCAGTTCGCCCGCGTCGGCCCCGGCCAGGGCGAGTGGCGGCAGATCACTCGAACCCTGATACCGGCCATCAATACAACGGCTGATAAATCGGTTTTCCTTTCTGACCGGATACTTATTCGCTTCTACCAGTTCGTATACCTGGTCTTTAGAAAGAATAATCTTTGCCATTAAGAAGTTAATTATACACCAGGAAAACTCGGTTCAGCAAATCACCTGGCTCTTTTATTTTTGAAGATTTTTTGTATAATTTGGATTATTGTTGCAAAATATATGTCTGTGGATAAAAAACTTCATCAATCAGCCGAATTAAACAATCGGCCCGATCAGTTTACGCCCCAAATCATGAGTGATCTTTCTTTATTTTATGAAGAACTGGGGAAAACCAGTTATGCTTTAACAACTCCCAACACCGAACTCCTGATACGGGACGTGGCTTCTCGCGCCAGCGCTCTTCTTGTTGAAAATAACCTGGCGGCCAGTACCCATTCTCGCGAATTGAACTACTTAGCCGGAGAATATAAAACACTCCTGCGGGGAGGCTGCGCCGTTGGCGCTTTTATCTGCGTTGACGGTCGAATTCCATTCCCCCAACTTTTTTTTAGGCTTGTCACTGTTTGGGAGTCGCAGGCCGGCCTGCCCGAAATCGAACAACTGCCCTTTCAAGAACAACCGTCGCTCGTCGCTGACCGGGTCGCGGAAGCAATCCAGTCGCGCGCCCAAACAGGCGAACTCTTGGAAATATTATTTGCGCACCGAAGCAACGACCCGAAGCACTCCTGCGGCGCCATGGCCGCCATGAACACAGCCGGTCTTCTTGAGCCATATCTTACCACAATAAGAGCAACGCGAAGTAACGGTAGCGTTACTACCCCTGATGCCGACGAGATTGTCTTGGCTAATCTTGCCATGCTGGAAGAACGCGGTGAAGCGATTACTTCTTTATACAACCGGGCGCCAAAACTTAAAAAAGAGTTAAAACGCGTTGCCATCTCGGCTGTCTACAACACTGATGACATGTCCATCGAATTAAGCTATGGTACAAAGAACTTTTTATCAACTAAGTCTCTTACCAATAAATTAGTTCTGGCAAACCTAGTTAGACATTTAACCGACACCGCTGAACTTGACGATTTGACCGAGATTGGTTCCATGAAGAATACGTATACTGACCCGGCAAAACAACTTGATTTGGAAAATGCCCTTTTTATTGCTACTAAAAACATCCTTACCTTTAACCCGTTCAGCGCGGCTCTGGAAGATCATTTTGACAAAGATCCGGCTCTTCGTGAGTTGACTGCCGATCAACGTCAGGCACTCAGTCTAGTTATTGCCAGAAACGTCGCTTTCCAGTACCTGACCGGTCTCTTCACAGAAGACAATCCCGATCATCACTTTGTCAATCACGACGAACAAGCGATCTCGGTTAGTCATGACGGCGCTAATATCGGACAGTTCAACCCAAATACCCAGTTTTTTTCAACGGCCGCCGTCAACACCAGCAATGCAGTTGAACATATCCTTTTAGAGGCCGGACTGATGAGTCGCAATCCTAACGGCCGTAAACCGCATATCGTTTTTCTTGCCATTTCGGCGCCATCTGACAAAGATGACAGAAACAGAGAGGCAATGCGGGCAAATCTGCGTCATCAATATCGCGAACTGCTTTCCCACCCCAAAATTTTAGAGTTAGTATCAGCTGGTGAAGTAGTCGTGATTCCGGTGGAAGTCAACGGTAAGACACGTGAAGCCAATTTGCCCCCTCCAACCTACTTAAACTGAATCTGCTACAATGAGTTTATGTCGGTTTTTGTGTTTGATCCAACGGTCAGCGACCAACAAAGCAAAGTCCGCGGCGTCGGCCGCTATCTGCAGATTTTGCAAGAAAATCTGCCGGAAGTACAGTTTGTCAACGTTCTTAACTCAGTACCTTACGAATCGGTGCTCATCAACCCGTTCCTTAACCTTATTGCGCCACCCCTCATCAGCAAACGCCTCGCCAAAAAACAGATCGGGGTAATCCACGATCTCATCCCGTTAAAATATCCGTCTCACTTTCCGTTGGGGCTTCGTGGCAATTATAAGTATTTATTAAACAGGCATTATCTGCGTTACTATGACCTGTTTGTCACCGACTCGGAAACGAGCCGGAACGACCTGATAAAAATTCTTAAAATTCCCGGCGGTAAAATTAAAGTCGTCTACCCGACTCTTGGTCGGCGCTTTTTTCAGCAAAAGATGAAAGCTGATTTCCAGCCTCCGGTCAATAAATACTGCCTCTATGTCGGCGACGCGACCTGGAACAAGAATCTCATCTGCCTGGCCCGGGCGATTAAAAAAATAAACGTCACCGCTGTATTCGTCGGAAAAGTATTTGCTGATATTGCTACTGTCCGCGACCTCGCCCGTCACTCTCCCCCGCACCCATGGGAGCGCGAATTTCAGGGTTTTCTTGACGAAACTCAAGGCGACAAACGTTTTATTTTTATCGGTTATGTCAGCGACTCAATGCTGATCAAATTTTACCAGCAAGCACACTGTAATGTATTGATATCGCGTGACGAAGGCTTTGGATTTTCTTATCTGGAATCGGCGACTTTAGGAACTCCTTCCGTCCTCTCCGATATTCCGGTTTTTCATGAAGTCGCCAAGGACCAAGCGATGTTCGCCGACCCCAAAAACGTCGCTGACATTGCCAATAAAATTGGCGAACTATACTTTAACGACGAGGTATGGAAATTATGGAAAGCAAAGGCGCTTTATCGGGCAAAATATTTTAGTCAGGAAAAGTTCCGGGCAAACTGGCAAAGTATTTTGGCAGTATGACGGAAAACTTACCTGTTTATGACCGGCACCGTTAAAACTACACGGAAAATAGCCGGTTGGCGTTTTTGGTTGTCGCCGCAACAATCGTCTCAAAAGAAACATTTTTTAATTTCGCGACTGACTCGGCGATCAGGGAAAGATTTTTTGGTTCGTTCGGGTATTTTTTTTGCGTCCGCAGCGGCTCGGGCAGGAGAAAAGGCGCGTCCGTTTCTAAAACCAACATTTCCAACGGGACAGCCTTGATAAAGTCCTGCTTTTCCTTAAAATAAGTAATGTCTCCGTCTACCCCGATAAACATTCCCTTCTTTTTGGCAAAACCAAGAAGCTCCTGATCCGCCTCGCAACAGTGAAAAACCGTTCTTCCGTCAAGATGCTTGTTCCATTTTTTTTCTAAAATCGGCAGCATTTCGGTCTTCGCCTCTCGATTGTGAAGAATGAGACTTTTTTTATGCTTTATCGCCAAATCTATCTGCTTCTCCAAAATTATTTTTTGAAGTTCGACAAAGTTCTCTTCCACTTTATATTTCTCGTACTTTGTATTCCGGTATTCATGCCTATCTAAGCCGCACTCTCCAATAGCAACGACTTTAGGCTGGGAGATTAATTTTTCTAATTCCCCGAATATCACCTCCGCGGTTAGGGTAAGTTCAAAGACGTGGTGTGGATGTATTCCGACCGCCGCATATATCCCTTGATTTTTTTCGGCAATCTCAATCGCCTTTTTCGAGGTTGGGATATCGGTCCCCGGCACAACTATTCCAATAATTCCCGCTGTTTTTGCGTTTTTTATCACTGCGGCGAAGTTTTTTTTGAAACGGGAAAAATTAAGATGGCAATGCGTATCAAACATAAAAATGTATAATATATTATAAATAATTCATTTATGGAATTAACTCCAGAACAAATTAGCCTCCTTAAAGATCTCATGACTCGTTCAGCCAAAAAAGGTAATCTGGCTAATGCCGGATTGGTTTTAGAAAACAATAAACTACTTGCCTCAGCTGAAAGTTGGGTCGCTTCAAGTTGTGATGCCACTGCTCATTCAGAACGAATGCTCGTCACTATGGTTTGTAATCTAAAACATGCTAACTATACTCCAGGCTTGATAATGGTTTCGGTGGTTGAACCTTGCACCATGTGTATGAGTGCTTGTTCTCAAGCAGGTTTAAAAAAAATTGCTTATATTATCCCAGCAAAACGTTTTATTGAGAAGATCGCCTGGATGTCAGATACGACTAAAATTGACAAACATCAATTGGCTTCTCAATATAGTGAACCTTTAAAACTAGTTCATCTTAGTAACTACGAAGAGGAGTTTTGTCAAATATTTGAAAAAGTAATGTCGCATCTACTTAAGTAAATGGATAAAGCAACCCAAAAAAGTCAAGTCTTAAGCTTCATAAGAAGACATCAAGTAGCTATTGTCTCAACTGTTTCTCCGGAAAATAAACCAGAGGCGGCTACCATGGGTATTTCAGAAAAAGATAATCTTGAACTTATTTTTCAAACTCCTAATACCACCAGAAAATATAGAAACCTTAAAAATAATCCCAACGTAGCAGTCACCTTCGGGTGGGATCTGAATGAATTTATTACCGTCCAGTATGAAGGTATCGTTTATGAACTCCAAGAAGACGAAATTAATGAATATCGGCAAATCCATATAACTAAAAATCCTATCTCTAAACCTTACGCTTATTTACCAACCCATAAGTATTTTAAAATCATTCCTAAATGGATTCGTTACTGGGATATTAAGAAAAATAAGATCTTTGAGTTGACTTTTTAATCTAGCTTGAATTTTAACAAAACTGATATATTATTATTTTCATTTTGAATTTTTAGATTGTGCTATACTTTTTTTAACGTGACCATTTTCATCGGGGCCGACCACCGCGGGTTCGAGCTCAAAAACAAGCTCGTCGAATACCTGCAGGAACAGAATATCCGGGTCGAGGATTTGGGCAACTTCAGTTTTGAGCCGCTCGACGATGCGGTTGACTTCACCCAAAAAGTCACCCAGGCGGTACTCCAAAATCCCGGCGATTTTCGCGGCATCATCGTCTGCGGGTCAGGTATCGCCGCCACCATCGCCGCCAATCGCCACAAGGGCATCTACTGTGCGCTCGGTTTTGACCGGCATCAGATCGAACACGGCCGCCAAAACGATCATATCAACGTCCTCGCCCTTCCTTCCGAATATCTGAATTTTGAACAGGCCCAACTGCTGGTTGATGTTTTTCTGCAGACCAAAACAAAAAGCGACGAAAAATACATAAGAAGAATAAAAAAACTCGATATCTAGTTTAGTGCCCTGCCGGAGTTACCATCGGTAACGGCTTCGGTCTCCCAAATATGACCTTAGCGATCTCAAGCGGCGTGTTTGTTCCGCCCGGAGTCGCCATTAACCCTCTTCCCGATGACGACGGACCGATCTTGAAGTTGACAGTCTGAATTTGCCCTGAAGAGACAATCTTTCCACTTTCGATCGCGGCCACAACTTCTTCAGTCGCCGGACCAAGATGAATAAAAATAGGCCGACCATCTCTATCTAAGATACCAGCCGCCCACAGACTGCTCCAAGAGCCTTGGTCTGGATTCGAATAATGGGAGGGTGTTCCGCGTACCGGCGTCCCCGTGACTATTATCGGTCTTCTTATTGTCACAATCTCGTCATTACCGGTCC
>JACQCK010000028.1 GCA_016201695.1 Candidatus Roizmanbacteria bacterium
AGATATTAAAAAAAGAGCGTGAACGATTGGGGATTAATCTTCATCAGGTCGAACAAAAAACCCGCATCAGAGAAAGATTCCTAAGCGAAGTCGAGACGAACCGTTGGGATTCGTTTTCATCGGTAATTTATATTACCGGTATCATTAAAACGTACGCCGAATTTCTCAATTTAGATTCAGCCAAACTATTAGCGTTTTTTAGACGCGATTACGAACGCAAGGAAGATATACGGTTTAAACAAAAAGTATCGCGTGATGTTGTCAGGCCGGAAACAAGAAAAGTAGCAAGTGTTATGATTGGAATCATTATTCTTTTTTTTCTTTTCTACTTTAGTTATCAAATCAGTTTATTTATCAGTCCTCCTCAAGTCCAGCTTCTTTCGCCGAACACCGGGAGGACGAATGCTGAAAAAGTAACACTGACCGGAAAGACTGATAAAGATGCGGCCGTCACCATTTTTGGTGAACGGGTTTTTCCCAACAAGGAAGGTATTTTTATCTACGAACTTCCTTTACATCCCGGCGCGAATTCCGTGGTAATCGAAGTAATCGGCGCCAACGGCAAGAAAACTATAATAAAAAAAACGTTTACGCGATCTTAAAGAAACGCCCCAACTCGGTAATGCTCTTAAGAGTCGTTGAAGAGTAGATCGATTTAAAGGATAGACGACGGGCTTCCTTTATGACTTTTTCTTCGAACCGGTTTTTTCTGATCTCACCGAGCAGTCCCACCTCGCCAATAAATACGGTATTTAACGGGATGGGCATGTTTTTTACTGAAGATAAAAGAGAGGAGATGATGCCAAGATCGGCTGAAGTTGAGCGAATCTGGACGCCGCCAACGACGTTGACGTAAATATCGTAGGTATCGAGGGGAATATGAAGATGCTTTCTAATGACGGCAAGGAGTAGTTGGACTTTATTAAAATCAACTCCGTTGACAACGCGGCGCGGAATAGCGAGTTGAGTCGGAACAGTCAGTGTTTGAATTTCAAAAAACAGTGATCTCTTTCCCTCGGCGACTCCGACGATTGCCTTGCCGGCCACCGGCTGTTTGTCGTTTGCCAAAAATATCAGTGGATTGTCTACTTGAGTAAGTCCCTGGGGCTTCATTTCGAAGATGCCGATTTCATCAGTTGAACCGAAACGATTTTTAGTTGCCCGAAGGATCCGATAATTAGAGAGTTTTTCTCCCTCAAAAGAGAGTACACAGTCAACTAGGTGTTCGAGTGTCTTGGGACCGGCAATGTCGCCGCCTTTGGTAATGTGACCGATGAGAACTAGAGTAACTTTATTTTTTTTGGCAAAGCCGATGAGTCTGTTGGCCGACTCACGAAGCTGGCTGACATTACCGGAAGACGACTCGACCGACTTTGAATAGACGGTTTGAATCGAGTCGACGACGAGGACGTCAGTTTTTTGCGTAAGTTCTTCAAGTCCGGCGATAATTCCTTCAACTTGAAGATCATCGGAAAATAGAAAATTATTGAGGTTAAGGCCCAATCGTTGAGCGCGGTCTTTTACCTGTTCGGCAGCCTCTTCGCCGGAGATATACACCGTTTTTAAACGGACAAGAGTTTGTAAAAGAAGGGTTGATTTCCCCACTCCCGGCTCACCCGAGAGGAGAAGAACTTCGCCGGGGACAAATCCGCCGCCGACGACCCGGTCAAACTCAAAAATACCGGTTGACAGCCGATTTTTAACCGTCGTTCTAATTTCTTTAAAAGAAGTAAGTTTAAGTTTTTTTGTTTCCGGCTGGTTTTTGCCCTTTTCGTCGTAGTCTCTCTCGACGAATGAGCTATATTGGCCGCAATTCGGACAGCGGCCAAGCCAACCGGCCGAACCATATCCGCAGTTGGAACAGATAAAAATTGCCATCTATTTGAGTAGTTAATTAAAGAAATAAAACTTATTATTACATTTCATTCATAGTCTCGATACCAAGAAGCCAGAGGCCGTTTTTGATGACTTGGGCCACTGCAGCAACAAGCCCGGCCCGAAATTCCCTAACGTTTTTTTCGGCCTTGAGAATGGGGCACTTTTCATAAAATAAATTATATTTTTGCGCGAGATCAAAAAGATATGTGGCGATCATTGAGGGAACATACTCGAGAGCCGCTTCTTCAACGATTTCCGGAAAGTATAATAATTGCCGTAAGATAACTGTCTCTTCGGGAGTAAGCATCGGCCTAAAGGCTGAATTGGTAACCGTTATATGCTTTAATACTGATTGAGATCTGACAAAAGAATATTGAAGATAGGGCCCGGAATTGCCGTTAAAGCTGATTGACTCTTCAAAGTTAAACTCGACATCCCGGCCAATGTTGTTTTTTAACAGCGCGTATTTAATAGAGGCGATGCCGACCTTCTCGGCAGTTGAGAGCATTTTACTTGGCTTTACCGTTGCTTCACTCACGTAGCGTACGTGTTGACCCTGAATTGTAGGCTTAGTTGTTTTTTCAATTACTTTAAATGCTTTTTCTACCACTTCATTCAAAAGGGACTCGCCCGTAATTATCTTTCCGGTACGGCTTGACATTTTTCCTTCCGGCAAACGGACCATTCCATGGCCGATGTGATATGTTTTTTTTCCTAAGTCCGGAAATATCTTCTTGAGGGCGGTAATAAGTACTTTAAAATATTCGTTAATTTCATTCCCGGTGACGATAATCGAAGTATCGTATGGCCAATTCTTATACTTTGTTGGCGCCAGACCGAGTTCCTTAGCTTCGTAAGTAGGCAATCCTAGTGAATTGATAAACACTCTGTTGTGAAGTCCGTACTTTTCGCCTTCAAAAATAATTGCTCCTTGGCTTTTGGTAAAAATGCCTTGTTTAAGATACTCTTTTACTAATGTTGCCCCAATTTCTCCGAC
>JACQCK010000038.1 GCA_016201695.1 Candidatus Roizmanbacteria bacterium
AAGTAATAACTTGTCCGTCCGTTCCTTTTTCAAGAGGAACGCTAATAATTTCTAAAACCGACCGGCCGTTTTTTTTGCGGAAATCATTAATAGTCAGGGCGCTTTGGCGGGTATCAGGAGAGACAACAATGGCATCAAGACTCGGGTCGGTTTTAGTCGGACCGAAAATATCGGTAATCGGAAAAACCGCCGCCCGCTCCTGCCAATTCTTGGACCGAAGAAAGGCCTGAACGGACTTGAAACGAAGATCATATGGTTCAATTGTCCCGGCCAGTTTTTTTTGGCTGTTCATCGACGCGGCAGTCACGCCGATTGAGACTTTATTGGCTTGCTGGAAGGCTTCCGACAACAGCCGGACGTGTCCTTTGTGAAAATGGTCGAATGTCCCGCCCAAAACGGCGTGCCGATAGTCGGTCTTGATAACCCCGACTATACTCTCTGGGACTCGACTCTGCCAGTTTTTACCCTCCCGCATGAGCCGCCTGATCTTGACTCCTTCATAAAGAAAGCGTTTAAAAAAAGGAAAACGAATCACCGGATAGCCTTGTTTTTCAAAGATACCATTGGTCCATTCGTTGTTGCCGATAATCACCGTAAACGATCCGCCGGCTTTTTTAGCTTCTTCATACCACTGGTCGTCGCTCTCCAGATAGTCATAGACCGGCGTTATTTTTTGCACCCGTTGGGACAGGTGTTTTTCGTGAATTACTATTTCCAACATTTTTTTTCGCCGGGCAAAAGAAAAAGGATTTTCCGCCTGACTACCACCATCAGGACTGCCGATACCAATGACCAATTCATCAACCGCTTTTAACGACTCCTTAAGAAGATAGAGGTGTCCTTTATGAAAAGGCTGAAAACGCCCGATAAGAAAACCGGTCTTAGATTTTTTCATAGGCTTTTATTTTGGCGACCAATTTAGCCCATTCGGTTTTATCGGCAAAATAATTTTGCGCCGTTGTATCAACTTCCACTACCCGACACCGGTTTTTCATCTTATCTATCCAGCCGCGATTCAACCGCTGAAGGACCTCAAGATAGCGGAGTAAACTTTGTTTACCGTGATTGGTCTCATACGTCCTTTTTCTTTTCTTGATCCGGTCAAAGATCGCTGGCGTTGACGCGGTCAGAAAAACAATCAGGTTTGGCTCGGGCAGGTCGTCTTTTTTCAACCCGTACAGACGCCGGTATAAAGCCCATTCGGCTTTTTCCATGTAACCAAGCTCGTACTGCGCCTGTACATAGGAGGCGATATCGGCGGCAAGAAAAGAGTCCTGAACAATATTTTTTTTGAGTTTTTTTATTTCGACCAGCTGTTCCATTTTATTGATGAGAAAATAAGTCTGCGAATGGAAGGCCCAGCGTTTTTTGTTTTTGTAAAACCGCGGCAAAAAAATATTTTCGGCGAACTCCTCAAAAAACGCCGCATAACCCAATTCCTTACTTAACCGCTCCGTTAGGGTGCTTTTTCCAACGCCCATGGTGCCGGTGATTGAGATATAAGACCTGTTCACTCTGCAATTGTATCATGCCTTTTTATTTATCAGAAGAAGAGATATAATTTTTGCTCTATGTTTGACTTTACCGTACTCGCCCAAGACTCGCGCTCGCGCGCCCGCGCCGGCTCGTTGACGACCCCTCACGGCGACCTGTCTACGCCGGAGCTCGCCTTTGTCGCCACCGAAGGCGAGGTGAAGGCGATTCCGGCCGACAAGCTGGCCGGACTGCCGGCCAATCTTCTTATTGTCAACACTTATCATTTATATACGAAACGTTTTATTGAGAAAATTCCGCCCGGCGGCTCGATCCACGACTACGTTCATTTCCAAAAACCGATCATGTCCGACTCCGGCGGCTTCCAGGTCTTTTCCTTAGGCTTCGGCAAGGCACACGGAATCGGCAAGGTCGCCCCTATTTTTCCCGGGTATGACTTAAGATCCAACGACGCCGACAACCCGCTGAGCATTACTGAAGAGGGAGTTGAGTTTAACTTTGACGGTCGAAAAATAAAACTGACGCCGGAAAAATCAATCGAGTTACAAAAAAAAATCGGCGCCGATATCATCTTCGCTTTTGACGAATGCACCTCACCGCTCAACAGCTACAACTACACCAAAAAAGCGATGGAGCTGACGCACCGTTGGCTCGAAAGATGTTTACGCCTTCCCAATGACAAACAGGCGCTTTTTGCCGTCGTCCAGGGAGGACATTTTGCCGATCTTCGTCAGGCCTCGGCCCGATTCGTCGGTAAACAAGACGTCCCCGGTTTTGGTATCGGCGGCTCGCTTGGCCGATCAAAGGAGGAAATCGGGCGGGTCCTCGACTGGTCGATCCCGTTACTGCCTGTTGAAAAGCCCCGACATCTTTTGGGTATCGGTCAAGTCGAGGATATCTTTGCGTCGGTGGAACGGGGCGTTGATCTTTTTGACTGTGTCGTCCCGACCCGTGAAGCCCGCCACAAAGTGCTTTACACCAAAAAAGGCAAGGTAAACCTGAAAAAGATAAAAACGAGTGAAGAACCGCTCGAAGCAGACTGCCGTTGTCCCGCCTGCAAAAGCAAACTGACCGCCAGACAACTTTATGAATACTTCCTCAAAAAAGATCCGCTTGCCTTTTATTACGCGACCGGTCACAATATTGTTTTTTTTGCCGATCTGATGAAAAGAGTCCGCGACTCGATTCTTGATCATAAATTGCCGGCGTTAAAGGAAGAAATGTTAAGGTATTATGGCGGTTGAATATGTTTTTACCCGAGCAAACTCATTTGCGAGTGGTATACCTTCCCAAACCGACGGCGGTTCGGACCTGTTTCGTTTTTTTTGCCGATTTGCCGCCGGCAAAATTCCGGCCGTCATCCAATATTTTCTCAAGACCGGCGCTGTCTTGACGAAGCGCCTGATATTTTTGTTGGATCGGTTTAAGGGCGGCGATGACGACTTCGGCCAAGTCGTTTTTAAAATCGGCATAACCCTTTCCCTGGTACATGAGTTCAATCTCCTTAACCGATTTTCCCGAAAACTTGGCGTAGATTGTCAGTAGATTGGTCAGCGCCGGCTTATCAGCGCCAACTCTGATTTCCTTACCCGAATCGGTCACCGCCCGCCTGATTTTATTTCTTATTTCTTCGGGCGGGTCAAGCAGGTTGACGGTTCCGCCCGGATCCTTATCGGACTTGCTCATTTTCGACCGCGGGCTTTGCAGACTCATGATCCGCGGGGCGCTTTTATCAATCATCGGCCGAGGAAGGCTAAATGTCGGCGAAAATATTTTGTTAAATCGCTCGGCAATATCCCGCGTCAATTCAATATGCTGCCTCTGATCTTCACCGACCGGAACATGAGTCGTATCGTACAGCAGGATATCGGCCGCCATGAGGGCGGGATAGTTAAAAAGACCAACGGTCGTACTGTCTTTTTGCGTCGCGCTTTTATCTTTAAACTGGGTCATTCTCTTCATCCAGCCAAGCGGAATAATGCAGTCAAATATCCAGGCCAGACAGGAGTGATCCGGATTTTCCGACTGGACAAAGATGTGCGCTTTTTGCGGATCGATTCCGCAGGCCACATAGAGAGCGGCCACTTCTTTAATTTTTTCCCGCAGTATTTTTGGTTCTTGGTAAACGGTAATCGCGTGCAGGTCAACAATGCAGAAGATGAGTTCATTGCCGTCTCTGTCAGTCATCTGATCTTGCAGCTTCACCCACTGCCGGATCGCCCCGATATAGTTGCCGATATGAAGATTGCCGGACGGTTGAATGCCAGAAAAAATAATTTTTTGAGTCATACCAGAGATTATACAATACTTGGGATAACGGCGTGTTATAATGTCTTCAATGGAACTTCAGGAACGGTTTGAGCTTATGCAGGCGGTCGGCGAAGAGATCGTCGAGCCGGATCAACTGCTTGCCCTACTTGAGAAAAACGAAAAAATAATCGCCTACGACGGCTTTGAACCTTCCGGTCAAATCCACATCGCCCAAGGTATCCTCCGCGCCATCAACGTCAATAAAATAACAAAGGCCGGCGTCAAATTCAAAATGCTGGTCGCCGACTGGCATGCCTGGGCCAACAATAAAATGGGCGGCGATTTGGAAAAAATAAAAATTGTCGGACAGTACTTTATCGAGGTCTGGAAAGCCGGCGGCATGGATCTCGCCAACGTCGAATTTGTCTGGGCGTCCGACCTTATGAAAAACAGTAACTACTGGAAGCTGGTCCTCCAGATTTCCAAAACCAATGCGTTAAAACGATTCGTCCGCACCGCCGAAATCATGGGCCGCGAGGAGTCGCTGGATAAGCTGACCGGAGCCAATATCATTTACTCGTGCATGCAGACGGCCGATATTTTCATGCTCGGCGCCAAAATCACTCAACTGGGTATGGATCAGCGGAAAGTCAATATGCTCGCCCGCGAGATCGGACCCCAGCTTGGTTTCTGGAAACCGGTCGTCGTCAGCCACCACATGCTCATGGGCCTTGGTCAACCGGCTCCAACCGTAAACAGCGATAAAGTCAAACGGACCATCGACCTTAAGATGTCCAAGTCCAAACCCGACACCAGTATTTTTATGACCGACACCGCCGAGGATATTAAGCGTAAAGTCGGCAAGGCCTGGTGTCCGGAGGGGCAGACTAGCGAAAATCCGGTTCTCGAATACTGTAAATATATTATTTTTGAAAAATTCGATCAGATTATTGTCGAGCGGGCGGAGAAATTTGGCGGAACAGTAATCTTAAACTCCTATGCCAATCTTGAGAAGGCCTTTGCGGAAAAACAGATCCATCCGCTCGACCTGAAGCACGCCGTCGCCGGCTACCTCGACCAACTTCTCCAACCGGTCAGGCGCCATTTCGACGACAACGCCTACGCCCACGGACTGCTCGAGAAAGTAAAGTCATTCACGGTTACTCGCTGAACTCGGCGAAAAATAGTTAACCATTGGCCTTCGCCTGGATAAGTTTTATCAGTTGTTGCGAAAGTGAGTCGGCCGGCAGTTCTGATAGGACCGCTATTTCTTGATCGCTCGTACCTAGCAATTTTTTGAGACGCATTGCTCCCCGCTTATCGTTTGGGTCAAAATAGGCGCAAATATGTTCCACTAAAGTTGCAGAAGTTTCCGGCGTAGACGTTTGTAACAACCGGGTAAAGTGTTTAACAGTGAGATCGCTTGAATCGTTGGCTAATTTGGTAAAAACATTGTCAAGGATTTTTACGTTCTCATCACTCGCGCGCAATAAATCGGTCTGAGAAGAAACTGATGACAGATTTTCAATCGGCGCCGCCGTTAGAACCGGATCGGTCACGACCGACATTTTTTCCTCTCCTTTTTTGAACTCCGACAACCCGTGTAACTCATCTTGCAAAGATTCTAATATTCGGGCTGTACTGCCGGTTTTGTCAATAAAAAGATAAAAATCAGAGCCTCGACGCAGGACTTTAGCCGTGGTTATTCCCTGTTTCACCAGACCGTTAACGATACGGAAAAATACCTGCTGGATAAACTGGCTACCGACAGCATAGCCAAAACCCGGCCGGTCGTTGAGGCGTTTCAAAATGCCGGGAAACTCTAGGCGAATAGCTTGGTAGTCATTGGCTCCGCCCGGGCTGGTCATATGTTCGGTCAAATCATAAAAGTCCTTAAAAGCGTCGATCTGCCAGCTTTTTGATTGCGGATCCTTTGCTAAGGTAGCAATTATGGGCTGTAATGTACCGTCATATTGGCTTGACTCCATGAGGAGCAAAATATCGTCAAGTTGCGGGTGTTCTCTTATCCCGTCGAAAACAGGCCGCAGTTCGGGATGGGACTTTTGTAGACGGGCCATCCGCGACGACAGGCCGCCGTCTGTTACCGGCGGTCGTGACTCGATCAACGACGGCACGGCTTTTTTGGCTTCGATGCCGGCCACTCGGCTCTCCCCTTTGTTCTGGTAAAACACCGGAATGGCCCGGAGCGCCGTGAGAGCGGCATCAAGCTTTTCGTCTGACAAGGAAGGACCGTTGGGCTTTTCTAAAATCATAAACTCGTCTCCACCCCAACGCAGCAGAGCATAACCGTCTCCCAGGCTTTTGGCTAACGAGAGAATGCCTTGCCGTAAGAGACGATCGCCGTTGAGCTTACCGAGTTCGTTGGCGCCGTAAAGATTTTTGAAATCGATCATTGTTCGCAGGGTATAACCTTTACCAACTAAATAGCGCGCCGCACCCGAGGCGAAGACCGGAACTCCGGGTAAATAGTCGTTATTATACGGCTGGGCCTGTTCGCTACCGGCTAAGGATGGAGTAATTGACGGAACCGTTTCTAACGGTGGTAACAAACCAACCATCCCCCGATCAAATAAACGCGGGGCCAAAAACTGCGACAAGCGGATCCCCCACTCGGCAGTAGCGTCGAACTTTATACCGAAACTATTGAAGGCTTGTTCCACCCGTGGCGTAAACAAAAAATACTCATGGCGCATGGCGAATTCGGCGCCATCCACTTCACCAGTCATATTTCTTAATGATATACTTTTAAGTATGGAAAAGGCAGACGATTTATTTTCTCTTTGTCGTTTAGTCCGTTATGACATCATCACTTCAACAACGCAGGCGGGATCCGGCCACCCTTCGTCTTCTTTATCGGCGGTCGAACTGGCGGTGACTATTTTTTTTGGGGGATTTTCAAAACCCGGTGACCGCTTTATTTTATCAAAAGGTCACGCCTCGCCCCTCCTGTATTCATTGTATCATGCCGCCGGAAAAATTAGTACCGACGAACTGCTCACTCTTCGCCACTTTGGTTCCCGGCTCGAAGGCCACCCGACGCCCCGCTTTCCCGGAGTTGACGTCGCGACCGGAAGCTTGGGCCAGGGGCTATCGGTTGGGATAGGCCTCGCCCTGGCGGGAACACCGCATGTCTATGTTTTATTGGGCGACTCGGAAATGGCCGAGGGCCAGATCTGGGAAGCCATCCAAATCGCCGCTTACTATCAAGTCGCCAATCTTACCGGTATTATCGACGTCAACCGGCTCGGCCAGCGCGGCCCGACCATGTTGGGATGGGACATTGACGCCTATGCGAAAAGAATTGGCTCCTTTGGCTGGGAAACGGTCGTGATTGACGACGGACACGACATTGACAAAATTAAACAAGCTTATCGCGGTCTTTCTTCGAAAAAACCGACGATGATCATTGCCAAAACCGTCAAGGGCAAAGGCGTCAGTCTATTTGAAAATCAGGAAGGCTGGCACGGCAAAGTCGTGCCGAAAGAAAAATTAGCGGAAGCCTTACAAGAAATCGGCGAGATAAAACCAGAAATAATCCCGCCCGAATGCGATTTTCTCGGTGAGGACAAACAGACGGTCGACGCAACCGGCTTTACCGCTTCCATAACCGAATCTGATGAAAACCGTCCGCTCCCTTTACCGCCTTACAAAGTCAATGATATTGTCTCGATCCGCGAAGCCTATGGCGACGGATTAGTTGCCGCCGGAACTATCCACCAGGAAATCGTCGCCCTTGACGCCGAAATGTCCAACTCCACCTACGCGGCAAAATTTAAGGAGCGCTTTCCGGAACGCTTCTTTGAAATGTATATCGCCGAGCAGAATATGGTTTCGACCGCGCTTGGCATGTCAAAAAGAGGCAGGGCGCCTTTTGCCTCGACTTTTGCCGCTTTTTTCAGCCGGGCCTTCGACCAGATCCGGATGGCGCAGTACTCAAACGCCAACCTCAAGCTGGTCGGTTCGCATGCCGGCGTCTTCATCGGCCAGGATGGGCCGTCGCAGATGGCGCTCGAAGATATCGCCATGCTGCGAAGCATATTGGCCAGCACCGTTCTTTACCCGGGTGACGCCACGGCCGGCTATAAACTGGTCGAAGAAATGTACAAAACCGCCGGCATTGTCTATCTGCGAACAA
The DNA here is from genome assembly GCA_016201695.1 of Candidatus Roizmanbacteria bacterium. GTDB lineage: Bacteria > Patescibacteriota > Microgenomatia > UBA1406 > GWC2-37-13 > JACQCK01. The sequence continues at coordinate 7,901 of JACQCK010000038.1, forward strand.
CCCATCAAAAATTGCCGGTGATATACCCTGCGGAGGAACTTTTTTTTGTCGGCGGTTCGAAGATTCACGGAGAGCGCGCTGAAAACAGGGCGGTCATTGTCGCCGCCGGCGTCACTCTTCACCAGGCGCTTCAAGCGCAAAAAGAGCTCCAACAACAAAACGTCTCGGTCGCCGTAATCGATCTTTATTCGGTCAAACCGCTTGACCAGAATACTCTTCTTCGTTTTACCCAAAGGAAAATTCCGTTTCTGGTCGTTGAGGATCATTACCCGGTCGGCGGCTTGGGCGATGCGGTTAGACAAGTTATTTTTTCAACACCCTTGATCCATCTGTCGGTGAAAAAACGACCTCAGTCAGGCGAGTCCGAAGAACTTCTGCGTTATGAAGAAATCGACACAGCAACCATTAAAAAACAAATACTCTCTTTTATCTAAATCGTTCGGCGTCTTAGACTGTGTGCTAAGTTTTTTGCTTCGATTAACTCTTGGCCGAACCGCTGTTTGACCCGATCGACCGTCTCTAGATATCGTTTAGAATTTAAAGTCCAGGTAATTGTTTCTTCGGTAATTTTTTTCAGTAGTATGAACGACAGGCCGCCGTCACTATGAGCGAGAAAACTGTACAAAAGCCCGGCATAGCCAGTTGTGTCAGTCAGATTAGTGACCAAAAGAGAAAGCGCCAAGGCCAACCGGGGGTTATCAGGCATAAAATGAAGAGCCAGAGTATTATTGATGCTTGGACCGACCCCGTGATGTTCACGCAGCCGTTTTAACTGCCGGGGAAAGTTTACCGCCGTTAGACCAATGAGACCAACCGCCGCTACCGCGCTTGCCGGAGCGTTCAGAATAAGGTCGTGTCGGACCAGACTTGTTTCACCAAAAATAAGCGCCGGAACGAGATACGGGAGTCCGTACAAAAAGGACTCTGTCCCTTTTTGAACCGCTTCCGGTAAACGTAAACCTGCCATACTTACTCACCAAGATGAGCGTGATCATTCCAAACCAGTAACTTCCAGTGACCGTTTTCGTTTTTTTCGCAGATTGTCACTCCGGTATTACGATGGTCAAAACTCCGTTGGATCGACCGGTGCAGCTCATAATCAAACCGTTCGCCAAACATCATAAGACCAACCATGAGCTTTAAAAACATACTGTGGGTAACAATAGCAATGTTGTTCTCTTTCCGTTTCTCCACTTCACTAATAAATTTGGTTGCCCGGCGGCGCAGGTCGCTAAAGTTTTCTTCGTCGGAATAGTGCCAGTTCGGGTCGGTAGCCTTTTGGTGAATCAGTTCGCGAACTTTGATCGACAACGGATCATGAAAGTAGCGGTTTTCGATTTCGGTCGGGCGTTTGATTTCACGGATGAGCTGACTAAAAATCAGTTTTTTGCCGGTGGTCTGCCGGATTTTTTCGGCCGTCTGCCTGGCTCTGACAAAATCACTGGCAATAATGATATCAACTTCAATCGACCGGAAACGCTCGGCGACCTGATCGGCCTGTTTCTGTCCCAGCGCCGAAAGTGCCACTTGGCCATGCTGATGTTTGTTTATCCGATTGTAGGTTGATTCACCGTGTCTGACGAAG
>JACQCK010000037.1 GCA_016201695.1 Candidatus Roizmanbacteria bacterium
CAAGCCATGGTAATGAGTGTTTGATTGGTCATGTCCATAACTATATATGGACTGTCGGATATTTACGAGGAGAATGCGAGACTGCAAACCGGTCGGCCGACAAAATTCATGAGTTAAGAAAGAATATTGTCTTTGATTACCGACTAAAAAATAAGTTTTTCCATTTCTGCCAGTTGGCTAAAGACGGTTCGGGTAGACTGGTTGGAGTCGGTGATGGCTCGGCCAAAATAACGGTCATCTCGTTTTCTTTTGACAGATTGAGACGGTTCCGGATGGTTTTTTCCACCTCCTGCGGATCGCTTTTTTTCAAAATTTGTGTGTGCAGTACCAGGTTACGTTTTTTTTCAGTCTCATACTGTGTTTGGTAGTCGCGGTAAAAAGCGATTTTATTGCGGTAGTCGAAGATATTTTTAATAAGCGACGAAAAAAGGATAAAAAGAAGAAAAAGGATGGCGGCGCGCTTGAGAAAGTTCATTTTATAAGTATAACTTAAAAACCGGAATCTTTACGGTTTCTGAAGCGATTGGATCATCTGTACAATCCGGCCCGGTTCTGCCCGGCTTTTAAGCTGACCAACACAAAGGCCAATAAGGGCTTTCGGATTGGTATCGGCGAGCGGCCGATTGGACGCGATAATTTTTTCGACCGCTTCCTTAAGTTCGCCGTCGGTTAATTCGGTCGGCAGATAGCTGGAAACGAGTTCAAGCTGGACTTTCGTCGAGGCGGTCAGATCGGTTCGGCCGCCTTTTTCAAAGGCAGTTATCGATTCGCGAAGCTCCTTAACCTGTTTTCGTAAAGTTTGGACGACTTCTTCGTCGGTCAACGGCGTCCTTTTTTCGATCTCCTTATTTTTGATTTGTGCTAGAATATAACGTACGGTTTCGAGTTTCTGTTTTTCTCCCGCCTTAAGATATGTGATCTGATCCGATTGCAATTTAGCGACAATCATTTCATAATTATACCCTATGAAGAAAAAAAGCGTGACAACTTCAATTACCGAACTGTTGTCGTGTTTTGAAAGAATTATCAAAAACAAACCGGCCCTCAACCGGATGTGTGACGAAGTATTAATGATGAAGTTTCATGTTAAGCCGGTCAAAGGGGATATTGCCGGACTCCCGTTAGGCAAACAAAAGTTTATTGAGACGCTGTGGAGCCTGGGTAAAGTCGACGAGCTGTTCCAAAAAAAATATCGCTATCTGGCTAAGGAAGATCGGGAAACGGCGCTTCGTATCTTTTCGAAGTTCCACGAAGATCTTCAGGCAGAGCTTAACCGGATCAACTTCCGGGAAGACAAACAGTTGCCTGACAAGGCCTCTTTTGAAATCGAAATTTATAAAGAGTTTGGCGCCGACAAAAAAAACTTCAACTAGTTATGGCCAAAGCACCGGTTATTCTCGACCTGGAAACAAAATGGACCTTCCGGGAGTTTGACGATCCGAAAAAATTAGGCGTGACGGTGGCGGCCGTCTACGACTATGCGCTTGACAAAGGCACCGTCTTTACCGAGCCGCAACTGTCTTCGCTTTTTCAGATTCTGGAAAACAGTTCGTATGTAGTGGGATACAACATTGTGAGTTTTGATCTTCAGGTCTTGTCGGCCTACTATCCGGGTAACATTTCGTACCTGGCGGCTTTTGATTTACTTGATGATATTAAAGCAAAGATCGGCCGGCGGCTGGCTCTTAACGATCTTATTGCCGCGACCTTGGGCAAAAAGAAGACCGGGCATGGCCTGCAGGCGGTTGACCTTTATAAAGAAGGAAAGATACAGGAGTTGTCGCAGTACTGTTTGGCCGACGTCATGTTGACCAAGGAGCTTTTTGATTTTGGTATCCGTACCGGTGAGATTTACTATCTTAACGAGCACGGCCGCAGGCCGATTAGCGTTGACTGGAAAAAATATCTCGCCGACAAGGGAAAATCAGAAAGTTATCTGACCCTGCCGTTTTAGTATGGCACCGACAGAAACGGCCGTATTCGGCGGCGGGTGTTTTTGGTGCACCGAAGCGGTATTTAAAAGACTAAAGGGGGTTGCCGCCGTTACGCCTGGTTATGCCGGGGGGACCGCGCCTAATCCTGATGACTATACCGTAAACGAAGGCGAGTCCGGCCACGCCGAGGTCGTGCAAATTGTATTTGATCCAACGGTTATTTCTTACCCCAAGCTGCTTTCGGTTTTTTGGTATGTTCACAGTCCAACCTCCCTAAATCGCCAGGGTCCGGACGAGGGAACGCAGTACCGTTCGGTCATTCTTTATACTTCACTTCGTCAAAAAGACGAAGCGGAAAAGTCAAAGCGGGAGTATCAACGCCATCTCGAC
>JACQCK010000004.1 GCA_016201695.1 Candidatus Roizmanbacteria bacterium
TGCCGGCGCCGCCGCCGCTGCCGGTGTATTTATTCGTGGCGTTATTTAAAGGATCGGTAATCGAAAATGAGTAGGTTGTACCGTTGACCGTACAGCTTGCCGAAATTACATTCGTACCGCTTTGGCCAACGAGCGGATACTGAAAATTACCGGCGGCGGAAAAACACTGCTCCATTACCGCCTGGGCGGCGTGAAGATCGCCCTGTCTTTTGGTGTCGCGCGCTTTCTTCTGCGCCGTCGAATACGAAGCAATGCCGGCGCCGATAACAACACCAATAATTCCCAACACTATTAGTATTTCAAGTAAAGTAAAGGCTTTTTTCATGGCTCATTAACAGTATAACACTTATTTGTACAGGTAATTCCACCAGGACAAACAACCCCGTCAGCATCGGCCGTATTTTCCAGACAGGCTGATAACGTATAAGTCAACGTCGTATTGTCAGCCGAATAATAATATTTGGTGACCGTATTTAAAGGGTCGCACGGGACTTTACTCATGTAGGTTATGGTTGTGCCGTTAACGGTATTGGTAAGCGGCGAATTGCAAGCCGGCAGCGCGGCCGGGAAGACGGGCGAAGCAGGGTCTTGTCGGTAGAGCTCGAGTGCTTTCTGAATCTGCCTCAAGTCGCTTTTCCTCTGTCCGTCGCGCGCCCTCTGGCGGGCGGCCATAAAATTTGGCACCAACAGACCGGAAAGCAGACCAACTACGGCAATCACCACCAGAAGCTCAATCAGCGTAAAACCGCGTTTCATTTCTTTATCATCTTATAATGTTTCCAGAGGTAAATCAAGAGACCGTCAACGGCCAACTGCGGGTTGACATTGTTTCGGACAATGACTTCTAAAAGACGAAGCGCCCGCTTCAGGCCGTCGGCTTTTTGTCTTGAACTAAAGTCTTGGTTCTCCCGAAGATAAAGCAGTGTTTCCGTGATAAACTCCGCGGCTTCAACGCTAGTCAGATTGGCAAGCAACGGGTCGTTTAAAAATGTCGGCGTCTTCGCCTCGGCCAGCCGTTTATAAAACTCCTTTACCCTGACTGAAGCCGCTTTCTTAATTTTATTGTCTGTCAGGTCGATCATTTTTGCCCGCGAACGGATCGTTGGCAGTACCGCTTCTTTTGCCGTCGTCAACAGCAGAAACTGGGCGACGCCGCTTTTTTCCTCAAGCGACTTAAGAAGCGCGTTTTGCGCTTCGTGAGAGGCGGTCTCAAAGTCATGGAGCACAAACAGCCTCGGGTCTTTGCCGACAATTATCAGTTCGTGGCGGATGAACTTAACTTCCTCAAGAGAAAATTCCTTTTTTGCCGGGACGATTTCAAAGATGCACCCGGCGGCGAATTTTTCCGTCTCAATGTAATTCTTAACATACCTGACCAGACGTTGTTTGTCGCGGGAAAAAACGAGCAGGGGATACCGGGCAACCATATTGCATTTTAACAAAAATGTATCTATAGTAAAATTATGAATATCGCCCCAAAACATATCCTTAGTATTTTGGTTTCGCAGGGCGCCATCAGCCAGGACAGCGCCAACCAGTTTGAACTCGACGCTTTAAACAAAAATATCCCGATCGACGAGTATCTTTTTAACGACAGCGGGCTGAAAAAAAACGTTGTTCTGTCAGCGATATCCACCCTTTATAATGTGCCGTCTATCGATGTTACCAGCGCCGCCATCGACCCGCAGGCTTTAGGCCTCATCTCCGAATCCATCGCGCAGAAGTATACGATCATTCCGATTGCCTACGAACCCAAGACAAATAGCCTGACCATCGTCACCGCCGACCCCTTCAATATCACCCTGTCTGACTTTTTGGAGAAGAAAACCGGCAAACGAATCGTCTTTGCCTTAGGCTACTTCGAGGATATTAAAAAATCGCTGGCACTCGCTTACGCCCAAAGCCTGTCGCCGGAGGTAAAAGAAGCGCTGCAGGAGGTCAATACCGGCGCGCCGGTCGCTGCGGCGGAGGAGCTGGGGACTGTCATCCGCGAAGCGCCGATTGCCAAAATCCTAAGTACTATCCTCGAGTTTGCCGTCAAAAGCCGCGCCTCCGACATTCACATCGAACCGCAGGAAAATAAGGTCCGCGTCCGCTACCGCATCGACGGCATCCTGCAGGAAAAACTCTCGTTGCCAAAAGGTATTCAGGACGCTCTTATCTCCCGGACAAAAATTCTCTCGGAAATGAAAATCGACGAAAAACGTATCCCGCAAGACGGTCGCTTCACCTACCGCCTCGGCGTTGAGGAGGTTGATCTTCGCGTCTCAACGCTCCCGACTGTCCACGGCGAAAAAATAGTCATGCGACTACTTAAAAAAACCGGCGGTCTGCCGACTCTGGCCGATCTTGGTCTGCGCGGACCACAGCTCAAAGACATGGAGGAGGCCATATCCAGACCGTACGGCATCGTCCTCGTCACCGGGCCGACCGGTTCGGGAAAAACGACGACACTCTATTCGGTCCTGACCCGGCTCAACAAGCCCGGCGTCAATATTATGACGCTTGAGGATCCGGTCGAGTACCAGATCCAAGGCATCAACCAGGTCCAGATCAACCCGCAGGCCGGTCTGACTTTTGCCACCGGGCTGCGCGCTTTTTTACGGCAGGATCCCAACATTATTCTGGTTGGTGAAATCCGCGATAAGGAAACTACGCAGTTGGCCATTCAGGCGGCGTTAACCGGTCACTTGGTTTTTTCCACCCTGCACACCAACGACGCCGCAACCGCCATTCCCCGCCTTTTGGATCTCGGCGGCGAGCCCTTTTTGATTGCCTCGGTACTGAACGCCGCGCTCGGTCAGCGCATTATCCGCAAAATCTGTGATTTTTGTAAAACTTTTTATGAACCGCCGGAAGAGATTCAAAAATCGATCAGGGATTCGCTCGCCGATCTGTTACCGCTCAAGTATAAAACCCAACCCATTAGGCTGGCTAAAGGAAACGGGTGTAAGGAATGTGCCGGCACCGGCTATATCGCCCGGATTGCCATCTATGAGGTCTTGAAGGTCACACCAACCATTAATAAGATGATCCTTAGATCTGCTTCCGGTACCGAAATTGAAACCGAGGCCAAAAACGAAGGCTTGATTTCCATGAAACAAGACGGATACCTGAAAGTGCTCGATGGCATCACGACGATTGAAGAAGTTTTGCGGGTCGCCGAAGAATAAACTCTATGGACATTTTTCAACTCTTCGATCTCACCGTCGAAAGAAACGCTTCCGATCTCCATTTGGTGCCCGGATACTTTCCGGCCATCCGCGTCAATAATGAGCTTCTGCAGATCCGTGTCGCCGACCTCCTGACCGAAGACGCAACTAAACAGATGTTGTTATCGCTTTTAAACGAAGAACAAAAGCAGACCTTTCTTAACAATAAAGAACTCGACCTCGGCTACGACCATAAAGACAACCGTTTCCGCATAAATATTTATTTCACGCACGGAAAAATTGCCGGCGCCTTTCGCCTTATCCGCCGCGAGATTAAAACTATCGAAGAACTATCGCTTCCTTCAGCCTTTCATCAGTTTGCCAACCTGCACCAGGGATTGGTTCTGGTCACCGGCCCAACCGGAGAAGGAAAGTCAGCCACGCTGGCGTCTATCATCAACGAAATTAACCTGAAATACGCCAAGCACATCGTCACCATCGAAGATCCGATTGAGTATGTCTATCCGCCGTCCCGCTCGATCATCTCGCAGCGGGAGATTCATCAGGACCTTCACTCGTGGAGTACGGTTCTCAAATCGGTCCTTCGGGAAGACCCCGATATCGTCCTGATCGGCGAGATGCGCGATTATGAGACCATTCAAGCCGCGCTCACGATCGCCGAGACCGGCCATCTGGTTTTTTCGACTCTCCATACCGGAGCGACCCCCGAGACCATCAATCGTATCATTGACGTTTTTCCAGCCACCCAACAGAATCAGATTAGAAATCAGCTGGCGTCTGTCTTGCGGGCGGTGATTGCCCAACGCCTCATTCCGGACATCGCCGGCACCGGACGGATTCCCGCCATCGAGCTATTACTTAATATTCCTGCCGTCGCTTCGGTGATCAGGGACGGCCGGACCAACCTGATCGACAACATGCTCGAAACCGGCGAAAGCCAGGGGCTGCTCCTTTTTGAAAAATACCTTTTATCATTGTACGACAAAGGCCGCGTCAGCAAAGAGGTAGCTTTAGCCTATGCCTTTCGGCCAAATGAAATTAAGAAGTTACTTACCGGCCAGTCTTAAAAAATTATGCAGTTCCGCTACCGTGCGCTCAAAGGTAACAAAGTCGTCGTCCGGACAATGGAAGCTGAAAGTACCGACGCCGTACTTCGTTTCTTAAAAGACAACGGCTTGTTTCCGATTGATGTCGGTCAGGCCAACGCCAATCTCTACAGCCATTTTGGCTTTCTCCTGAATCAGGTCAGTTTCAGCGACATCGTTGACTTCACCCGGCAGATTGCCATTATGCTGAATGCGGGTTTGACCCTGTTGGATAGTTTTTCCATTCTGAAAAAGCAGATTACCCGACCGTCGCTTCTTAAGATGATCGAGGACATTGATAAAGAAATCCGAAGCGGCAGCAGTTTTTCCGACGCGCTGAAAAAATACCGCCAGCATTTTTCCAATCTCTACATTGCCCTGGTCAGTTCGGGTGAGGCCTCGGGCAAGCTAAGCGATATTCTTCTTCGCCTGTCGGACAATCTGGAAAAGCAGCGCGAACTTAAAGGCAAATTAAAGGGCGCACTTATCTATCCTGTCATCGTCGTTTTTGGCATGTTTGCGGTCATGTTTGTCATGGTCACCTTTGTCGTCCCAAAACTACTGACTCTTTACAAGGACTTCGGTGTTGACCTTCCGTTCACTACCAAAATCCTTATCACCGTGTCCGGTTTTAGCGCCCGTTTCTGGCCGGTTATCGTTGCTGCCGCCGTTGGTCTAACCGTTGCCTTCCGCGCCTTTCTCGCGACCGCCCGCGGCAAAAACTTTAAAGACACACTCATCCTCAAGATTCCGGTTGTCAGCCGCGTCGTCAAGATTTCCGCCCTCGTTGATACGACCCGTACGCTGTCCATTCTTATCGGCTCCGGTGTTTCCATCCTCGACTCGATTAATATCGTATCGGAGACGTCGGATAACGGCCGGTTTGAACAGGCCTTTAAAAATATCTACAAACAGGTGGAAAAAGGAATCTCGCTTGGTAACGCGATGGTTCAGGAGAAAGTCTTTCCGCCGATTTTAGTGCAGATGACCATGGTCGGAGAGCAGACCGGGCACCTCGACGAGACGCTCGGCCGAATTGCCAAATACTTTGAACTGGAGTCGGAAATCGCCATGAAGGCGATGACCGTCCTGATTGAACCGCTGATCTTGGTGGTCCTTGGTACCGGTGTCGGCTTCCTCGTTATCTCGGTTTTAACGCCTATTTATAACTTGACTAACTCGCTTAAATAAATACCCCTTGACAAAATCAAAACAGGTAGTATATGATCATAACATATGATAAATTATTTCAAAACTCTGAAACAAAAAGGTTTTACCTTAATCGAGTTACTGATTGTCATTGCTTTGCTAGGCGCCTTGGCCGCCGGCCTTCTCGCCGCCACCGATCCGCTCGAGCAGATTAAAAAAGGTGGCGACACTTCAATCCGCACTCAAGCAGAAACACTCTATCACGCCCACATTAACTTTTACGCGCAGCGAAACACCTTTCCGACAGCCTATGGAACAGCACCAAACTATATTGCATCCGCTGCAACCGGAGGACTGGTTAACTCAGCAATTTCTGAGCTAGCGCTCGCTGGAGAATTAAAAACAGACTTTACCACGTTGGCTGGCACGGCTAAACTGGCCCAAATCCTGGTTACGATGACCGGCGCTTCGGCTAATCCGATTGTCTGTTACCAACCGCAGTCCAAAGCTTTCCGTAATGATCAGTACACAAAATATGATTCAGCCGGAGGCACTCAACCGACATCTACCTGTCCAAACGGAACGGCAACCGTCTGCTACCAATGTTTTAGGTAACCTGAACTTTAAGTTTAAACCCGGGCATACAGCCCGGGTTTTTTGTTATAATCGGGAGCAATATGTTTTTTGTTATAATCAGTACCTTTCTCTTTTATTTTTTCAGCGTTGCCAATACGATTTACGGCGGCGACTCCGGCGACCTGGTGGCGGCCATGCTCACCCGCGGCGTTCCCCATCCGTCCGGCTACCCACTCTATACTTTTTTGGGTGTCCTTTTTCTCAAACTGCCTCTTAATTTCCTGACCCCGGCCGGCCGGGCAGCCCTGATTTCCGTTGCCGCCTACTCGCTGTCGTTTGGCCTGCTTTATAAAATCCTGCGGCTTTTTTCCGGTAAAAAAAACAGTGCGATTGTGATTTTTACGGCGCTCGTAACAGTTATTTTAAACAAAGTTGTCTGGCTCTACGCGGCCGTCCCCGAAGTATTTCCGCTAAACGTCCTCATTATTCTGACGCTGTTTTATACAACACTGCGATTTTACGACACTAAAAAACTGAAGTATTTATTTATCTTTTCCCTGTTTGTCGGCTTGGGCATTACTCATCACCATACCTTTTTCTTCCTTACTCCTTCCTCTATATATCTTATTTTTAAACGGCGAGCGGTCTGGGCAAGGAAAACGGTCCTTCTCAAAGGCCTTTTCTGGTTTGCCGTTGGCCTGCTGCCGCTTCTGTACATTTTTTGGAGTTTATCGCACCACCCCGAAATCGCCTGGGCGCAGCTGTCGCCGAACGGTTTTCTTGATCTTCTTTTCCGGCGGGGCTACGGCACCTTTGTCCCGGGCAGTTTTATCACCAACTTCAGTACGCTTCGCTTTATTCAGCTTGTCAATCTCTTCTTTTTTGTCTGGGCCGATTTCTCCTTCGCCGGGCTGATTGTTATTTTTATCGGTCTTTTATTTATCGTCAAGACCCGGGCGATCGTCAGGGAGAAAAAAATCTTTTTGCTGCTGACTTTTTTTCTGTTTGGGCCGTTCTTTTTTTTCTACGCCAACTTTCCTTTGGTCAACGACTTTAATTTTGCCACCGTCGAACGTTTCATGATTATTTTTTACTTTTTTATGGCGCTTCCGTTTTATTTCGGCCTTCTTGGCGCGCAGGCGATTATCCGTTTTCTCCTCGTTCAGCTGCGTATCCGTATGCTCCAAAATTACGTCGTCAACGCCACCCTCGTCTTATTTCTACTCGTTCCCTTCACTTTGTTTTTAAAAAACCACAACAGTATCGGTGCCCTAAAAAACAGCCGCCGGTCGGAAAACTTAGGCGCTGACGTTTTCAGTAACGCCGTCCCACACTCTATTTTGCTTCTTGACGGTGACACCGTACTTTTTAACTCGCAGTACGTTTACTACGCCAACCGATCGGTCTTTAGCGACGAGGATAAACTCCTCATTCACGCCAACAAGCTGCCCAACCGTTACTACCGGCAGATACTGCACCAATATTATCCCGCTCTTCGCCTCCAGGAAAATTCGGAACGGTTTTTGCTGACGCGTTTCTATGAGGAAAATGTCAACCGCTACAGTTTTTTCTCCAATAGCGTCTATCCCGAAGTCCAGACACCGGGGTATACCTGGCGGCCTTACGGTCTGCTTTTCCGTTATACGAAAGACGATACGCCCACCCCCCAGATCGCCAGTGATATTACTGATTTCTGGATACAGGCGAAAAACCGCGGCCTCGCCACCGATCTGACGATCAATCGGGCCGTTTATAACAACCTGTTTCTGGCCGAGATCCCCAAAGTCTACGCCGTCGCCCGCCAGAACGACGCCTTTTTTTTTATGCAAAACAACGACACCGGCCGCGCGCTGGAAAATCTTGCCGAAGCCATCAAACTGAACCCCAGCGACCCCGACAACTATTATCTAAGTGCCAAAATCAATCTCCAAACCGGCAAATGCGAAGACGCCTTTAAGCTGATCCAGCAGGCGCTGACTAAGCAGGCCGACCGCTTATACCTTGATACCCTACAAACATTAAAAAACAGCTGCTTTACTAAACCGGCGGATACTGCCCGCGTCGAACAGCTGCTTAAGAAATACGAGACCGCCGCCAAAGTCAACTTAAAGGATTTTTAACCGGCCGATTACGGCAAGTAAACTTAGGCCGACAACCGATAGCGCGACGCCTTTCCAGAACGCCTCGTTTTTATAGCGGATATCAATCGTGTGCGTCCCCGGGCCAACGACCACACCGATATGAACCAAATTCACTTTTATCGGGGCGACCGACTGTCCGTCAACCGTCACCTTCCACTCCGGAAAATAATTTCGCTTCACGACCGCAAGCGTCGCCTGGCCAGTACTAACGGAAAAAATCAGCCGTTCGGGGTCGTCTTGTAAAATGCGAAAAGCCGGCAACGAAACAAAAGCAGTCTGCGGCAGTTTTTGGCCGTCGTACACGCTGTCAACTTCACTGATTTTGCCTTTCCGCATCAGTTCGTCAAAATCGGAGAGATAGGTAATCCGGGTCAGAGACTTGGGAAAATAGATCGGCGTCTCCCGGTAATTTTTTAACGCGTAGACAAAGAGGTGCTGGTCACCGTTAGACAGTTTGCGAACCAGGCTGAATATATCCGGCCGTAGTTCTTCGGCGGAAATAATATTTTTTATGCCCTCAAGCTGAAGAAGAGAAGTCAAATTAGCTTCTTTGGTTGACTCTTTTAAAAAGGAAGGGAGATGGGCGTTCAAAAACGAATCCAGATACTCGACCCGGCGTTCACGGAAAGCACCGGTATTGACCTGGACTGTCCGCCGGTCAAAGATCAGATTGGAGTTGGCGTACAAAAAATTTTTAAAAAAAAGATAATTATCGCTGTCTTTTTGCGAGTTCCAGCCGCGGTGCAAAAATACTTCATTCCACGCCGCCGGCCCTCCGTAGGAAAAGTAGGCGCTGTTTTTGCCGATCTCGACTGCCGCCGGCGGGCGCTCCAGCACCTTGTTTTTTGGCAAAAATAAATGGTACTGAAATGTAAAAATAATAACGTCGACTGCCGTCGCCAAAAGCAGAGCCACCAGTATGGTGTTGACCAGCTTTTTTCTCCGGTAACAGACCGAGAATAAGCCGAAGGTGATAAGAAGAAGGAGGTTGGCAAACACCAGGTATTTGGCCGGGGTTCTGAAAAAATTGAACGGGGCAAAATTGAATAAAAAATATAACGGTGAGTATTTTCCGAGCGCCAAGAGCACGAAAAATAAAAACAGGAAAAAAAAGCCCCAGCTCAACTCCGGTTTTTTTGCCTTCCGCAGGGCCAAAATAAACAGCACACCGTAACTTATCATAAATACCCAACCCAAATAAGGAGTATTCTCCCAAAAAATACCCCAGTCGGAGTTGTACGGCGGATAGGTCCCTAATTTTTGGCTGCCGAAGGCAAACGGTTTTACGTAAGAGACCAGGTTCTCAAAACGAAACGGGAGAGAAACGGCCACCTCATAGCTTAACCCCAAACCGCGGCTCGAACTACCGGCGAGCTCCAGAGTGGGCAGAATTTGCGGCGCGGCGATTGCCATTCCTAAAATAGCGAAAACGGCGAAGATAATCAACCGTTGGATTCCTGCTTTTAGACCCTGGACAAAAGTTAAAGTAAAGCCGGCGATGCACAGCCCGGCGCCTAGAAGACCAATAAAGACTATCTGCATGTGTCCCGCCAGAATCATCTCGGTAATAAGAAGTGAGTAAACCGGAAGATAGCGGTATTTTTTTGTTTTGACGTAACGTAAGGAAAAATAAATCAAAAGCGGGACCAGGCTGAACGACTGGATAAGATCAAGATGAACAAATCGAAGCGACAACGAACCGTTAAAGCTGGCAATTAACCCAAGCAACAATGCGATAAGTGGAGTAACGCCCAATTCGAGAAGCAAAACAAACACACCACAAGACAAGATGAATAGCGACGATATCAATAATAGATTGTAGGCGCTCGCGAATGGCAAAAACTTGAGTAGTACTATATTGGGTAGAAACAAAGCCCCGACTTGCCCTTCGGCGAGAAGCGGGTAGCCGTTTTGGAGTTTATCGGTCCAGAAAGGCAGACGGTTGCTCTTTAGAGTTTGCGCCAGGTAGTACTTCAGTGATAAATTAAAATGATAGGCGTCACTTTCGCCAAAATCAGGCGTAAACAGGAGTTTTCCGTAGAGGAAAAAAAATAGCGCTAGATAAAAAATGCCATTCTCGGATTTATTATCGGGCTTTTGACGCCAAACTTTCTCACCTCCCTTCAGAAGGGCCGCGACGCGCGCCGGAAAGCCGACCTCCACGCGGTCCAAAGCGCCCTCGAACTCTACTATGAAGATAAAAAAGCTTATCCTTCTGCCGACAGCCTTGTTCTTATTTATGATGGAAACCCCCACAGTCTGATAGATTCCGCCAGCGGTAAAATCTATATGAAGCTCCTGCCAAACGACCCCCTAGCAACCAATAATTATGTGTACTGCGTCAACGCCACCAATTCCCAGTATCAACTCTACGCTCTTCTTGACAATACCCAGGATCCGCAGATAATTTCGCCCACCCAACTCGTTTCATGCAGTACCCCAACCACCTGCCGCACGTCGACAAACTGTAATTACGGCATTGCCAGTTCGGATACGTTGCCTTAACTATACCCGTCTTACACTGGTTTGCAACCCATCGGGTTGTCAAAGCAGTTTAGAGGGGTATATACTCGAGTAAATTCATTTGCGAGTGGTATAGAGCGATTTTAACTCATCAAGGATCGCTTCATCAGAACCGAACTGCGCCAACATTTTTTGGAAGACTGCCCGGGCTGCCTCCGGCTGGTTAATTTTTTTCAAAAGCTGACCTTTTAAAAGAGAGGCCTCGTAATAGTTGGGCTTGAGAACTAGCGCCCGGTCAATTTCGCTAAACGCCAGCTGACGGTACATATTTTGATTTTTGGCCCCGTCGGCCTCGCTTTCAAGAAGTGAGTAATAAAGTGCCAATGAATAGGACGGCCGCGGATCGCTCGGCGCCAGGATCTTCGCTTGCGTTAACGCCCCAACGCCTTCTTCCAGGTATTTTTTTTCGAGTGTCAACTGGTAAAAAATATAGTAAATCTTTGACCGCGTCTTCCAGTAGTTCATGTTCTCCGGCGACGCTTTGATGCTTTTCCGGCTGGAGTAATCGGCCAGCTTCATCAGCTGTTTGGCCGTCTCGTCTTGTTTATTGTAGGCGGCGACATAGGCGGTGTTGGCGAGCATAAATGCGTACTTGTCTTCATAGACGTGTTCGTCGTGGAGTTGAATCGCCCTCTGCAGCAGCTGAACCGCCTGCGGATAGTTTTCATTTTTAATCTGTTGATTTGCCTTAGCAAAGAGTACGTCTCCGCGATAATAATTAATGAGGTACCAAAGAAGCGAGACCGAGACAAGAAGGACAATAAAAGACAGCATGTAGTCTTTTGGACTGAAAGACCGCCGCGGCGTCGGGTTAACCGGCGGGCTCCCCTGGTTCGTTGAAATATACCAAAAGGCCGGTATGAAGTAAAAAAATAAGGTCACCGAAGAAGTGGCAAAACCAAAAAAATTAGTGAACAGAATTGAACAGTATGCCAGAAAAAGATAGAAAGATAACTTATCTTTCTTGATCGTCTTTTTTAAGAGATGAAACAAGACGACAGCGATAAGGAAAAGATAAGTGAATAAACCGACGAAGCCAGTCGTCGCCAGATAGTTGAGATACTCGTTGTGGGCTTTGTTATAGATAAAATCCCATTCTGAAGTCAGATTGTGTGAAACCGGCCGCACAAAAAAATAAGAATAAGCAAAAGTCTCCACCCCGGTCCCGAATAACGGATGAAGTTTTCCCAGATCGAGCGCGCCTTGCCAAACAATCTTTCTCAAGTCGAGCGATTCGGTTATCAGCAGCTTGGGTCCGGTCGGAGGAGCAGAGATTATTTTTTTTGTTGCTGTTTTTTTTGGCCAGGTAAAGTATTTATCTAAAACCACAACCTTGTGGTCACGCGGGAAAAAAACCCTTCCAAAAAATAAAGCGCCAAAAAGAAATGGATCAATAAATACTGCGCGTACCAATTGGGCTGGCCCAAGAAGGAAAAGAGTCTTTCTGACGGTCTAAATTGGTCTGTCCAACAACTGTTGTCGAATCGGCCGGCAAAAAGCAAACACGACAAATCGTGACCGAATTTACCCGGTAGCGCCCACAGTATCGCCACTCCCGACGCCGCCAGCGAGACAAGTAAAATACGTTTTACCACAGAGGCCTGAAAATTAGAAACGGCGCCGTAATACAAAATAAGATACGCTATAATGGAAATAAGGCCGCCGTTAAACCGGCCGTAATAGCCGAAAAGCGAAGTATGAAAATCAATCGAAAAAATAGTCGCGAGGATTTGCGCTAAGAGGAATAATATTATCGGAATATCAAACGGCGTTTTTTTCAGTATAATTTTTTTATGGAGGATCATCTTAAAACCCCACAAAAAAAAGACAATAACGGAAGCGCCATAAATGACCATTATTTTATTAAACTCGAATAGTTCGCTGGTCCAGGAAGCCATGACTAATGGAACGGCAAAAAAGAGTAAGAGGTAAACATACCGTAAAACTCTATCAAGCATATGGTTAATGTTATCGAAAATCTGAAAAAAATCCACCTGCCTTTTTTTACCCCGTTTTTTGTCTGTCTTGATATCGGTACGACGATTACCCGGATTGCGATCCCCAACAAAGGAATTATTCTTTCCGAACCGACCTGTATCGGTCAGAATACTAAAACACACGAATATATTTTTTTCGGCGGCGAGGCCCAAAGCATCATCGGTAAAACGCCCAACTTTGTTTCGATTGTCCACCCGGTCGTCAACGGGGTGATTTCCGATTTTGACGCCCAGGTCGCTTTGACGAGGAAATTTGTCGAGCAGGCGGTCTACCCCTATCTTAAAAGCTTTTCGTTTCTTAGACCGCCATTAGCGGCCATTTCAGCAGTGCCGCATCGCGCGACCGAGATTGAACAAAAGGCGCTCGCAGAAGTACTATCGAAAGTCGGTTTCTCAAGCACTTATATTATTGAGCGGCCAATCGTCACCGCAATCGGCGGGGGAATCAATATCTTTACCCATCGGCCTCATCTTATTATTGATATGGGTGGCGGCCTGATTGAGCTGACGATCATAAGCGGCGGCGGAATCGTCGTTGAAAAAACCCTGAAGAATGCCGGACTGGCGATGAACCATCTCATTTCCAACTATATTTATTTGAAGTACGGTTTAATTTTGGGCGAAGCCACTTGCGAAGAGCTGAAGACGTCACTTCTCAATTTTAACGACGACGCGAAAACGATCATGATCCGCGGAAAATCCCTTGAGAACGGCCTGCCGAAATCAATTCGCATCAAGTCGGCCGAGATCAAGGAAGCCGTTCTTAGCAGTCTGATCCAAATTGCCGATGTCATAAAAGAGGTCATTGAAATTGCCCCGCCGGAAATTGTTGATGAAATATACGACAAAGGCATTCTTTTTGCCGGACAGATGACGCAAATTCCCGGCATCGACCGCTATTTTTCCCAAGAGTTGAAAATTAACTGTGTTATTTTGGACGATCCCGGCAATGCGACTATCCGCGGATTGATGCGCCTGGCCAAGAACCCGGCCGACCTCGATCGGCTTTCCAACCCAACCATCTAATACGTATGTCTTGTAGCTCTTCATCACTTGAAGATGCATAATATTTGACCACTTTTTGTCGAATATTTAATGAGAATGGATCTTGGTGTTGACAAAAACGAAGGCATTTTATACAATCTATATTTGCTCCATTGAGATTTTTGCACCTTAACAAATCGAAGCCAAGTCATTTTAGCCAATAATAGTTGATTTAGTACAGTAAACGGGTTAGGTCCCGCGCTTTGCCTTAAAAACAAAGGCGGGATTCAAAATTTTTTTAAGAGTTTGATCCTGGCTCAGGATGAATGTTGGCGGCGTGCCTGAGATATGCAAGTCGAACGGAGTCGGGTCGCAAGATCTGACCGAGTGGCGGACGGCTGAGTAACACGTAGGAACCTGCCCCTATCTGGAGCATAGCTTCGCGAAAGCGGAGATAATACTCCATGGTCCAAGTACCTTTTGGTACCTGGTAAAGAGCGTAACTGCTTGGAAAGGGATGGTCCTGCGGCCTATCAGGTAGTTGGTAGGGTAACGGCCTACCAAGCCTACGACGGGTAGCTGGCCCGAGAGGGTGGTCAGCCAGAGGGGCACTGAGATACGGGCCCCACTCCTACGGGAGGCAGCAATCAGGAATAGTCGGCAATGGGCGAAAGCCTGACCGCGCGACGCCGCGTGTGAGAAGAAGCTCTAACGAGTGTAAATCACTGTAGTAGGGGAAGAAAGGTCCGCTTAGCGGACTTTGACGGTACCTTACTAGAAAGGGGCCGCTAACTGCGTGCCAGAAGCGTCGGTAATACGTGGGCCCCGAACATTATCCGGTTTTACTGGGCGTAAAAGGTCGTGTAGGCGGTCTGATAAGTTTCGATTTAAATACTTCAGCTCAACTGAAGGAAAGGTCGGAATACTGTCAGACTAGAGTTTTCTTAAGGGAGACTGGAACTTAGGGAGGAGTAGTGAAATGCGTTGATACCCTAGGGAACACCAGTGGCGAAGGCGAGTCTCTGGAAGATAACTGACGCTGAGACACGAAAGCTAGGGGAGCGAAGCAGATTAGAGACCTGCGTAGTCCTAGCCCTAAACGTATGCCTGCTGGCTGCATTTCTCCGATTTATCGG
>JACQCK010000026.1 GCA_016201695.1 Candidatus Roizmanbacteria bacterium
ACGGCTCTTCACCATGGACAGCTCCAGAGATACCTTCAACTACACGATATATTTTATCCCCCCAACTCATCAGACGAGAGCGACAAGAGTCAATTTAACCTAAGAGTAGACGCAGAAAGCCATGTTATCGGCGAGTATACAACTGTTTGGTCAATCATTAGTGCCGGTTTCCGCGGCTTAATGGGGGTGACCGGTCAAGGAGACATCCATGCCGGTATGCAACAAATTCAACACAAAAAAGGCTATACTCCTCACCCGCTTAAACAAGTGATTTACCAAAGATAATAACTCGATAATAACTTCTTTTGCGCTATAATTGGGGGATGAAACCCCAATTTTTTACCCTGGCCAACGGTCTTCGGATAATGCTGATTGATACCAAAACTTTCCCGACGATGACAACCCTCCTTCTTGTCGGGGCCGGATCCCGTTACGAAGATACTAAAAATAACGGCCTTGCCCATTTTCTGGAGCACATGTTTTTTAAGGGTAGCCGGAACTATCCCGATCCGTATACTATTTCTTCAACCATCGAAGGCATGGGTGGGGTGTGGAACGCGTTTACCGCCAAAGACTACACTGGTTACTGGATCAAGTCGGCTAACTATCATTTTGACAAGGTGATCGATGTCATCGCCGACATGTTGCTTCACCCGCTACTCCTTAAGAAAGAGATTGAGAAAGAAAAAGGCGTCATCGTCGAAGAAATCAACATGTATGAGGATATGCCGCAAAACAAAGTTGAGGAAATTTTTGAAAACCTTATTTTTAAAGGGACTCCTTTGGGGCACGATATTATTGGCAGCAAGGAGACGGTGACTTCTTTTCAGCGCCGGGATTTTTTAAATTACCTGCAGCGCTTGTATCACCCGAAAAACGCCCTTCTGGTCGTAGCCGGAGGCATGGAAAAAGGTAAGGACTATGGCGGTATTATCGGCGAAAAGTTTAGTAACTGGGTAGTGGGAAAGTCTGCGACCGTGTCAATAATTAAGAAAAATCAGACGGCGCCGGCCCTTCATGTATATGAAAAAAAAACCGAACAGGTACATTTTTGCCTTGGTTTTCCCACGTTTTCATTTTTCGACGCCAGAAAATATGCTTTATCTGTCCTGTCTACCGTCCTTGGCGGCGGCGCCTCGTCAAAGTTATTTACCGAAGTCAGGGAAAAGCGCGGTCTCTGCTACTACATCGGCACCGGGCGCCAACACTATCATGACGTTGGTAATATCGTGACTCAAGCCGGCGTACCCAAAGATATCGGTAAAGTAAAAGAGGCGATCAGGGCGACGTTTGAGGAACACCGCAAGATAGTCAGCGGCCAGATTAGCGCGGAAGAACTGCAGCGGGCCAAAGAAATCATCAAAGGCCGATTTTTGCTGTCGATGGAAGACTCATTTAACGTCGCCCATTATTACGGCCGGAAAATGCTTCTTGAAACCAGTCAGCAGACTCCCGAAGAAGTGACTGCCGAGATCGGAAAAGTAACGCGCGATCAGGTAGTCGGCCTGGCTTCCGATCTATTCTCGCCGGAAAAATTGAACGTGTCACTAGTCGGGCCGCTTTCCGCAAAAGATATCACCGTTGACGATCTTGAATTATAATAATCAGATGAACTTCCTTCTCTTACTGTTTATCCTCGGCTGCGCCATCGGATCGTTCCTGAACGTTCTTATCGGCCGTTTGCCAAACCAGCAGTCGATTCTTGGCCGTTCTCACTGCGAT
This sequence comes from Candidatus Roizmanbacteria bacterium, assembly GCA_016201695.1. GTDB lineage: Bacteria > Patescibacteriota > Microgenomatia > UBA1406 > GWC2-37-13 > JACQCK01. The sequence goes on from JACQCK010000026.1 coordinate 1,723, forward strand.
CACTGCCAAAAAATCCTGACTCCGGTCGATCTTGTCCCCGTTTTGTCATTTTTCTGGCTCAAGCGCCGTTGCCGTCGTTGCCAAGTACCGTTATCATGGCAGTATCCATTGGTTGAACTGTTGACCGGTTTGACATTTGTGTTTATCGGAACGCGGCCGGGGCTAAACCTTGCCTACTTCGGCATTTTTTCGGTGTTGATCGTCATTTTCTTTGCCGACCTGAAGTACCAGATCATTCCCGACTCAATGCAGTTCTTACTGTTACTTTTTTCCGTTATTTATCTGGCAACGACTTACTCTGCCGGGCAACTCCCGGTTGTTTTTTTCGGCCAGACCGTCGCCGGGACAGTAATTATGCTGCCGATATTATTTCTTTTTCTTATAACAAAAGGGGGCGGCATGGGATTTGGCGACGTGAAGCTTAGCTTTATCATCGGCTTTATGTTTGGGCTTCTGCAGGGAGTAGTTGTTTTATATCTGGCTTTCATAAGCGGGGCGCTCATCGGTATTATTCTTCTTCTTTCCGGCCGGAAGAAACCGAGTAGTCACATTGCCTTTGGCCCATTTTTAGTCTTTGGAATAATTGCTACAATTCTCTGGGGAGATGTCCTGTCGTTATTGCTTCGCCGAATTATCGGGCTGATTTGAGCGGTTCTCTGCTAGAATAAAATTGCCATGAAGTATGTCGGACTGGGAGTAATTTTGCTTGTTTTTTTAGCCTCACTTATGAGTTTGAGATGGTACGGCATGAGAGCCGAAAATCCTTTTTTATTTCTTCGCGGTCAGTCGTTTTTGCACGCCGTCACTAGCGGTCAGGGGGGTTTTGTCCAACCGCGTCTGCCGTCACCGGTATTTTTCGTCCCGGGCCAACGGATCAGCAGTTATAACTTCCACGAAAAAGAAGCTCGTCTTGCCGGCAAAAAGCTAATCGTTGAAATCAGGGACTACCCATCGCTGCAGAATCTTTTTAAAGAGTACGAAAAAAAGACAGGCAGGCAAAGCCTGTACAAGCACAATGCCTGGTCGCTTGATTTCTTTCTTTTGGAAAAAGCGAATAGCCGTTTTGGCCCGGTTAATGATGTTTTTTCGAGCGGGTTAAATAAAATTTTCTATGAAAAATTGGGGTTAGTCGGCGACACCGAAGCTTATTTTTTGGCCGGCGTCATCTTTTTTACCCTGACCGCGCTTGTTATATTTACCTTCGCCCTAAAAATATTTGGGCGACTGGCGGCTTTGTTGAGCCTGACTTCTTTTGTACTAGGCCCGGTGGTCTTTGCCGAATCTCACTATAATATTCCGGACGTAAGTTTTATGTTCTTTTTGACCGCCGCTCTCCTCGCTTTTTATTTTTACTACCTCAATCCGACCCGGAAACGAACGGTATTTTTTATCGTCTTATCTTTATTAGCCCTTGCCAGTAATTCGGCCGCGATACTGATCTTTCCGATTACGGTAATCACTGTTCTGGCCGGTGGTCCCGGCGGTTCGCCTCATAGCCGTTCTGTAAAAAAAAGATTAGTTCTCGTTGCGGCGGCCGGTTTATTGCAGGTCACGTTGTTTGTTTTTTTTTGGTCGGACAGTTTGAAAGGAATAGTCGGTATTTTCAATAACATTCTTCATATTACCATTGGTTCGCCGGTCTATTTATTCCAGGGAGTGAGCCAATTGTCCTCAAAAAAAACCCATTATCAGGGTATTGGCCCGGTGATATATCTTCTGACTCAAGTACCGGTCGTAACCATTCTGGCGGCGGGTGTTGGCTTAGCGCTACTTTTTAACCGGTCAAAGAGTCTTTTTGCGCTGTTTTTTGCCTGGATCACACTGTCGGTTTCAAAAGCTTATTTTATCCTAACGCCAAGCGACAGTATCCGGGACATTTTTGAACTCCTGCCGGTAGTTGCTATCGGCGCCGGATATGGAATCGCGAACGTAATCAAGTCAGTCAGGGCAAAGACTGTTGTCGTTTTAGTCTATAGCGTGGCGCTTCTCATTATTTTTTTAAACTATTTGCCAAACGGCAATGTCTATTTTAATTTTTTGGCCGGCGGGCCAAAAGGCGCGGCGATAAGCAATCTGCTGACCTGGCAGACGGCCGGCGAGAGCAGTTTCCGTCAGGCCGTCGACTGGCTGAATACTCATGCCGAGCCCCGATCTCGTCTGGCCTATCTTGACGGCACCATGCTCGCCATCTCTCCCCGTTGGTTACGGAACGATATAGCCATGGGTTCCTATTTTTCCGGGTTTGCCGCCAAAGGCGAGTATGTTATTTCCCATGAATACAGAAGTCCGCCGCAGGTATTTGAGTATTTGTATCTTAAGCGGTATTTAAAGCCGGTGTACACGGTGAGCATACAGGGAGTGCCGTTGACGATCGTGTGGAAGAACGCCAAAGAATTTTACCGGCCCGGCTTTGAGGGGATTAAAACGGTAACGGACGGATATGAGTTGGAAAGGTCGCGCGACAGGATCGGCGAGTATCTTGAAATAAAGTTTTCACGGACGAATAGAATACGTTCAGTTACTTTTTATGTCGGCAATTGGGCCAACTGCGATAACCGCCAGGGAGTGTTTTTGCTGAAAAGTTACTTTATCCCTCAAGAAGAGGTTGGCAGTACCGAAGTCAAGTATTACTTTCCGGCCGAGACGACCGACCGCATTCGTTATTACGCCTTTTCTTCGCAGTCGTGCGTCCTCAAAAGCAGAGTTGAGTCGTTTGAAACTCTCAATTAGTAATTAACGAAAGCGTAAGCAAAAAATACCTATGCAAGCAAACGGTTCTCTGGTATTATTAGCTTGTTACTAATTTTTTTTTAGCATGGAACAGACTTTAATTATTTTAAAACCAGACGCGGTGAGCCGCGGCTTAAGCGGAGAGATTATCAAGCGTTTTGAGCAGGCCGGTCTCAAGATTGTTGCCGGCCGTTTCCAAAAAGTTGATCGCGAACTTGCCGGCAAACATTATCCGGCCGATCGGGAATCGTTTTTGCGGGGTATGGGTCAAAAAACACTAGAGAACTACGAAAAAATGGGCGCCGATCCGGTAAAAATGCTTGGCAGCAAAGACACTCTTGAAATCGGAAAAATGATCAGAGAGTGGCTGATCGATTATATTACGTCCGCGCCTGTTTTAGCACTTGTCCTTGAGGCGCCTCACGCCGTTGAACTGGTGAGAAAGATCGGCGGGCATACTTTACCTCTGCTGTCGCCTCCCGGGACGATCCGCGGCGATTTTGCCTACGACTCTTCCTTTTTAGCCAATACCGCCAAACGGGCGATCAAAAACCTCGTCCACGCCTCCGGTTCGGTCGAGGAGGCCAAGTACGAGATACCGTTGTGGTTTAAGGCTTCAGAAATCCATGCATACGAGCGGGTGGAGGAAAAAGTGATGCGCTGATTGCTTCTTCATGGTAGAATTAGTCTGCGACCCGCTCTTGTAGTTCAACGGATAGAACAAGCCCGTCCTAAGGGTTAAATAGAGGTTCAATTCCTCTCGAGAGCACACCGTGATCAGGCTTAATCATCTCAAACACATTAAAACAAAAGACTATCGGCGGGTACTGTTTCTTCGTACCGTTGGCAACTTTCTCCTCTTTTCGTCCCTGTTTATGATCGGAAAAACATTTTATCAGCCGGTTCGGGAAGAAGCGCGTTTTTTCATCGAACGGCTGGTTCAAAAAAAATATCTCGTCGCCGAGAACGAAACCTATAAAATCAGCACTGCTTATCAGCCGGCCAATCAACTCGCCAAGGTACTCAATATTAAGCCGGTTGAGGTTCTGGCTCCGGTCGATGCCGAATACAGCATTATTATTCCTAAGATCGGGGCGAAGGCCAAAATCCTGGCTAATATTGACAGTGCCCGCGCGCCAATCTATCTTGAGGCTTTAAAAAAGGGCGTCGCTCATGCCGCCGGGACGGCTTTTCCCGGTGAAGGCGGACATATCTACCTGTTCGCTCACTCGACTGATTATTTTTGGAACGTCGGAAGTTATAATGCCATTTTTTATCTTCTCACCAAGCTTGAGCGCAGTGACGAAATTGATCTTTTCTATCAGGGTAAACGCTATACCTACAAAGTAATTGATCGCACTATTGTTGATCCCGCCCAAGTCGAGTACCTGACGCGAAAAACGAATAAAGAATTTCTTACCCTGCAGACCTGTTGGCCGCCCGGTACGACACTCAAAAGACTACTGGTTTTTGCCGTCAGAAAAGCCGAGTAAACAGACTATTTTATGCCAGTTCCGACAACGTACAGGTCAGGCAGCGGGTTATTTTCCGGATTGAGGTTGGCCAGGATGACGAGCTTTCCGTCCGCTACCGGCAGGAAGAATGAGTCTTGCAGCGGTCCGGAGTAAAGTGTTTGCTTATTTTCTCCATCATAATCTACGACCGTTATTTTTTTATCTTCGTTCATTACTAAGTGTTTGGAATCAGAGTGCCAATAAATTGTGTTGATTCCGCGGCGAAATTTTTTCATCCAGTTCTGGTCAGTCGTCAGCCAGAAATTCTTATCCTCTTTCTTGTCATAGACATAGAGACGGTTGAGTTCGAGGCTGCGGTTTTCCCGGGTTTGATTCGAACCAATCAACGCGCGGTCAGGAACAAAGGCTAAGGTTATTTTTTCCAGAGGCTCGTAGAGAACTTTTGTTTCGTCCGGCGAAAAAGCGATGATATGGAAAGAGTCGGAAGCGACTTTATTGAACTCTTTTGGAAAGGTCTCCAGGATTTTCGCGGTGTCTTTTTGTTTCTTCTCTTGCCAGGCCGAGAGTAAGGTGTCTTTTGATTTAGTTAACTCAAACGGATGACTCAATTCCTCATCCAGTGAAAGGAAATAACTGAAGTAGTCGTTCTTACCGACGGGAAAGGTAAAGATAGCCTGTTTCAAGTCGGGGGAGATTTCCACCGTCGTATTTTTAAAACTGACGCTTTCCGGCAGGTCTTTTTTGAGGATTATTTTTTTCAAAGGCGGTAAGAACGACAGCGGGCTGCGGCTCGGTTCAAATAATAAAATTCCGTCTTTTTCGTCGTTGCCGGTAGCAGAGAAAAGAATAATTTTTTCCGAGTTGGGGATAGCGGTGGCTTTGGTGACGCCGAGATTGGTAAGGGGGGATAGAGACGGGTTGTTGGGAAAAAGAAGCACGTCTAGGGTCAAGACGACTTCGCCGCGCAAAGTCACCGTCTTGCTCCAGCTGCTGTAGCCGTCTTTTTTGACCTCGATTTTGTAGTGACCGGGCGATAAGGTGAGGTTAAGGTCGGTGACGCCTTTCAACAGTCCGTCGACATAGACGTTAGCCGCCCGCGGGGCGGCGCTTACGGCAATGATCCCGGTCGGTTGGACCGATTTTTTTTCCAGGTCCAATCGGTATCCGCGTGCGTAGGCGACCAGTCCGATCAGACATAAAATAAAAATAATCACTAGCCCGAATCGATAACTTAATCGTATCATATTGATCCAGTTTTAAGGTATTTTAATAGAGTTTTGGCGACTTTTTCTCAAACAATAAATATATTATACAATATAGTATATGTTCTTCCGGAAAAAAGTCGGGATTGATCTTGGTACGGCCAATACTCTGGTATACGTGGCCGGTGAAGGAATCGTCCTCAACGAACCGACCGTTGTTGCCTATTCAATTGAAGACCGGCGGATTCTGGCGGTGGGAGACGATGCGCGCGAGATGCTCGGCCGTACTCCCGGTAATATTCTTGCCTCGCGCCCAATGAAAGAAGGCGTGATCGCGGACTATACGACGACTTCGGCCATGATTACTTACTTTTTAAAAAAGGCGCTGAAAGGCCGGATTCTTTGGCCTGAAGTCATGATTTCCATCCCCGGAGGGTCAAGCCAGGTGGAAAAGAGGGCCGTTGTCGCTGCCTGTAAACAGGCCGGGGCGTCAGATGTCTATCTTATCGAAGAACCGCTGGCTGCGGCGATTGGCGCCCGGATTCCCATCGCGCAGGCGTCAGGCCACATGATCGTTAATCTGGGCGGAGGGACAAGTGAAGTCGCCATTATTTCGTTAGGCCAGTTGGTTGTTTACAAAACAGTCCGGGTTGCCGGCACCAAGCTTGATGAAGCGATCACAACGCAGCTTCGTAAAAAACACAACCTCATTATCGGGGAAAGAACAGCCGAAGACATTAAGATCAAAATCGGAAACGCCTTGTTTAACGAAAAAGAAACCAAAGAGGCCGTAATCGAAGTCAAGGGGCGTGATTTTCAAACCGGCCTGCCTAAAATTTTGGCGTTGGGAGAAGCGAGCATTAACGAAGCCCTGCAAAAACCGTTAAAGGCGATCCTCGAAGGCATGAAGGAAGTGCTGTCGCAGACTCCGCCGGAGTTGGCCTCCGACATTGTCGACAAAGGGATCGTACTTTCCGGCGGGACGGCCCTTCTTAAAAATATTGACCGGTATACGACTTACTACACCGGCGTTGCCTCGTTTGTGGTCGAGGACCCGCTATTCTGTGTTATTCGTGGAGTCGGTATGGCCATTGAAAATTTAGATAGCTTTAAGGAGGCTATCCGATAGAAAATAGCCGGAATCAGCCTCATGATAAAAAGTAATAAACCTATATTTATAACTATTAGAACGATTTTTTTATTGTAACGAAGAAGAAAATAAATAAATACTTTTTCCAATAAAATATAATATATTCACTTATAAAAAATAATAAAAAGTTTTTAATTAAGGTTCTAGACTTTAACAATAGTATAAATATATGTATAAATATTTTGAACAAAGGAGTCATAAATTTAGAATTTGCAACTATATTTTATTCTTAGAATATTTTACTATATAAATATATGATAAAGCTTTTTTATCTACCGGTGGAAAATTTTGGAATAGATAAGATCCTAGAAGATATTGTAAAGTTATGGAGCGGCCCGACCGGTTTCTTTCACATTGTATCCATCAACCCGGAAAACGTCATTCTGTCAAGAAAGAACCTTGAGTTCAGAAAGGTTATACTGTCGGCCCAAATGCATATTACCGACGGCATAGGGACTGTTCTGGCAGCCCAAATACTAACCGGCAGGCACCTGACCCGCCTGACCGGCGCCGACCTGATGGGTCACCTCCTCACTGCCGCCGGAAAAGAGCGCTTAGACGTGCTGTTGATTGGAGGTAGGCCAAATTTAGCAGCTGATTTAGCCAAGTGCTATCAACGAAGCTATCCAAAGGCCAATTTTCAAGGAATCACCGGCTTTGCCAATATTATTCATCCTTCAGAAAGTGAGGAACAGATGGTCTTCGCTATAGTCGCCAGTCTAAAGCCCCGTTTGATCCTGGCGGCTTTTGGCTCTCCCTGGCAAGAACTCTGGTTCGCCAAAAACAGCAAGCGATTTGGTAACGCCGTTTGCATGGGAGTAGGTGGAGGATTTGATTATGCCGGCGGCCTAATCCCTAGAGCCCCCCGCTTCATGAGACAGACAGGGCTCGAGTGGTTGTTCCGCCTTATTGTTCAGCCGCGGCGCCTAAAGAGACAAATTAGCTTGGTCGAGTTTGTTTTTTTGGTAATTTTGGAGAAAATAAGACGCTTGCGAAAAAAATACTATAGTGAGACAATAGGTGAGTGAAAAAAAACTCGTTGACTGTCATACGCTACTTTCTTCAGTTTGGTTATCCGCCTACTTTTAAGGAACTGCATACCTTTTACCCCGGAAAAATCAGCCGCTTCCAGCTCGCGCGAGAATTAACGACGTTAGAGAGGGAAAATAAAGTAATCTCTTCAGATACAGATCGTAATAACAGTGTAAAGATATATACTCTAGAGGGGTATACTATTCTTTTCCAAGAAATAAAAGCAAAAATTGTCTGTAGTGAAGACAAAAAAACCAAAGCGGCCGGATACTTAAAGCGGTTAAGTTATATCCCAGAGATAATTCTTATAGGAATATCGGGAACGGTAGCGATGAATAACGCCAAGGAAAAGGACGACATTGACTTATTTATTATTTCACGAGCGGGAAGGTTATGGACGGCAAGAATAAAAAGCTTATTTTTAGCCGAGCTGATGGGGGTACGCCGCAAAAGAGATCAAGTAGTAGCGGTCAAGGATAAGGTCTGTCTCAATTTATTCTTCGACGGGTCCGATCTCCAGGTTCCGCCTCACAAACAGAACGAGTATGTCGCTCATGAAATTCTGCAGATGAAGCCGGTCATTAGTAAGGAAAGAGCGTATGAACGACTCTTGCAGGCAAATAAATGGGTACTAAAGTATTTTCCCAATTCCATTCCGGCGTTACTGCCTCGGTCTGTAAGCGGGGAGAAAGGATCGGGATTGTTCACTCGTGCTCGGAAAGACAAAGGCGCGGTGGGTTACCGACTGGAAAAACTGGCGAAGAAAATTCAGCTGTTTTTTATCAGCCGACATCGAACGAGAGAGTATGTCAGTGCGACCCAACTGTGGTTTCATCCGGAGGACTTTGCCAAAAAAGTCAAAACTTAATGCGGCCCGTTTACTTGTGCTGGCCGGTTGTAATAATCAGAAAGAGGGAGGACGACTTGACGCAGGCGTGGGTGTAGGCCGGGTTGGCGACGACACTCTTGGCGGGATTAAACGTTTTGGCGTTGACTTCGGCATTCAGGACTTCGCTCCCGCTGGTAAGCGAGTTTGTAAGGGTCCAAACACGTTCGCCAATCAAACCGAAGTCGGCAAAATAGGCCTTCACGATTTGGGGGTTGGCGATGGCTTCATAAAAGCCCTTATAACTGTCAAACGAACCGCGCTGCGTCAATTCATCAAGGCGACGTTGGGCAAAAGCACACAGGCTGGAATCTTCTTCGTAGGGTTTGAGACGGCGGTTGGTCCGGTAGGCGTTCATTTTGTCCATAAATTCCTGCGCCAGAGTGTCACTTTTTTGGAAAGATGACACTCGAGTATTAAGAAGCGGTTGCATGCGGCGTTTGGAACTGCGGTCAAAGAGCCGCCCGGCCCGGCTGCCGATAGTTTTAGTCAGAAGTCCGACTATAAGAAAAAACATAAGCCAACCGATCACAGCGATAATTACCGGGCCAGTCAGCGACAGGCGTTCGTCTTTCGGGGTCGCGGCTTTAGCCTGTTTGTACAAGGTAATGTTGAAGGCGAGTGCAAACCAGCCGATACAAAGATATACAATAAAAGAGTAAAAACCGATGAGAGCGGCAGCGTTTGGCAAAAGCTGTTTCAGCAAGTTGGGGATGGCTAAAACCATAATAAAATAAAAGAAGATAAAAACAATAAAGCGGACAAAAATATCGCCGAAATGTTTTTTTACGACAGCTGCGCCGGAAGAAAAAGCTTCAGGCCACGATCGATTTCCCAGAATGATTTCATACTTAACGAAGGTAAAAAGAAAGCTAAACAAAATCCCGGGAATGAGAAAAAGTGTCATACCGCCAAAGATTAATAAGGCAACGACTAAATCGGCGATCGTGACCGGGACGACAAGACGAAACCCTTTTTTTAAGGCCGGCAAAGCGGATAATGTTTTTTGTTCATCAGCGAGAATAAGCACATCGGCAATGACCGTCGCCGTCAGAAAATAAATAAGAATTATGATTGTCATCAGAAAGAAAATAACCAAGCCGACAGCGCTTAAAGGGTGTTGGCCGTAATAGGCGGCGGCGTTGGCCGCTTGCGGACCTTTGGCCAACAGGCCGCTAAGTCCAAAAACGAGTCCAACCAAGACGGCGACAGCAACAATAAGGACCAGTCCGGCCACCTCAACCAGGGCGAGCATGAAAAGATTGTAAATGGATCTTTTGAAAGCGGTCCAAGCGTCCTGAAACAGATTTTTAAGCGGAGGGAGTGAGGCAGATTGAGGTATATCCATGTAGTTAAGGGGATTATAAGAGAGCGATGGTTGCTTGTCAAGGGATAGATCTGCCTACATATCTGAAACGTGATCACACGACAGGACAAATACGTCGCTGTCAGTTTTCGCTAAGACCAGGCCCACATAACTCAATTGTTCATGACCGTCTTAATGTTCGTTGGATATGCGTTCGTTTGCGAAGCGAAACTGAAGCAGATCTATCCCAAGAATTAAAGTCTATTATACCACAGATTCAAAAAAAAGCAAGCGAATTTCCGATGACTCTGATGATATAATTATCAAGTCTGCCCCGATGCTGGAATTGGTAGACAGGCACGCTTCAGAAGCGTGTGCCCTTCAAAGGCGTGGGGGTTCGAATCCCTCTCGGGGCACAAAAAGGTATAATACGACATACAGTCTGGAGAGGTGGCTGAGTGGTCCATAGCGAGGGTTTGCTAAACCCTTGCGCTGTTGAGGCGCACGTGGGTTCGAATCCCACCCTCTCCGCACTTCGACAACTCAGTGCTTTAGCACTGGAGTTGGTGAAGAATCGGTTGGGATGAGAAGTTGAGTCCGTAAGGACGAAATCCTGAGGAACAAAGTGACGAATGGAAATCCCACCCTCTCCGCCTTCGCCTCGACGAAGTCCCCCCAAAAAGGGACGAAGGCGGGATTTATCCTTATAGTCCGGCTCGGCTACGGCGGACGAGAGTCTTTAGGGTGATTTCCGTTTGTTATAACTTCATCAAAATTACGCCGGTGAGCATAATAACCGAGGCAATTAACGTATGTTTCGTTAATTTGTCTCCAAAAAAGATAGAGCTTAGCAAGAGTACAAAAATGACTTCAATTCTTTTGATGCCGGATACTAAAGCGACCGGCCCGGATGAAAAACCGAGGAAAACGAAAAGGCCCAGTACCATATAGACCAAAGACGCAGCCAATAAAGGTAAAAAATTATTTTTCAGCTCATTTATCCAGTTTCTATCTTTATGTGTCATATAACTCGTTAACAATAGTGACATTAAAAAATTCTCGACAAGAAGGGTAAAGGCAGGACTGGCGGGCGAAGAGCTACTTAAAGCGACTTTATCTAAAATAGCGCTTAGACTCGACAAAACCATCGCGATCAGGTAAATGAATGACGTCGAGTTGGTAAATAGCAACTTGAACGGCTTGAATACGTCTTCTTTCATTTCTTCGGCGTTAAGAATATATGCGCCAAATACAGTGATTACCAGGCCCGCGATCCCGGTAAGACCAATTCTTTCTGATAGAAAAATTAGGCCGAAAATATAGGTAAACAGAGCGCTAAATGATGTCAGTGGATAAATATTTGATAAAAAACTTTTTTTGAAGGAACTAAGGCTCATCGTTTTACTGAAAGCAAAAAATATTGATGAACCGCCCGCGCCAACAAAAAAAAGTGTACTGATTTTAGGTATTCCTGACTTGATAGAAATGACTATTAGAAAAGGAATAGACAGGGCAAATAATGACCAGGTAACCAACGGGGCACTTACATGGTGAAGTACTTTTTTTAGAGTGATTATTGAAATGGCGGAAAAAATCGAAGAGAGCAAAGCATACCAAAACCACATATTTCCAATATTATATCACTATTATGTCTAATTATTATTCCTAATTGGACAATCTCAATGGTCTGTCGGAATGTTTCGCTGGCGAGTTGGTTCCCGAGAACGTATAATTACTCTTGGGCGTTAGGCAAGATGACTCCTGTTATTGGAATTCCTGGTGGAAAATTACCATATCGAGCAGTAAGTTCATGTCGTATTTTTTGATCAGCCGGCGGATGAGACCGTTCAGTTTTTCCCGGTAATCGGCCGACTGTGACGAATAGAATTTTTGAAGTATGTCCCGATCGACATCCTTCGTCTCGGCAACAAGCCGGCCTTTGATGTAAGGGGCAAGGTTTAGGTGTTCGATAAAAAGATTGCGGGTGCCGGTGGCTTTGAGCGCCTTTATCAATTTTTCTAATTCCTGGGGGGCGGCGACAAAATGGGGGAGAAGCGGGCCGATAAAGGCATAGGTCGCCAAGCCGTTTTGATTGAGGGCGGTTAAGGTCTTCAGGCGTTCGGAAACCGGAGGCGCGTATTTTTCAAAATAGCGGGAGATCGAGTCGTCGGTCGAGGTGACCGTCAGGCCAACGACCGCGCGCTTGAATTTTTTCAAAACATCGAGGTCGCGGGTGACGAGGCCGGACTTAGTCAGAATTGAGAGCGTGCCTTGAAAGCCGAAATCGACGAGTGCTTCCAGACAGCCGCGGGTCAAGCGGTACTTTACTTCCAGTCCCTGGTAAGGATCGGTGACCGAGCTTAGAAAAATTTCTTTCCCCCGGCCGTGGCGGGTCAGTTTCCTTGGCAGCTCTTTTCTTAAAAGTTCCGGTGCGTTTTTTTTGGCAAAGACATACTCACCCCAGTCACTGACTTTCTTGCCGACAAACCGGCCCATGAAGCTGGCGTAACAGTATTTGCAGGCAAAGCGGCAGCCGACGTAAGGGTTAATGACAAAGTCGATCCCGGGAATGCCGCACTTATTAAGAATTGATTTGGCGACAATTTCCTGAAAGTCCATGCCTGAAGTATATACCCCTTTTTAATGAATTACTTTTGGCCGACGAACTGTAGTATATTGCCTTCCGGGTCGGCGATAGTCATACACCAAAAACCACCAGGCGGAGCTTCAAACGGTTTTGCGATAATCGTGACTTTCTTCTCGTTTAATTCTTGATATGTTTTGGTCACACTGGCGACGTTAAACCCAATCATAGTCCGGTAAGGGTCTTTACTCTTACCGTGAACTTTACTGTGATGGCCAATAAAAAAGAAACAGTTACCAAAGTCAAAGTCAATACACTGTTCGTTGGGGAGGTCGATGACTGTTTTTACTTTAAAGTTGAGAACGTTTTCGTACCACTTTGCCAGTCTCCGGTGATCTTCGCTCCAGATACCGATGGAAAGGAATTTATCGGCGAGTTGCATAGGAGCCATTATACCTTTTTTATCCTTTAAGCACAACTAAGCAATAGTAATATTCTACCGTGTATCTGTATTGTCTATTGTTTGTTTATCTTTACTGGTCCGGTTGTTGTTGGCGCCGGCGTTGGGATAATACCGACAAACGCGTTGGTAATCGCTTTTTTTACCGAGTCCCATTTGTCTGTGCCGTCGGCGGCGATGAGAATGTATTGTTTGTCCGGCGAAAAGGCACTGACGAGATAATTTTTGTCGGTCAGTACCAAACGCCATAATCCGTATGATTTAGCCTGCGGCAGTTCGATAAGAAATTTTTTAACCTCATCGGGCGATATATCCATCCTGACGTATTTTTGCAACTCATCCATAAGCGGAATGACTTTCGGCAAAAAAGAGACCGCTAAGACTTTTTCGCGAACGGCTTCCAAAAGCCGCTGCTGGCGGGCGGCCCGGCCAAAATCACCACCGTCTTGAGAAGAGTGGCGGGAGCGGACGTATTTTAGGGCGGTAGCTCCATCCATGTGCGTTGGGCCGCGGTTAAAGTGAATTTTTTCGTAACGGCAGGGGAAGGCCAGTTTGGCGTCGGTCGTCGCCATTTTTTCCGCTTCAGCCAACTCGTCGCCGGTTTTGCCGCACGGATCGTCTTTTTTGATATCTTCATTCGGATACTCATCATCGTCAAAGGTTTTTTCAACGTCAATATCGACTCCTCCCAACAGGTCGATTGCTTTTCGAAAAGAGCCGAAGTCGAGCCCGACGTAATTATCAATAAACTGGCCGGTGACCTGACCGACGAGATACTTGACCAGCGCGGCATCATCGGCCGTGCCCAGATATTTAGGATCAAGATCAGGAAAATCACCGCTGAAAAGCTCCATCTCATAGAGGGCGTTTATTTTTGCGTGGAAGTCTTGGCCTGATTTAGTTGGGATCTTGACCCACAGATCGCGGGGAAGCGAAATGAGGGTGGCTTTTTTCGTCTGTAAATCAAAGTGGAGCACCATCATGGTGTCGGTCAGGTAGGCGCCTTCGTGGCCGCCGCCGCCATAACCCAAAAGCAGGATATTGTAAGCGGTCTTTTCCGCAGACGGGCCGACCGACCGACCGGTTGGAGTATAGACTTTGCTATAAAATTGCTTAACTTTCAAAAAAAAGAAAATAGCGATGACGACAGAAATCCCAAGCAGGATAGCGCCGATTTTTCTCATGTTAACGATAATTATATCGGTAAGATTCTTGTTTTTGATGCCGATCTTACTAAGGATCTTCTTTTTATTTCTGATCAAAATATTTGAAAAGTAATAATTAAAAACTATAAGTAATTTTTTTCCTCTAAATTCCGGATAATTTTTTCGACCTCCCGGTCATTGATACGGTGGTGCGGACCGCGGTGGGAAAGGAGTGAGCCGGAGAAGGTTTTCGGGATATGCATCAATTCATGGACAAGCGTCTTGATTTTCTCGCGTTCAGGCAGTTTGTCAAAACGGCGCGCATTGACTTCAATAATGTAGTTGGGTTCGAGGCCGACGACTTCTTTAAATAATTTAGCCATACCCCAGATACGGGCGTAGGCGCGGGTTTTGGCGTCGAAGCTACGGATGCAATGAATATTTTTGGCGACGATGTGATGGAAGCCGAACCGGTCAATAAGCACATCAACCTGTCGTTTTATTTCCGGCGCCCTTTCATACTTCATGAATATGCTATTATCTAAGATAATGAAGCGGATCGCAATCGGAATTTGGCTGTTTCTGATAATGGCGGCCAGACTGCCGGTCGAAGGCGCCAAGGCGTCTTTTCAACTCAACTCCTCGTCCGCGGTGACGACATCGCAGAACTCGTATACCGTAATCACCGGCGAACATATCCGCTCTTTTAACTCTTTCATTAGAGTACTTACCGATGGGAGAATTGAGGTGTCGGAAAGGATTGTCTACGATTTTTATGCCAATAGCCGGCACGGGATTTACCGCGATATTCCGTATGTGAAGTACACGGCCGACAGAAAAAAAGCGCGGATGACAATAGTCATCGGGGGAGTGACCGAGCCGGGGACGAAGGCAGTCTATCCATTCACGACCGAAGACGACGGCGAGCGTCTTAGGCTAAAAATCGGCGACCCGAACACATTGATCACCGGAGTTCACGCTTACGTTATCGCCTATACCGTGTCCGGTGGGCTGACTTACTTTAACGATCACGACGAGCTGTACTGGAATAGTACCGGCACCGGCTGGCAGATTCCGATGGAAAAAGCCACTTCGGAGGTGGCACTTCCGGAGGGGATAGTCCCGGCCGAAATACGGGCCGCCTGTTATACCGGCAGTTACGGGAGTATGCAACAGAGCTGTCGACATAGTGCCATACGACAGACGGTAAATTTTGAAACTGATTCTTATCTTTTACCCGGTCAGGGGCTGTCGACCGTCGTTGGTTTTTCAAAAGGGATCGTACAAGTGGTTCGCCCAACGGTGATAATTCCCTTTTATGAACGGCCGGTTGGTCGGGTTGTTATCGCGGTAATTTTTGTGGCGGCGCTTTGGTGGTACGTCGGTTATCCGATCTGGATTGCGGTCAAGTGGTGGCGGTGTGGCCGCGATCCGAAACCGACAACCGGCGAGGTACGCGCCTGGTTTGAGCCGCCGCGGTTAGCCAGCGGCCGAAGCCTGACTCCGTCTGAAGCGGGAGTATTGATTGACGAAACAGCCGATCAGGCCGATGTTTTTGCCCTGATTATTCACTTGGCCTCACGCGGTTATTTTAAAATTGTTGAAAAGAAAGAAGGCGATTTTTATTTTATAAAACGAAAAGGCTACGACCGTGACCAGAGCCTGTTGCCGTTTGAACTCACCTTTTTGTCAGAAATGTTTTCTGCGGAAGATGAAGTGCGCATCAAAGACAAGGCATTGTATCTGACGGTGGCGCAAGTAAAAAAAGAAATATACCAGGGTTTGGTTGATGCGGAATTATTTCTGAAAAACCCAAACACCATCCGTCTTTTTTACACCGTCATCGCCGGTTTCTCATTATTTACCGGCAATCTGCCGCTTCTTGTCTCTTCGCTTGTTTTTGGTCTTCGCCTGCCGCGAAAAACGCAGAAAGGCGCCGATGCCAATGCGGTTGTCAAGTCGCTACGTAACTTCCTGAAAAGCCAGGAGCGCCAGCTAAATTTTCAGGGAAAACACCAGCTGCTTTTTGAAAAACTGTTGGCCTATGCGGTGGCGTTTGGCATCGAGCGGGAATGGGTAAAACGGTTTGAAAGCCTCGATTTAACTTATCCAGTCTGGTATCAAGCGTACGGTGGGGGTCGTTTTTCTTCGCTGTATTTTATAAATAGCATGCAGTCATCATTCTCGAGTATTCAGGCGGCCAGTTATCCGCCCGCGGCGAGCAGTTCCGGTTTTGCCGGCGGGTTTTCCGGTGGAGGAGGCGGTGGGGGCGGTGGGGGAAGTTGGTAATTGACATTTTTCCCGGCCGGGTATATTATTATCTTGAAATGCCGGGTCCTACAGTAGATGCAAGAAATATTATCGCGCCTTATCAAGACAGAATGAGTCTGCCGGTAAAGGCTGATTTAAAAACTACTTTGGTAGCGATACGGGTGGCCCCGGGAAATTTATTGCTTAAGGGTCTTGACCACATGCCTTATGTTGTCGATAATCTGTCGAATAAACAGGGCATGTCATATCTGTCAAAGGAAGACGTCTTAGCTTCAGGCAAGTCCCCGGAATCTTTTGCCCCCATTGTCGCCCAAAGACCGGCCGGCGGCGACCCGGCCGAGTTCAATAAAATTGTCGCCGGGCAAATACGCGCCGGACAGGCTCTTTGTACCAGTACCCCGGTAGAAATAGGTGTGATTTCTGCTGGTGGTTATAATAAATTTAAAATAGTTGGCGCGAACGGTGACACGACGTGGTTGACTTTTACCGAAAGCGGCCAAATGGGCGTACCCAGTCACGTTGGTATCATGGTTACCCAAGCCAACGGACAACCCTTATATCCTTTGAGCGATCGCTTTGATATGGGCTATGATGTTGGCGTTTTGGGCTCGAAAAGCGAGCGGGGTCAGGCGATGGAAGGGCAGATACGACAATTTATGGAAATGTATTTTCGTTTGGTGATGAATAAAGCGACCACCAGCCCGGACATTGCCTGGGATCAGGGTCAGGAAACAAAACTGCAGACTTCTTTGGCAAATTTGCAGGGAAGCATGAACATAAGATTTCTTCAGTTGGACCGTAATTACAGTCAGGCGATGGAAAGAGCGGCGGGCCAAATTAGCGACCTCCAGCTGTTTTGACGGCAATTATTTTTGCAATTGTTCTTTCAAGTTTTTCTGGTCGTTTTTTTGGGAGAAGAGGGGGTGACCGCAGTTGGCGAAACGTCTCTCCGGCGGTGGAAAATTACGGCCGTTGGCGCGACTAAATCTGTATGTTTTGGGTAGACTGGTATTCCGCCTAAACTTACACCCATGCTGTTTGCATCGAAAGGGTTAAGCAGCAAACTACCCGTTGGCGTCTGGCTCATATCAACGTCGGTAACCCTTAACCGCGTATATTGTCCAATAGTTCCGACGGTTGTAGTAGAAATGTTTGTCCCGGGCGGCACTACTCCCGACTCAACGTCGCCGGCGGTGGGAACGCCGTCATAGACCACGTCTCCCGGCTTTAAGGTCACATTATACGGATGTCTTACCTTTGCTCTCTCCGCCATTTACCGGCAAGTATACCAAAATGGTGTTTTTAGTGATACAATAGTAGGCAAAACGCTCCTGTAGTTTAACGGATAGAATAAGGGCTTGCGGAGCCTTTGATGGCAGTTCAATTCTGCCCGGGAGCACCCAGGTTAGGGGTATAGTTCAATGGTAGAATAGAGGTCTCCAAAACCTTTGATGGGGGTTCGATTCCCTCTACCCCTGCCACGTTCAGTTCACTACGTTCATGAACGTAGACAGCGAATAAAAGAGCTGTGTTAATTGCGAGAAATACTTCAAAACAACAGCAGGTTGGAAAAATTCATATGTTTATAGATAAGAATTTCCAACCGGCGGGGTGAATTAAGTAATGATCCGTAACTCAAAGTCAATGCATTTCCAGTAATCTGGCGAAGTCTTCGAAGCTAATAAACCATTGATTTTCGGCTGTCGATATAATATTATCAGCATGCTTGATGAAAAAACCGATAGAAATACAAGGGAAGGCTTTTTGTCATGACTGCAACGCGCCGGTTGATGGTACTTTTACCGTCTGCCGGGTATTTCGTGATACGTTTCAGGCAGCGGGCGAGCTTGTTGAACGCGTAAATTGGCACCATTTACAATTCGGACCCCAAAATAGGCAAAGCACCGCGCCTCAACACTTAAGTTTCTCAATAAGAGTAAGAGATAACTTCGTTGGAACGGTCCGCGCGGCTTCCCAATTGTTGATTATACCTTTTGAAATCACCGACCCATTATTTAAAAGTCAAATACTGGCCGAAGTTGACCGGCCGAGAATAGTCCGGGAAAAATAACTTGTCCGCCACTTCCGAAGTGGCGTTTAGCCCACTGTTCCGTTATTTATAGCAAGTAGGCGGACTTCAGACATACAGAGTAAAATTTGATTACCTTGTCATGTCGGCCCTAAAATGATTTGCCACTTCGGAGGTGGCGGTGTTGTGCCGACGGGTCTTACTGAAGCGATTCTAATGAATAAGATGCCAAGAATATGATAGAATGCCGTTATGAAAGTCAAGGCAGCCGTTATCGTCATCAGACCCGGCTATGCCGTTTGGGAAAACGGTCGAAGAAGACAACGGGCCAACGGGACGATTACTCTCATCAAATCAGAGAAAAATATAGTTGTTGACACCGGGTTACCCCAGGACAAAGCACATATTTTAAAAATCATTAAGAAGCATCACCTAAGAACCTCCGATATCGACTACGTTATATGTACACACGGTGATGCCGATCATATAAGCAATAATAATCTTTTCCCTAGGGCGAAATTGATCGTTGGCTTTGATATTTATGATCGGGACATGGCTTCTTTTTTCCAAAAAAACTTAAAAATTGACGGCAACGTTATGGTCACCGAAATGACCGGCCACGACGACCGGAGTATCGGCGTACTCGTCGATACGGAAAAAGGACTGGTGGCGATCACCGGAGATCTTTTTGAACGAGAGGGCGATTGGAAAAAAGTGTCTGACTGGATCTCCTTTAGCAAAAAACCAAAAGATCAGATTAAGAACCGTGCTAAAGTTTGGGAACTCGCCGATTTTATCGTTCCCGGCCACGGCGATATCTTTAAAGTCGACAAATCAATTAACATACTGTCTTTTGAAACAAAACAATTTAAAAACCTGATACAGAAAACGGCGAACATATACGGCGATATCGAAATCTGACTTCTTAGAATTTCAAAATAATGAGGGGAATATTTCTTAAATTTAAACGCCATATACTATAATTCAAACATGAATGAAGAATGGTTTAGGGCTCTGCCGTTTGGAGAGCAGCGTAGACTATTTGCCAGTGGCCTATTGGCCTTACCTTTTTGGTTAAAAACCACATTGAATAAAGAAGCGGAAATCGCTGTTCCCGACTTTAATTGTCTTATTACCTATTCACATCAATCTATTCCAACGGCAATGTTCGAGGAGATTTTACGCGCCGGTTTTGAGCCGCTGACCCTGCGGGAGATTGTCGCTCATAACCGCGGTGAAGAAATAATCCCGGCGGACATAAATCATGTGCTTTTTACCTTTGACGACGGTTTTGCTACCCAGGGAGTGCGACTGGAAAGATATCTGCAGGGACTGAATAGTCAGCGTCAGACGGCCGGATTAAAGCCGGTCAGGCCGATCGTTTTTGTGAGTCTTGGTTTTGGACAACCGCAGATACCGCGACTCGATCTCACCCGGGTTGATGGCAATACTCCTTCATTCCAGGACGGGTCAACAAATAAATATCTTACTCTTACCGAGATTCTTCATTTAGTCCGGTCCAATGAGGTGGATATTCAAAGTCATGGGCTGACTCACTCTTCTTTGGCCGCTATTCCCGCTCAACAGGCCCGGTTGGAAGTCGTTGAGAGCAGGCGACGGTTGGATATGGTCTACGGTTTGGTCGGTGTGCCTCATGATCTAAGTGTTTTTGCCTATCCGTACGGACAAATAAGCGAACAAGATCTTGTCGCCGCGACCTATGACCTGGCCTTTGGAACAAAGGAGACAATTAATTCACTGCTTCAGACTCATCGGCAACGATTTAATATGCCGCGGGTTCCCGACTGGAGTTACCTAAGTAATCAAACGGTTCGCAACTTCATCCTGACGGCCAATCAACGACAAAAAGAACCAGATGTGGGGAGGCCGAGATTCGGTTGGCGAAGAATGTGGTAAAATGGTCGGACGGAATAATTTTATCCAATAGTTCGTATGACTGTCAACAGTGAACTAACGGCAGCAGAAGAGAGATATCAAAAGGGAATTACTTATTGGCACAACCAAATTCCCGGTCTCGCTTCACTATTCCAACTTTGTTCAGAGGGAAAAGGATTACCACCCGAGCTGACCGGCGGAGTCGATGAACTGGAGTTTACTTTAGGATTAGGGTTGCTTGCCTGTCATACTCCACATGACTGGGGAGGATCGATTTTGCCAGTTGGGGTTAATTACTCTCTTATGGGTAAAGCAGTAGCGAGACTGGAAGGTCCGCAAGACAAATCTGCACAAATGTTCGGGATTATAAGCACGGCAATGAGAGGACTTGAGCCAGTTGAACCCCTTGAACAAAGATTGGGCAAGGTGGAGCGGGCGTTTACGGTAGTTGGTCAACGCGCCGCCGGAAAAGGTACGGTTTTGCAGTTGATGGAAGAAGAAGGAGTCTGTACGGCGCCGTCGAGTCGGGGACTGCGCGAAGTCGCCCGGGTAATTTTACAACGCGACGCAACTACACCCGAGCTTGTCGCCATGGGTCAGCGTTTTAAGGAGCAGTTCGGCTACGACGTATTTACGAGAATGGTGTTGTGGCAGATGACCAGTCTACCGCCCGATCTTTGGAGACAGATTGCCATTGACGGACTGCGGACAAAGGAAGAAATCATTAGTTTCCGGGTGCTTTTTGGCGAGCGGGCTCATGTAATTGCGGTAGTTAGAGCGAATGTCAGAGACGACGAAAAGGCTTGGGAGGTCGTCAACGCGCGCCAACAAGCCAGCGGCACGAGAGAGTATGCCAGTTACGAGGATTTTGTGAGGACGCAACAAATTGAAAGGGAACGAATCGCAGGATTGATGGAACAAGCTGACGACGTTATCGTCAATGACGCCAGTCTTGACGACCTGCGAATACAAGTACAAAATATTCTGCAATAAATTTAAGTGCCACTTCCGAAGTGGCGTTTAGCCCACTGTTCCGTTATTTATAGCAAGTAGGCGGACTTCAGACATACAGAGTAAAATTTGATTACCTTGTCATGTCGGCCCTAAAATGATTTGTCACTTCGGAGGTGGCGGTGGAAAGTTAAGAGGCGGTTTTAACCATTAAAGTTCGGGTCGGGGATGTTGGGTAGGGAGGTTGGAGGGGTGCTGGTGGGTGGCGCTGGTGGTATAGATGGTGTTGGTGAAGTTGGGGTGGTTGGTAAGTCGTTGGTTGGGGTCGGAGCGGTCGGTTGAGCAGGAGGCGGCATCGGGTCATCGGCGGTTGGCGATTTGGCCGGCCAGTCATTGAGAACGGCCTTTAACGGATGGTCAACGGGTGCAGGGGCGGTCGGTTCAGCCGGCGGTGCCACGATGACGGCTTCGGCGGCTGTAGTCGGTAAAGACGGGATGACACTTGGGGGTTCGGGCTCGGCTGGCGCTGATGGAGTTGGCGGCGGCGAGCTAACAGGTTCGGGTATTGGCGTTGGCGTGGTTGGGGTTGGAGCATCCATTGTCGCCGGCGCCGTCTGCATCATCGGTTCGGAAGCAACCGGCGTAGAAGGCGCGGTAGTCTCGGCCGGCAGGCCCAAAGCGGTAGCAAACTCTTCCTTGGTAAACCCTTTAAGAACGGTAATCTGGCCATCATCTTTTTCAATTTTGGTGACCGGCGTGCCGGCAAAGTTATTCGAAACAGCCAGCATCTCGGTCAGAAAGTCGCGGTTACTCTCAAGATTTTTTTCCTCGTAGGGAATATTATGAGCAGCCAAATAGTTTTTTTCGTCCGTTGAAAACTGACAGGAAGCGGTAGTATAGATAGTAGTTTTCATGCAATAGTCCATTATTCATAATTAAAAAATATTTGTCAAGTAGGAATGTGAGGACTGTGTTAAACTGGTAATCCATGAAAAAAATTATCATCCCCTTATTAATAATACTGGGAGTAATGGGCGCTTATTATTGGGTTACAGTCAGGCCCAGCGATTCCTCTGTTTTGCGCTCGCCGGTGGTTCTGCCGAAAGTAACCGTTTCCGTCAAGCCGACAGCGCCGCCGGCCAGTCAGTTGAACAAGGCTATTTTTTTTCCCTCCTGGGCCGGGCTGGATAAAGCCGACCTGTCTTCTTATGACCGTGTTTACTACTTCTCCGCCACCGCCGATGAAAGTGGCATAAAAGAAATATCTAAAGTTGAAAAGGAACTGCAGTCAGTCGCCTTTCTTTTTCCGCAAAAGGAAAAGTATCTGACGCTGAAGATGACCGACTCCGAAAGCAATTTCTCCGTCCTAAAAAACCCGGCGATCGAGGAAAAAATAAGACGGGAAGCGATTAGATTACTAAAAAACTATAGGTTTAAAGGTGTGCTCATAGACCTGGAATTATTCAGTATATTTAACGATGATATAAAGACCCAAATTAGTGACTTCGTTTACAATTTTTATACAGAGGCAAAAAAGGAAAATCTACAGACTTTAGTCGTACTTTACGGCGATGTTTTTTTTAGAAAACGGCCGTATGATGTCAAGTATCTTGGCGACAATTCTGACGGAATTCTCGTCATGGCCTATGACTTTCACAAAGCAAACGGCGAGCCAGGCCCGAATTTCGGATTGTCAGGAAAAGGCATTTGGGGATATGACTTCAAAACAATGATTGCTGATTATCGGGCAGTGGTCCCGGTTGAGAAGCTGACGGTATTATTTGGCATGTACGGTTATGACTGGTCGGTCGATGAAAAGAGACGGCCGATTAGGCCGGCGAAAGCCTTAAGTCTCAAAGAAATTAAAAGCCGGTTCATCGAAAAATGTGAATGGAAAAATTGTTTATCCCGTCGGGACGACGCTTCGGCAGAGACGGAAATAGAGTACGTCAAAGACTATTTCGATCCGAATCCGGTAACCAATCCGGATAAACTCGTCAGTCTGGACTATCACATCATCTGGTTTGAAGACGAACAGTCGGTCGCCAAAAAAGTTGAGTACCTTCGCGGGCAGGGGATTTCGCAGATAGGCTACTGGGTTTACGGCTATTTTTAAGACTTGACTTTGGCGCTGGCAAAAACACCCAACTGTTTCAACTTCCACATAAACAGCGCGCCTTTGTTTTTCGCCCGGGAGTCAACGACAAAGCGATAAGCTTTTTCAAGGACCGGCCGGGGAATATTCTTGGCAAGCTTCATGTAGAGACTTTTATGACGTTCGTCCTCCAGTTTTTTGGCCAGAAACACTGCAAACGTCTGAAACTCCCGCGAGACATATTTATCCTCGAGAGGATTAAATTTTTTTAAGATGTCTTTTACCGTCTGCATGGATTATGAAATAATTTGTTTAAACAAAGCCAGATATTCGGCGGCTTTATTATCCCACGATAAAGTGGTTCCGAGAGCAATCGTTTTTTGCTGTTGGGCCAGGTAATAATTGCGGTCGGTGGCCAGTTTTAATATCTCCTTGCCGATCGCCCGACTATCGCGGTAGGGGACAAAGACACCAACGTTTTTCAACAGTTCCACCGCAAATGGGTAAGGAGTAGTGATAATCGGGATGCCGGCTGCGATAGAAAAAGCCAGGACGCCGCTTGAGGTTTGGTTGGTGCTTAAATATGGCGTCAAGATAATGTCCGAAGCGACAATATAGCGGAATAAATCGATTTGAAAAAAATATTTTTGGATAAACTCTACCGTATCGTCTAATTTTAGCGTACTTATCTTTTCTTTAATCATCTCGACGTAAGGCAGGTCTTTAGCGCCAAGAGGCGTGCCGATAACGAGGACCTTAAGATTGTTTAATTTATTTTTGATTTCAGCGGCTGCGTCAAGTAAGTATTCAATGCCTTTTTGTTTGTTCAGTAACCCGAACATGATTAAAGTAAAAAAACCGGTCAGGCCGAGGGCCTTTTTTAAGGCCGGTGCTTCAGCAAGAGGCGGAAGACGGGGGGCGCCATGGATGATAACCTTAACTCTGTCGGGCGTGATTCCCAGAGCGATCAGTCCGTCTTTACCTACCTGTGACATGGTAATAAAATAAGCGGTTTTTTTAGCCAGCCTAAGCAGATGGTCTTTGTGAAAGTTGAATGATGGATAGTTAGGGTCAACGGGCACGGAGTGAACGACAACAACAATCGGTACTTTAATCGAATCAACGAAATCAAATAGATACTCTTTGTTTTCGCCGCCGAACAAGCCAAATTCGTGCTGGATGACGCAGATGTCGGCCCCGTCTTGATTAATAAGTTGCGCCGTTTTCGAGTATGAATCTTTATCCTGATAAAAAAAATGATCAACAACGATCGCCTGATCGTAGGCATAGCCGTCCGGAATATCATCGATGGCATAGACCTGAGCTTCAAGCGTACTATCTATTTTTTTGAGGCTGGCAATAAGGTCAAAACAGAACTGGCCGACGCCGCAGCTTTTGGGCGGAAAACTTGAAAGAAATGAGAGTTTCATATTAAATTCTCAAATACTTTTTGATAAACTTTAGCGGTTTCGGCAAAGGTGTGTGTTTTATTGTATTCCTGTATGTTGGCAACGTAGGCAGTTATTTCTTCTTTGTGGTTAAAAAAAACCCGGATTGTGTCGGCCAGATCTTGCGGATTGTGCGTTTTGGCCACGAGCCCCATACTCTTGTCAACCAAATCTTTTTCGGCAAAAACATCGGTGATAATCATCGGTTTTTCAAAGGCAAAGGCCAGATTTAATATGCCGCTTTGCGAAACATCAGTATAGGGGAGAACAACCAAATCGGCCGCCTGAAATTGGGTTTCAATATCTTTTGAGTGAATGTAGTCTTTTATGAAAATTTTGACACTGTTTCGCAGACCAAACCGATCAATAAGCGCCTGATATTGGTCGAAGTCGGACGCCTCTTTTATCGATACGGCAACGGTTAAATGAAAGTTATCGTTTTGTTGGATTAGTATTTTTAGCGCTTTCAGCAAATCTGCGAGGCCTTTATTATCCCTTAAGGCGCCGAAGAATAACAGGCGGTTTTTATCGGGGGGTATTTGCAAAATCTGAAGAGCAGTGGTTTGGGATAGGCGGTGAGAGTTAAAAAGATCGTAAATCCCGTGGGTGGCAACGGCAGTATCGTTTTGAAAATGAAAATAGTCGGCCAGATTCTGTCTTTCTTTGTCGTTGCCGACGATGGCCGCGTCGGCTAGATTATAAAAATAGGTAAGATAAGGCGTGATTATTTCTTTTTCGGGGAACGGCAGGACGTCGTGCATGGTGTAGACGATCCGTAGAGCCTGTTTTTTAAAGTACTCGATGAGCGGTATAAAAAGAAAAGACGTGTATCTGACATAGGTACTGATATGCAAGTTGAAAACGTCAAATTTTTCCCGGGCAAATAAATCGAATAGATTATTGGCACTGCGATAGCTTGCGGCCCAACCGTGCGGGTTGATAAGCTGCCGATATTTTTTGACGTTTTGGGTAATAATCTCGTCGTTGACGGTCAACGGTTCACCGGTTGAGGCGTGGGTATAACTGACGACGGTCAGGTCAAATTGCGAAGCGAGATGGGGATAAAGATGGGCGATATAATGACCGACGCCAAATTTGAGAAATCCTACCTGACACACCTTCTTCATATCTCTATTATATAGATTTAGGAATCAGATCTCCTTGGCAATAATCAGTCAGCCAGCGATTAATTTTGCCCGCGCCGATTGCGGATGCGGCCCGGTCAATCTGTTCGGCGGTAAGCGGTTTTATCCTGTCCCATTGAGAAATAATCTCTTCGTACTTCTGCGCTTCTTCGGCATCGCCGATTTTTAACGCAGCGTCTCTTTTTTCTACGGCTTCAGGACGGGAGAAGGCCGGTAGATTAACTTGCGAAGCTTCCGGCGGAAAGTAGCCATGAATATGCATATTGGTGCCAAAATCGTTTTTTTCGCGATCAGCTGCGGCTTTTTCTGAAAGCCGAGCATGTCTCCTTTTTTCGGCTTTTCTTTGCGGCGAATATTCTCCGGGGTTACTACTCGATGAGCGAAGATAATCAAGCGAGAGCGCGCCGCCTTGATCTTCTATTTGAAGACCCTTGGCCCAGTTACCGCTGTTGTGGATTTCTCCGGGTGCGGTGATAACGTTAGCTTGCATAAGTAAGTTTTCGATTGCCATGACGACGGCGGTCGCTTCTGTCGTGGCCAGAATATATTTTTGGACCATTGTCTGATTGGCAATTTCGCCGGGACTTTCCATTACTGTCTGCCACTGCCGTTGGAAAAAATTCTTGAGCTCTCCAATTGGACTGACCATGAAGTGATATCCGGTAAGGTGACCCTGTTTCCATAAAGCTACCTCGTATTTATCGTTTGTCCACAGCCGCAGTCCGTTGTCTTCGATTTCCGTTTTTTCGTCTTTACCGTTGACTCCTTTTACAAAAAGAGCCATATGTTTTGTTAATTTTTCCCATTGAGGAATATACAGATCGAACAGTCTTTTTAATTTATTTCTATCATAATAACGATCAATCGGTTCATTTGGGCCGCCTGGAGAATCTTCTAAATGAGGAACCGGTTGCCTCCATGAGTTTTTCTCGTCCGGGACTCTGCCTATCGCCCAGATGTCGCCCCGCTGATCGCGGCGGGTATTGGCCCACACGTCTCTGGTATAACCGCTTTCGGCAATAGCTTTGGCAGTACCTAGTGCGGTAACAATTTTTCTTAAGGTTGCTTTAGGAGTGGCAGGAGACTTATCTTTTTCCGTTATTTTAATATTGAGACCATGTTGAAGCGGTTGTTGACCGGCGACTTTCAGTTCTTGGCCAGTATTATTGTGGAGAATGATTTCTGACGATTCTGACATACTGCCTTCATTTTACTTTATGAGAGCGAATTTCTCGTAGATATTTTCAAAGCGGTGGGCGATGATTTCCCAAGAAAATTTGGAGACGGCGATTTCGCGGGCCATTTTGGCCATTTTTTTCCTGGTCTCATCGTCGGTCAACAGCATATTTATTTTTTCGGCAATGTCTTTGGAGTTTCGCGGCCGGATAAAGAGCCCGTTTTTTCCCTCTTTGACCGCCAAAGGAATGCCGCCTTTTCTCGTGACGACGACCGGCGTCTCACAGGCCATCGACTCCAAGATCACGAGTCCCAAGGGTTCGTCCCAGACGCTTGGCGCAACAAAGACTTGGGCGCGGCTGTAGAACTTGACCAGGAAGTCGGTGTCGATACCGAGGTAGCCTAAAAATTTGACGTTGGTGATTTTTTCTTCTTTGACGATTTTTTCAAGATTTTTCCGCTCCGAACCGTCACCGAGGATAAAGACCTCGCCTTTGATTTTTGGGGCGGCCCGAACAAGATACTTAACTCCCTTATACGGGGTGAGTTTACCGGCAAAAACGACCAGTTTTTTACCGGCAATATCAAACTGTTTGTCAATGTCGTCGGTATTGACTTTATGAAATTTTTTGATATCGACGCCGCCGGGAATCGTCCGGATCTGCTTACGATATTCGTCACCAAAGACTTTGAGCATCCAGTCTTTGGTATAAAAAGAGTTCGGGATAATGCGCCGCGCCCGCCGGAGAGCATCGGTCGTCAGGGCGATATAACGGCGGTCTTTCTGGGCGGTTGGGAGTTCAGAGCCATGGACGGTGATAATATATGGAATTTGATAAGTTGATTTGATAAATCGGGCGGCCCAGGAGAACGGGAAGGCGTGATGAACGTGAATAATATTCGGCTTGAAGTCTTCGACCGCCTCAACGGCGTGATTTAAAAAACATTTATAAATGGTCAGAATTTCGCGGTGGGAAATATCTTTGTAGAGCCGGCAGTTTTTCCACTCGGGGTGGCCGGTAAAGGCGACATTGAAAGGAAGTTTAATCGGGTAGATTTTGACTCCGTTGACCGGCCGAGTGTCCGGACAGACAATTCCAACGTGATGATGCTTATTTACTTCACGGGCTAAATAACGGGCGTATGTTCCCGAGCCGGAACCGTAGAGGGGAAAGGTCAGGAAATAGAGAATTCGCAGTCGCTTATCAGCCATGATTATCGTATTGTATCATAAGGGTCGTGACGGGGAAAGAAAAAAGAGTCGTTTGATTACGCGGTCAAAAATTTCCGGCAGCCGCTGTTTTTCAAACGGCGTAAAATCGGTTAAAACATATGTCTCGCCGTCCGGCCGGTTGAGCGGTGTGCGGTTTTCAACGCCGATCCGGATCCGCCAAAAATCTTTTGTGTCCAGTTCCTTTTCGATTGAGGAAATACCGTTATGAAGCCGGGGGCCTCTTGCCATCGCGATCTTAAATTTTCCGAAGGGAATATCAAGGTCGTCGTGGGCGATGAGCAGGTTAGCGCTTGGTAGCGGGTAGTCGGCAGTCAATTTCTTAATCGTTCTTCCGGATTCGTTCATAAAACCGCCTGTTTTTACCAGCTTTATTTCGCTGATCTTTGCCTTCTTTAACTGTTTACCCAGATAATCAATAAACATCTGTCCGACATTGTGCCGGTTGTGCCGATACTTTATTCCCTGATTGCCCAGTCCGACGATAAGCCGCATGAGTTGAATTATACATTGATTTGTTAACTCCATATATGTAGGATTAAATTTAGAATCTTAATAGTAAAATTCAGGCTCCGAAATTATTAATTTGCGCTTATTACCTTGTCAAAATACGTTCCTGACATCATGTCAAGGCGGTGGGTTGTCATCTCCCCAACCCGTACCAAAAGGCCTAACGGAGATTTTCCGAAAAAAAGTCATCTCGTCTGTCCGTTCTGCCCCGGCAACGAAAAAGAAACTCCGCCCGAACTGCTTAGGTTCGGCGGCGGCGAGGCTAACCGGCCGGGCTGGAAAGTCAGAGTGGTGCCCAATAAATTTCCGATTACCGATATCCATGAAGTAATCATTCACTCCCCAAGCTGTGAACATGATATCGGCGATCTTAGCGAAAGCCAGATCGAACTGATTTTTCAAGCCTACCGGCTCCGTTACAATTTTTTCCGGGACAAAGGACAGGTGATGATTTTCTGTAACCACGGTGAACACGCCGGCGCGTCGCTTAGACATCCGCACTCCCAGCTGGTCGTTATTCCTTCCCAGATCAACCTCGATACCTTATCCCGCGAACCGTTGAATAATCGTCTGGAGAGCAACCAGTTTTTCGACGTCTACTGTCCGGATTTTTCCCAGTGGCCGTACGAGTTGTGGATTGCCCCGAAGAAAGAGAAAACTTTTTTCGGTGACATCACCGACAGTGCCATCAAGGATCTTGCGGTTATCATGAAAAACTCACTGAAATCAATCCGCAAAATCTACGATGATTCGCATGACTTCGGATCGATTCCCTTCGGTTACAACTACTATATTCATCCGAAGGAAAATTGGTACATCCGCATCGTCCCCCGTTTTGTCCACCGCGCCGGGTTTGAGTTGGGGACGGGCCTTTCGGTCAACGTGATTGACCCGTACGAAGCGTCGCTACGTATACGTGATCTGGAAGGAAAGTTGACCGGCGTCATGAAAAAGCTGAAAAGATACCGTAGAGCCTGAAGGTTTACCGGCGTTGATAGAAAAAAGACAGCGCTATTTAATAGTCAGCGGCATAATTTTGGAGTGGACTTCTTTTCCGGTGGAGTCAATGATGACGATTTCATATTGGTAGGTCTCACTTGAGCTAAGATCGGAAACGGTCAGGGTATGAATTTTTTTTGGGGTGAGGCTGACCGCTTTTTCCGTCACCGTGCCGTTGTTGATGTTATAAAAAACGGCTTTGGCCCGAAAAGCGGCGTCGGTTTTAAACGAAAAAAAAAGGTAGCGCCCGGACGAAGTCACCAGTATCTGTTTGATAACTTCATCGGCTTTGGTCGTCGTGAAGTTCTGTTTTTCCAGGAAAAACGACTTGGAAAATAAAGAAACCGAGATTACGGCGACAAAAAGGAAGACCAAGACCGAGGCGATGGAAGCAAACGGGATTCGCCAAAGCGTTAAAAAGTTGACTTTGGCATCCTGGGCTTTTTTGAAGTTGGTAAGATCATCCGGATAGGCAAAAATTCCGTGGCAGGTTTGGCATTGAAGAAGAGTCACCGGCGCGGGGACGGCCGGGTGGTCCTTAAGTATTTTTAAAACCATTCCGTCTTTCGGGCAGCGTTTGTCTTCGGCTGATATTTCGTCGGTCTTTTTGTCTTCGGCGAGCCGGAAAGCATTTTCTGTTTTTATCCGGTTAATGCCGTTTTCCTCAAAAAAGGTCGCGCCGCAGTTCTGGCAGTGAAAAACCGGCTGGTTGTCAACAGTCAGAGATTGGAAAGTCGTATGACAGTTCGGGCACGACATGCAATTAGTATAGCAAAAACGGAAATAAAGATATGATATAGTAAAAAATACCGTATGCCAGATCCGATCGCCCCCCAGGATGTCAGGGCCGAGATCAAACCGATCAGCCCGCCGGTAAAAACCAGCGTTCCGCCAAAACCAAATTATTCCCGGGCCGACTTTATCGGGTCCAAAGTGCCGGGTACCGCCCGGGATAATCTCGTCCGGGTGGCGGCGGCGCAGAGCGCCGATCGCCCTGAAACACATATTAGGACTAGTCACTCCGTTGCCGAACTGCAAGCGCTGCGTGATGAAACGAGGGTCGGGAGAGAAGCATATGGCGAAGGTCTGGTCAACCGGTTTCATAAAAAAACCATGACCGTTCCCGAACATGAACAAGCGCAGGAGCAGGCTTACGCCGCTTTATCGGAAAAAATAGACAGAGGCGTCGTGTCGCCCGCCTCCATCGGAGCGGACGTCTTACATAAGCTGGGGGTGACGGCGGAATTGGGGACTGTTCCAACGACCCAAGAGGGAGTGGTGGCGACGGTGACGGCCGAAGTCAGAGCGCTGGTTGACAGGGGACATATCACTCCCGAGGAAGCCGGTGATATAACGGGCGAGATGGCCAAGTTTGTTAAAGCATATCAGGCCGCCTACCCCGACAAAGATATCGCGACCGTTTTTGAGCTAACCCGTGACAACGCCCGTAAACTCGCCTATCAGATCAAGATGGATAAAAATATGTTTTCCGGATCCGACCATGGCAACCTGCATCTTTTGCGGGGCAATGTTCGCTTTGCCGAACAGATGATTGCCGACTTAAAAAAACTTGGCCTTGCCGTTTCGGCAAAAGACGAGGTTTTGATCAGGCAAAATATGTATGACCACGACTTAGGCTACGCGCAAGGCGCCGCTCAATCAAAAGAAGCCTTCGACGCGATGAAGGATCACCCGCTTTTGAGTGCAAAGTTTATCGAAGAGAATAAGGCCTATTACGTTGCCAAATTCGGTGAGGCAGAGTATGATGCGTTGAGGTATGTCGTTCTCAATCACAGTTATCCGACATCGGAGTACGATAACGGGCTGCGAAACAGTGCCGGCATTAATACCAAACTGATCCGCTCAATTACCTCAACCGTTGATTCTTTGGGAGTGACCGCCGAGACGAAAGTGCCTGATTTTTTTCGAAAGCGGGAAACGGTAAAGTCGCTTATGAAGATAAGGTTGGCGATGGAAGTTAGGGGTACCGATGACGGTAAGGGAAATAAGGTCCTGCCTGCCGAGCTTATGGATAAATACAAAGAGGAGCTTCGCGCGATTGCCCGTTCGTCAGGCGAAAGCGAAGAGCGTGTCCGCGGCTACCTCACTTCAATTGATAACTTTATGAATGAAATGACGGTTGACCTGACGCTTGGTCAGTTTGCCGGCGTTGTTAAGGAGGTCGGGGCGGTCAAAAACAAGGACGGAAAAGTTGTCCCCCGTATTACCATGCAACTGTCTGATGTCCAAGCGCTGCTTGGCAATATGTTCGGCGGCAAGGTCGAAACGCAGGCGTTTGTCAAAGTGATGTCGGACTTCGGCATGGACGAGTTTACTCTGCAACGGTTGGTGCAGTATGTGGGCTGGCGCTCGTGTGGCGTTATTCCGGCTACTACTGACGACGATTTGGTATTCAATTCGCCGGAGGCGCATTTTACCATCAACGATCATATTGCCGGCGACGGCCCGCAGGAAGAGTTCGGCGAGTTACGCGGGGTGATGAAGGGCGTTGCGGCGCTGTCTGCCCGAAGCGAAATAAACGAGCTCCTGCGTTATTTCGGCGAAGGGATTTCCGCTGAAAAAAGGTATATGATCCCACGGATTATCGGCGCCTTTATCGGTCGTATAAACGACAAAACGAGCCCCGCGGAGGTAAAAGAACTGGGTGAACTCGCGGATATGTTGGCGTATGACGGGCCAACGGACATGACGGATGAGGGCGGTTTTGGCATGACCCGGGCCCAGTATGCCAATAAAAGACTGCAAAGCTATCTGACCCAAAATGAACGCGATTTTTTGGGAATTAGCGAATAAAAATATGAGTCAAGAAGTAAACGAGCAAAAGATAGTAAATGATTTCTTCAACGCCTATATGGCGGTGTTGACGCAAAAAATCGGCCGGACGCTTGACGCCGTTGAGGCGGCCGCAGTTTCTTACGTCATTGCCCGGACCTGGAGCGGACAGCCGGCGAGTGAAGCCGAAAAAGTTCTTGGCGAACAGATCGGTCTTGTCCCGACCGACGGACCGCTTGATATCCAGTGGAAAATGCATACAGTCATCAATAGGGAAACGGAAAAAAATATTGAGACCGGTCTGGCGACGACATCAGGTCAGCCGGCCGAGTTACTGAAAATTACGGCAGAAATATTAAGTAGAAATCACGCGAGGACACAGGCGGTTTACGAGCAGGCGAAGCGGGGAAATAAGCCGGTGCCGATTTTTCTTGGAGCGGTGCCCGACCTTCTGAAGTTGCATCGGCCGGCTGTTTGATATACAGTTGATGTATGAATCCGCAAGCGGAAGAGTTTCGGAAATTTATCGAAACTCAAGTACTTGGGATAATCCAGCAACTGGCCGAAAAAGGTAATACGCCGCAGGAACAGATTCAGAAACTTGCCCAGCTGACAATTGACCTTATCAAGCCGGGGATGACGCTTGAGGAGCTCTTCCAAAACGCCGTCAAACTCGACGACCGGCACTCGGAACTGGCGCCGGTCGTTTATCAAGTGATGAAAGAGTACGAAAAGAAGTATGAGCAGAAGGCGGTGGCGCAGGTCTCGCAGCTTGTCAAGATGGGTCGTTATGACGATGCGGCGTCCGTTGTCAAAAAAGTACTACAATTTAAATTCGCCAACTGATATGGTACCAGGCATAAGACCGGGGGAAAGCGCGGGCGCCGGTATGGCGGCACAAAGACCTACCACTCCCGAACAACAAAGGCAACCGCCATCGTTGGCGGAAAGAGTTAAGGCAAAATTTGCCGGGCCGAGCGAGGCGAGACTGGCCGAGCAGGGAAGACAGTCGCCCGCCCACGCCGCCGAGATCCTGACCTTATTCGCCGGAAAGCACGTCCAGATGGTAGTTGCCGGTCGGCTAAACGAAATTCAAGACAGTGTACAAACGGGTAGATTAACCGAGAGCAAGGCGAAGTCACGTTCGAACGAAGAGAGAAAGCTATATGTCCGCGCCCAGGGACTGGCGCAGCAAACCGATGAGAAAATTAGAGCGTTGAAAGGGAGCGATAATCAACAAGATAAAGAATTGGGCTATGATATGGATCGGGGATTTTTACGGATGCGGCAGGCAGAGATCCAGCAACAACTTCAAGAAATTACGCTTAGTTTAACAAACGATCCGGCTAATCAGGAGCTTTTGAAGAGCCAAAAGACTCTGAAGGAGATGTCACAAAAGGTGACAGGTGAAATTGCCGGATTGGACAAAGAGATGAGCGCCGCCGGCCTGGATCCGGCCGCCGAGGGGCCGGTAACCGCTCTTGCGGCGACAATCAAGGGAGGGACGCTCACTCCAGAAGAAAAGAAAAACCCGATGGCCGTCATTGAGTCGGCGATCGGCGGTTCACTCGGAAGCGCTAAAGCAATTAACGCAAAAACGAAGGAGCTGGTAAGTAAGGGGATTATTAGCGCCGCCGAAGCGGAGCAATTTAAGGAGAATGTTCTGATTGAGGGCCCGAGTACAACCGATAGAGTTTCCCGTTTTGGCCTAAATATAATGGGGTTGCTGGCCCTTTTTGCTTATATTGCCTCGCAACGGGATAAACAACAAGCAATGGCTGGCCACTAGGTAAGCAAACGCAGCAGTTCTTCGGCGATGCGGCCGCTGGTTACCGGCGCGGTCGCCTCAAGAGTCGTTGTTCCTTCTGCTACTTCATTGCCGGTTGTGACATAAACCAGATACTCCCTGTTCCCGCCGATCGAACTGCTGCCGAACTGGCCGTTACGCAAGTTGCCGAAAGAAAGGAGGTCGTGTTTTAAGAAGTAGCTTCGGCCCGGAGTAGTCAGAGCCCGGCGAAGGGAGTCGGCGACGGCCGGATCCAGAACCGGGACAGACGGCGTTGATGGAGAATTGTAGATATTTTGATTGCCATGGTTTTTGATATCATGGACGATTTTTATCGGGACTTTTTTTCCGCCGGTTACTAAGGCGCCGTAACTTTTTAAAATTTTAAGGGGAGTTGAGAGGGCGGAGGTACCAAGCGGTGTTTCCCACCCGGAGCGGTCGATGCGAAACCGGTCCGACAAGCCGAGCCGTTGCCAGAAGTCGCTGACGGTGATGAGGCCGAGGTCTCGCTGCAGCCTGGCGGTGGCGTTGACGGCCGACCTGGCAAAGGCTTTGGTAAACGGCACCGGCCCGTTCGCGTTGGCGCGGTCGCCGAAATTCTGTGGCCGCCAGCGATCGCCAAACGCCGTTGTCGTCAGGGTCAGCGTCGAGTTGTCGACGGTTTCGTCGGGATTGACGGTCCCTTTTTCCAAAGCGGCGGCGTAGGTCGGCAGTTCGGCTAAAAGAAAAGGAAAATGTTCGACTGTCGGCGTCCCGGTCAGGGCGACGATTTCACCGGTCTGCGGTTTTTTGATGCAGACCGAGACGTGATTGACGTGGTATTTTTGTTTGAGTTCCTGGCGATATTTATCAATGACGGCCTGGACTTTTCGTTGAAGGTCGATATCGAGAGTTGATCTTATCTGTAGGCCCTGTTTCATCAGTTCCGGGTCAAGGGTCAGTGCGTTTCTAAAAAAACGGAAGAAATCGGAGGTATTATTAAGCGACTGAATATGAAGGATAATCCCTTTTTTCCAGATCGTCTCCGCATTGATGGACGGATCATGCTCGGCCATCAGGCGAAGAACGGTGAGCTGCCGTTGTCGGGCGGGGTGACTGTCGGCTAGTTTGATCTGGCCGGTTGGGGCTTCGTCTTTGGCGCCGGTCATGTACGGGTCGGTAAGCGGATTGTACTTGACCGGATTTTGCGGCAGCCCGGCCAGGAAAGCGGCTTCCTCAAGAGTGAGATCCTTCAGGTTCTTATTGAAGTAAACCCGGCCGGCGGCTTTAAAACCCTCAATATTGTTGCCGCAGGAGGCGATGTTGGCGTAGTTGGTAAGAATCAGTTCTTTGGCTTTACGCTTGCCGTACCTTGCTTCAAGGTAGGATTGATAGGCAGTCGACAGCGCCGTTTCCATAATTTTCCGGTTGAGGCCGGATAGTGAGCCTTCGTTATATTCTCCCGCGCGTTCGGCAAAAGAAAAACAGGTATTTTTGATAAGCTGCTGGGTGATCGTTGAGCCGCCCTGTCTGCCGTCGCCGGCGGCCGTATTTTTAAAAGCCCGGGCCAGAGCGCTGACTTCAACGCCGGGATTTTCCCAGAAGGTTTTGTCTTCGGTCGCAACAACGGCATTTTGGAGATAGGCGGGAATTTCATCAAGCGCGGCAATGAGGTCGCGGCGCTCATCAAAAACCTCGCCAAGTAGGGTTACGCCGTCTGAAGCGTAAACTTTGGTAGTTTTCTGGATATTCGGCCGGTCGCGCTGTTCAAATGGCAGCAGTTTGGCAAAGCGGCCAAGGAAATTTTCCTGAAACTCGGAATAAGAGCGTTTACCGGCGAGCTCCCAGGCCAAATAAATCGGGGCGACGGCGCCAAATTTGACAAAAAATTGCAGAAACTGACGCCGGGAAAGAGCCGGAGCCGTCGGTTGTTCGTTAAAAGTGAGGTGGGGATACTGTTTCCGTAACCGGGCGGCCGCGTCGGTCGGTTTTTTCCCAAATAACAGTCCGGCCGCGCCGGTTAAACGAAAGTCATAAGTTTTTTGCTTGCTAAGCTCGGTCAGAAGCCACTCCAGGTCCTGGTCGTTGGCCGCCATGAGGGGAAGATCAATCGCGCCTCGCCGGTCCAGGTCACTCGCGACAGCGAGAAAACGGTCCGGATCGATTTCATATCTTTTTAAAAGCAGTCCGGTCACCGTGTCCAGTTTTTGCGGCGGATCCGCGCCGGCGGCAGGATTTGGTCGATGTTCTTCGTGACTGGCTTCACTCATCCGGTAATAGGCAATGGCCGTTTCATAACCGTGCAGGGCTCTTCGCCGGATGGCGGCCGTTCTTTGCGGGTCATAGTCAAGCTCGATCTGTGCGTTTATCCGCCGTTTCGCGTAAGGCGGTACAAAAACCAAAGGCAGGCGCGCAGTTTTTTCGCGCGCTTCGATATAGTCAAGCAGTTCGTTCACGATCTGGCGGTTGGTCAGAAGAACACCGTCGACCTGATGATCAAGCGCCTTATTTAAAGCGGAAATTTGAATGTTGGGATTGGGAAAATAGTCCTTGAGCAAGCCAAGTAAAACGGTGACGGCGGCATCAGTTTTTTGGCGTACTTCATTTGCAAGCAACCGGTTGTTGTCTTTTTGGGACGGAAAAGTAATCAGGCCGTCATAATATACATCGGTCAGGCCATCGGTCAGCCGGTCCCGGTTTTCCTTGGAAGTAAGATAGTCTTTCAAATTCTGGGGCGGGCGTTCGGCCGGCCGCATTGAGTCCAACGGTTGGACTTCGGTCAGCCGGGTTAGGGGAGTCTCTTGCGGTTGCAAAGCGTCAAGATTGGGTTTGACCAGGTTGCCGTAAAGAGTTTCACCCATGTGTTCCAGGCCGCTGTCGCCAAGCTGCTGCAGTAGGTCAAGCGCCCGGTCCTGATTTTCTTTTTTACCGGCCGCTTCCTTGGCCGCCCAGGCGCCGGCGACAGCGGCGGCGCCGAAAACAAACTGGCGCCGGGTCAAAAAACGGGCCAGGCGAACGGCTTTTTCTTTAGGACGGGCGGCGGCAACCGTTTCGGCAAGTTTTTCTGAAAGCGGTTTCGGCGGCGTCGGCCGGTAGCGGACAAGGTTATCAAAATTACGGTCCATACTTTGAGTATATCACCGCGGTTAGCTTAGACTTTCAGAGAGTAGGGCAAAAGCTCTTGTATATATCTCAAGTTTATCTGGACTAGTCTTTAATTCCAAAATAAATCCGTCGATACCGTCGGGGCCGGCATATGCCGCCATCATCGGCGTAAGAACGGCGATTTTTTCCTTCTTGACCGTCTCGTCAACCGAAGAGTTTTGGAAGTATCGGGTGAGAAACTTTTCCGCCTTATGATAGGTGGCCGTCTCTTTATTTCCCCGCGCAAACGGATTGGTCAGGCTGCGCTTGGCCGGTTGCGCCCGGTAGCCGTCTTGTTGTTTTAGATTGTCAAGATGAAGGAGTAAATTATGAAAAGCCTCGTTTATTAGAGAAAAAGGGAGTCGAGGATTGCTATAATCATTTCCGGCGAGCGGATCCAAAAATTCTTGCCACCAGGCTGATCTGAATTGGTCTGTGTCTTGTATTCCTAACTTACTGGCAAGAAATGTTAAGGCCTCGTTCGATTGCCACTCTAAATCAAAGCCGGGAACTGGGTCGGCTTCGTGGGTATCGGGAGCGGTAGGTGATGCCGTTGTTACCGGCGGACTGATTCTTTCCGACAGGAAAGCGGCCCGAAGCTGTCGCTGTAGCTCCTGATTCAGCTCTTTATCTTCGGGGATGGTGAGAGTAGCTCGAGAGTCAATCAAGTCTCTCTCGATTTTTTTAAAAATGTTTCCAAAACTGTCAATAATTTGTTGTCGAGTCGGTGATGGTCTGTACTCCTCATCATATAGTTCCTGCGGGGTTGGTGGTTCAACGTTAGGATAAGCTTGTTGGAATTCTTGGCGGGCTTGTTCTGTTCTACGTATCCAAAAAATAATTTCTTTGACAAAATGATCGGCTAGAATTTGTCTCACGGCGGTTTCCGGATCAGAGTTGTTTGATTCGGGTGGTTCAGAGTCGAATTGACTTTTAAATTCATCAGGCGATAATTGCATGGCACGTCTAACGTTACGATATGAATTTGAGCCTTGTTCAAATTGATAAAGCAACAGGGCCGGCGTTTGTCCGGCGGTTTTTAGGCTTTGAGGAAGATTCCAGAACAACCAATCTTCGGCTTTTTTTTGGATTTCAGCGGCTTTTTGTTCTTTTGTTTTCGGTATCGCGTCTATTAGCCGTTTTTTTAATCGCTGCATCCGTCCT
The DNA here is from genome assembly GCA_016201695.1 of Candidatus Roizmanbacteria bacterium. GTDB lineage: Bacteria > Patescibacteriota > Microgenomatia > UBA1406 > GWC2-37-13 > JACQCK01. The sequence goes on from JACQCK010000026.1 coordinate 40,310, forward strand.
TCAGACGGTTGGACAGGGGCGTTAACTGTCGCTGCCGTATTGGTTGCAGAAGTCGTTGTTTGTGGGTTGACTGATCCGCGTTGTTGTTCAAGGTAATCATCAAGCTTCTTCTGGTGTTTTGGTGTTAATTGTATGCCTTGATTGAGCAACTCCGCGAGAGCGATTGGAGTGAGATTACGATTGCTAAGACCGGCGTTGTAACTTTGCTGAAGGTTGATTGGTTGGGGGAGACGAGCGCCAACCGGAGCCGGGTTGACCGGAGCGGAATTATTCGGCAGTACCGTTGTGGGGTTTATGGGAGTCGTTGGTGGTGGTAATCTTTGTTTTTTCCGAGCGAGGTAGTCGTCAAGTTTTTGTCGGTCTTCCGGTGTCAGTTGCACACCGAGGTTTGACATATGCTCCAACAGAGTGAGAGAAAAAAGCTTTTGAAGACTGGCATCATACATATTCTGATAGTTTGCCCGATCGGCGGCAAGAGCGTCAACCGGAGCGGGGTTGGCTGGAGCGGTTGTTGGGGGAGTTGTGGTGGAAGCGACGGGCGGGGTTTTTTTATCTAAAATACTTTGGTCGGTCAACTCGATTCTAAGTTTGCCGTTTTCAATATGAACTTTGACCTGGGTAAGGTTAATGCCCTTTCCGGCGAACTGTTTATTGAGGTGAGGCAAAATAAACTTATTAATGTCGAAGTTGGGATCAGCTAAAATCGCGTCTATTTTTCTTTGGGTATCCTCTAGTTCGCCATTAACCAAGGCGTTATCCGAACGAAGCGCGAAGTCAGTTACTTTTACTGAATCGGCGCCATTATTGGCGAAGTCGGCAGCAAATCTGATATCTGTATCTACTACACCACCAGCAGCAGTAATATGAATACTACCGGTCAACGAACCGTTGTTTTTATTTAAAGTCGGTTCGACTGATCTAAGCGTAGCCTTATTTACTTTGGGGGGCGGGTGGTCGGCGAGATAAGGAGTAAGAAAGGCGGAAACTATGCTTTGTATAGACTGGGCATCAAGCTCACCGACAAACTGGCCTTTGGCGGCGATAGCGTTTTCTATCTGGCCGAGAATGGGTTGATTGACATCGATGGCGTCGACCGATGGCGGCCGGCCCGGAGACGGCCGATTAGGGCGGGTTGTTGGGGGAGTTGTGGTAGTAGGCGGGTTGGAGACGGGTTGCGGCCGGGCCGGCCGCTGGAGAAGCAGACGATTAAAATTGTCCAAAAGTTCTTCCTCGCTGTTTGGGCCTTGAGTCAACCGGTCCACCCGGGCGGCCTGACCGGCGCCCGGCGCCGTAAATAACTGCTTTACCTGATTTTTTCCGGTTGGAGTTTTTAGTTTATGCAAAACGTCAATTCCCTGGGCAATCATCTGTCCGGTGACTTCGGGCCCGTAGAGTTGTTTGGCCGTCCAGAGGACATTATTTAAAGTTTCCTGATCCTGAAGATTGAGGCCCGGGATAGACATGACAGTGTTGATGAAACGGACCGGATCAATGGTCTGCCCCCGGTTATCCTGGACAAAAACAGAGTAAAGTTTGTTGGCGTCTTCGGCGTTAAATTGGTAGTTGGCGGGAAGGGGGCGGGCGAGATTGAGGGCATGGGTGGTAAATTGCCGCATAAAATCGGTCCGGGTGCCGCGGCTTGAGTTGGTAACAAAGTTGTCTGCCCAGACGGCAAAGTCGCTGTAAGAGCGGGGCGTATAAGTGCGGCCTTCGGTCTGCGCCTGTTGCTGCCGGCGGCTTTCCTCTTCCTGCCACTGGCGCTTGAGGCGGGTGCGGTTGTTGGCATAAAAATTGTCACGTTCGGCCAAAGAAGCCTCGCCGAAAGCGGCGGTTGGCAGTTTGGGATGATTGGTCAGCTGGTCGATATGATTGGGAGGAAGCGGGGTCATTCTTTGATTCTTATCAAGCGGTTTTTCGCCGAGTCCCAGCTGGTTGACCGCGATGAGGCGGCCCTGGACCCCTTCAAGCGGCGAAAAAACAGCCGCTCCTTCTTTGGGTACGGTTGCCTCGACGACACCAGCTGCGGCTTCAGTCATATTTTTTTATTCTAACACATTAGCGGTTTTAACGTTATCGTCGTTTGTCCTTGCTTCATCCAAACAGGTAAGATAGGTGCAAAGGGCCCAGAGTTGGTTGGCCGGCATCTTGGCGTAATCAAGCTCTCGATATGAGGTCAGTTGTCGGGCGAGATTTTTAAGATGTAGATCAAACGTCAGTTGATCAGTACTGTCGGGTTTCACCAGTATTTCTTCGTTGACCAACCGGCGGTAGACGGTTGACAGTCTGGGAACAAAAAATTTGGCCGGCGGGCGTGAGCGATTGTTAATAAACCCGATAAGTTCATACAAAGCCGTTAATGTTACTCCGTCTCCGAAAGGAGGCGAAAAAGCCAGAATCCGTTCGGCGACTAACGATCGCAGCCGCCGGGTTTGTTCTTCAGTAAGCGGTAAGCGGGTAAAAAGTTCGTGAGGGGCAGTGACGTTTAGAATCGTCTCGCGCACAAGCGGAGCCAGCGGGGTTTGGGGAACGGTCAGCGTGTCGTCACCGACGCCTTCGACGATATCAAAGGCAGACAGGAGGTCAAAATCAGCCGGCAGCGGCTCGTCAGCCGATAGTCCGTAAGCTGTCTTTATCTTGTCAACGACAGCCGGCCGCTGCGCTTTGATGGTCCCGGCGATAGCTTCACGGCAGGCGGCAAACGCTTGAGTTGCTGCCGGGGTGGCCGGGTGCGGGATAAGGCCGTTGGCAAAAAGCAGGGCGTCGACCCGGGTGATACCCAGTCCGCTTTCCCGCGCCGGTTGAGTCAGGCCAAGAAGCAGCAGTTCGCCCATCGGCCCGAGTTTTTCTATCACTGTCCGTTCGTTGAGCCAGGCGGACGGTTGGGGAGCGGGTAGCGCCGTTGTGACTTCGGCAGAACGAGTCGTAAGGTTGCCGGGAAAATCAGATTGTTTTTCCTGATAAAAGGCGGCGCCCTGCTTTTTGAGCCAGTCCGCGACTCGTTTGACAACCAGTTCGACCGCAGTCTGCGGTAGGTCGTCCGCGTCTGCTTCGCCGATTCGCTCGACGACGTCTAAGGCTTTACACCAGTCAAAATCGTCCGGCACGCGGCCGCCGTTGGCGGCTTGTACCTGTCTCACAATGTCGGGCCTTTCTTCTTGGATGATGGTATTGATGGTTGACCGCGCCAGTTGAAAACTTTCCCACAGTGACGGGTCGCCGGGCATGGGGAGAAGCCCTGCTTGAACAAGAAAGGCGTCGACCCGGGTGATCACCCGATTGTCAGGCGAGATACCGGTCAGAAGAAGCTTGCCTAGCGGCCCCATGTCGCTGATTGATTTTTTTCGCCGTTCCCACGCCCACGGTTCCCGGCGGTTAATAAGCGGCAAAATGTCGCTAACGGACAACGAGTCGGCGATACCTAGAGAGTCGGGATTTTCGTTTGACATTTCATTGTGGTTATTTTTTACTAAATAAACCGCGCGCCA
>JACQCK010000030.1 GCA_016201695.1 Candidatus Roizmanbacteria bacterium
AACAAACAGAATGTCAGACTATGGTAGAATCATTTTTACAAAGATATCACTATCACAGACCCCATATGAGCCTTAACATGAAACCACCGTTATCAATTTCTCAAGGCTGAAACTGTCGGATTTCTACGGAGAATTTTGCGTTAAGTTTACATTTTCCGGTTCTTTTGGTATACTTCATCCTTATGAAAACGAAGATCCATCCGTCATATTTTCCTGAAGCCCGGGTCACCTGTTCCTGCGGCAATACCTTTATTACCGGTTCGACCAAACAATCGATCACCGTCGAAGTCTGCCATAAATGTCATCCTTTTTATACCGGTGAACACCGTTTTCTTGATACCAAAGGCCGGGTAGACACTTTCCAAAAGAAGCAGGAAACCGCAAAAAAATATAAAGAAACACAAGCCAGCAAGAAAAAGAAAAAAACCCAAAAGGAAGAACGCGAAGGAAAAAGTCTTAAGGAACTTCTGCGGGAAGCGGCATAATTAAACTTGAAAACTGATTATTTTCTGTTAGAATAACATATCACCAAGACCGGAGGTTCACCTCGCTAAGCGGGGCCGTAAAAACTTATTTCCTCCGAAAGTTCCTCCGTATGGAGGATAAGTGAACACCATGGCTAATCAAACAAAACAAACATTTGTCGAGTCTGTTTGCCAACTCCTTTCTAACCACAAAAACTTTGTCCTGGTTAAATTTGCCAAAACTCCGCATCAAAAACTGGAAGCACTTAGAAAGAGCCTAAAAAATAAAGCAAAATTTCAGGTCATAAAAAATACGCTTCTTACAAAGGCCTTCGATAAAATGGGCGAAAATAACGCCCCGCTACAGGTGTTTAAGAAAAAAGCGCTACCCTTAAAAGAGACGACCGCACTCCTTCTTTTAGAAAACGACTGGAGTGACGGCCTAAAAATATTTTATGAATTTGCCGACAAAGAACAAACTTTAAGCTTTAAAACCGGGCTGATTGATGAAACCAGTTATTCTTCCGAAGAAATTGTTACTTTAGCCAAACTTCCCTCCCGGACTCAACTGGTGGCTTCTCTTCTTGGCAGCCTTAAAAGTCCGACAGTCCACCTGGTCTTTGCTCTTAAAAATCCGCTACAAAAATTGACCTATATTCTTAAGATTAAATCGTCAGCAACAAATTAATGTGTACTTGAGGGGGGGTGAACGATATGACTGATATAAAACTTTCGGAAAAATTACAAAAAATAGCGACCGAACTGGAAGGTCTTACCGTCGTTGAGATGGCCAACCTTTCCAAATATCTCGAGGAAAAATTAGGCGTTTCGGCTATGCCAGTAGCTCCTATGGTTGCGCCAACACAAGCACAAGGCGGTGCCGCTCCGGCGGAAGAAAAAACCACTTTTACCGTGGTTCTTTCCGCGACCGGCGACAAAAAACTTGGGGTTATTAAGGCCGTCCGGGAAATTCTTCCCAATCTCGGACTGATGGATGCCAAGAAACTGGTTGAGTCTGCCCCAAAGAATCTTTTGACGGATGTTAAAAAAGATCAGGCAGACGAGGCAAAAAAGAAAATTGAAGCTGCCGGCGGAAAAGTTGAGCTCAAATAATTTTTTTAGTTCAATCTTAAGCATTTGTCAAAAAGCGTTGCTATTAAGTTTTAGGATGACAGAAGGGCAAAAAAACGCTATAATTACAATATATGGTTGCCGGAGATACATCAAAATATAGTGCCGAGTCTATTGTTGTTCTTGAAGGCCTGGAACCGGTCAGAAAAAGACCGGCGATGTATATTGGCACCACTTCACAGTATGGCGTAAATCACTGCCTTAATGAGATTGTTGATAATGCGATCGATGAGGCGCTCGGCGGATTTGCCCGTCATATTAACGTCCAGATTCTTCCCAATAACTATCTCACTGTATTTGACGACGGACGCGGTATTCCGGTCGATAAGGTCGCTAAATACAATATCTCCGCTCTTGAGATTGTGATGACCAAACTCCATGCCGGCGGCAAATTCAATACCGACGCGTATAAAATATCCGGTGGCCTTCATGGCGTTGGCGCTTCGGTGGTCAACGCCTTATCAGAACACATGATCGTCGAAGTCAAACGTGCCGGCAAAATTTACCGTCAGGAATATAAGCGGGGCCTCCCCCAATATCCGGTAAAAAAAGTGACCGCGTCGCTTCTCCAATTTCCTTTCGAAACCGGCACCGCCGTGTCATTTCTTCCCGATAAGCAGATTTTTCAGGAGATTAATGAGATCAACTACCTGATTTTTAAAAAACAGATTAAAGAACGCGCCTATCTTGTTTCCAAAGTCTACTTCCGTATTCATAACGAAAAGACCAGGGAAAAATTCGCCTACTATTTTGACGGTGGTATTATCTCGCTTCTTGCCGATATGAATCGGGGTAAACGCACTCTGCATGAACCCATCTTTATAAATAAACAGGCGGAAGACAAGGGGATCGAAGTGGCCATCCAGTATAACGACTCTATTTCCGAAAATGTCTACTCATTTGTAAATGTTATCAATACCCGCGAAGGCGGTACCCACTTGACTGGATTCCGCATCGCCCTCACCAAGTCAATTAATGCCTACGCCAAAAAAATTCTCAGTGAGAAGGATATGGGTGAGACGTTTACCGGTGACGACGTCAAAGAAGGGTTAGCGGCAATTGTTTATGTAAAGATGCCGTCTTCTAATCTTCAGTTTGAAGGTCAAACCAAGATGAAGCTTGGCAATTCTGAAGTACAAACGATCGTTCAGCAGGCTGTTTCCGAGTACTTAGATGTTTTTTTCGAAGAAAATCCAAAAGTCGGACGAGAAATCGTCGGTAAAATTATGTTGGCTCAGAAAGCCCGTTTAGCCGCCAAAGCTGCCAAGGAAGCAGTTTTGAGAAAAGGAGCTTTGGAAGGTGCAACTCTTCCGGGCAAACTGGCCGACTGTCAGGAAAAGGATCCGGCGCTCTCCGAACTGTTTTTAGTCGAGGGAAATTCGGCCGGGGGCACTGCCAAACAAGGAAGAGACCGTAAATTCCAGGCGATTTTACCTCTTCGGGGAAAAATCCTGAATACGGAAAAAGCCTACCTTGATCGGGTGTTGGAATTTAAGGAAATCAGGGATCTGGTTATCGCGCTTGGAATGGGGATCGGCGAGAACGTCGACTACTCCAAACTCCGCTATCACAAAGTCGTCATCATGACCGATGCCGACGTCGACGGCGAACATATCCGAACACTCATCCTAACTTTTTTCTTTCGACATCTCCCCGATGTTATTCATAAAGGTCATCTGTACGTTGCCCAACCGCCTCTTTATAAGATCCAACACGGAAAAAAGGTGGCCTACGCCTTTTCCGATGAAGAAAAAGACGCCCGCACGAAGGAAATGCAAAACACGGCAAAGGAAACGGTCAATGTAGCAATTCAGCGCTACAAGGGTTTGGGAGAAATGAACCCGGAGCAGTTGTGGGAAACGACGATGGATCCGAAAAACCGCGTCCTGAAACAAGTCGTTATCGCCGACGCCCAGGACAGCGACTATGTTTTTTCGATGCTTATGGGTGAAGAAGTGCCGCCGCGCAAAAAATTTATTATTACCCATGCTCGCCTTGCTAATTTGGATATATAATTTAAATTATAAGTTACATGCTGACGAGTGAAAACTCGTAACCAGTTACGCGTTACTATTTAATTCAATACCATGGATATCTTAAAACTGTCTGCCGGCAGGAATCCTCCCGAAGAGATTAATGTCTTCGTCGAGATCCCGCAAGGATCTTCGGTTAAGTATGAGCTTGATAAAAATTCGGGTATAGTTATGGTCGACCGATTTGCCTATACGGCCATGTTTTGGCCTTTCAATTATGGCTTTATTCCCAAGACCGCCGCCGAAGACGGCGATCCGGTCGACGTCCTTGTCATCTCGACTTACCCGGTACACCCCGGAACCGTCATTCCTGCCCGCCCGATCGGCATGCTCGAGATGGAAGACGAAGAGGGGATTGATACTAAAATTTTGGCGGTTCCAACCAAAAAAGTCGATCCGTTTATGTCGCGGTTAAATTATGTTGACGATCTGGACGAAACAATCAGGGAAAAAATCCAGCATTTTTTTAACCATTACAAAGAACTTGAGCCGGGCAAGTGGGTAAAAACCCGAAGCTTTTTACCAAAACAAAAAGCATTGGCAGCGATCAAGAAAGCGATGAATATTTAGGTAAATTAATACCACATATGTCAGGATCGGAATTAAAATATCGGCGAACCTATCAAGCAACATTCTGTGGCGAGAATCCGCAGTTTTCCGTAGAAACAGGTAGATTTGCAGTAATAACCGGAATTATTCTCATCATAAAATATTTAATGGCCTTACGAGGACACATAAGTACATACCATCACGGCAAGCTAAATACTCTGATTCCAGCAGACTTAGCCGGCTTTCATGAAATGTAACCTGGACAAAACAATATGCCAAAAATATGAATAATATTCAAACTACCGAAATCACTGATGAAATGAAGAGGGCGTATCTTGATTATGCCATGAGCGTCATTGTTTCCCGCGCTTTGCCGGATGTCCGCGACGGCCTGAAGCCTGTCCATCGCCGAATCCTTTTCGCGATGTATAAAGTGGGCCTCACTTCGGGCGCCCGATTTTCGAAATCAGCAAAAGTCGTCGGTGAAGTCCTTGGTAAATATCACCCGCATGGAGACGCGCCGGTGTATGAAGCCTTAGTGCGACTGGCCCAGGACTTTTCCATGCGCTACCCGTTGGTCCGGGGACAGGGAAATTTCGGCTCGGTTGACGGCGATCCTCCCGCCGCCATGCGCTATACCGAAGTCAAACTGACGCGAATCGCCGAAGAACTGTTAACCGATATTGAAAAAGAAACAGTCGCCTTTGTCAACAACTTTGACGGGACGCTGCCGGAACCGGTCTACCTCCCGGCCAAACTTCCCAATTTGCTTCTGATGGGCGCGGAAGGAATTGCCGTTGGCATGGCCACCAAGATCCCGACACATAACCTGTCGGAAATTATTGACGCGATCTGCCTGACACTTGATAAAGCGTCGCTACAGACGAACGAAAAAAAAGCGCCGCCGGAAAAAATCATCGACCCGTCGCTTCTCACCTTTAATACTACCACTGAAGAACTTATGCAGTTTGTGAAAGGACCGGATTTTCCAACCGCCGGCATTATCTACGGGCATAACGATATTCTTCAGGCCTATGCTACGGGCCGGGGTTCTATTTTAATCCGGGGAAAAGTTGAGGACGAGGACTTCGGAAAGGGAAAAACAGCTATTATTATCAGCGAACTTCCTTATCAGGTAAATAAGGCTACTCTTGTCGCCAAAATCGCCAAGTTAGTCATTGATAAAAAAATAGTTGGAGTATCGGATCTGCGCGATGAATCAGACAGACGCGGCATTCGCGTGGTCATCGAACTTAAAAGGGACGCCTCTTATAAAAAGGTCCTCAATAATTTATTTAAGTTTACAGAGCTTCAAACTAAGTTTCCGGTTAATATGGTCGCTTTAGTCGAAGGTATTCCCCAAACACTCTCTCTTAAAGCCATTCTCGAACTTTATATCCGCCACCGCGTCTCGATGATCACCAAACGGTCAGAGTACGAACTTGCCGAAGCCAAACGCCGCGCTCATATACTTGAAGCCTATCTCATCGCCCTCGCCAATATCGATCAGGTTATTCAAATCATTCGCCGGTCCAAAGACGAAGCAGAGGCGAAGGAAAAACTGATGAAAAATCTTAAGCTTTCCGCTCTTCAATCTCAAGCAATTCTGGATATGCAACTTAAACGCTTGACCGGACTTGAGAAAGCCAAAATCGAAGACGAGTTGAAGATACTCAACGAAACTATTGCCCGTCTCGAAAAACTATTACAGGACATTTTCAAAATTCTTAAAGTTATCAAGGAAGAGCTTTTGTACCTAAAGCAAAAATACGGCGACGAGAGAAGAACGAAAGTCATAAAGTCAAAGCCCGGGGAAATAAGCGATGAGATGCTGATCGAAAACAAGGAGGTTTTTGTGGTACTGACTAAAGAGGGATATGTTAAACAGATTCCCCGCGAGACATTCCGCGTCCAAAACAGAGGCGGAAAGGGAGTCTCCGGAATGGAGACTAAGGAAGCGGACAATGTTTACTCTCTCGCCAAAGCCATGACTCACGATTATATTCTTTTTTTCAGTAACTTCGGCCGTGTTTTCCAGAGCCGCGTCTGGGATATTCCCCAAGGCACACGTATCTCTAAGGGAAAGGCCATCGTCAATCTTATCCCGCTTCGCCAGGACGAAAAAATAACTTCTATTCTGACTTTTGATAATGCCACGACCGCAACGCTCGACAATATGTTTGTTCTTATGTCAACCAAATGCGGTACCGTTAAAAAAAGCCCGTTTAAAGACTACGCCAACATCCGTACCAACGGTATTATCGCCATCCGCCTTGAGAAAAACGATGAACTTCTCTGGGTAAAACTGACTAACGGAAAACAGAATATTATTCTTACGACCCGCGAAGGTAAGGCCATTGTTTTTAAAGAAACAGAAATCAGACCCACCGGCCGGGCTTCAATCGGCGTTAAGGGGGTCGAACTGAACCACGGTGATTATCTCGTCTCGGCTGACGTTTTTGGCGAGGATAAATTCAAAAACGACTTATTGGTCATCGGCGAAAGGGGCATTGGCAAGAAAACCAAACTGTCGTTTTTTAAAGGACAACACCGAGGCGGAAAGGGAGTCAAAGTGGCTTCTGTCGATCAAAAATTTGGTCAAGTGGCTTTCGTTCAGATCATCGAGACCGGCGTCGATACGGTAATCATAACTAGCGCTAAAGGACAGGTGGTTAAAATTCCCTTGTCTTCGATCCCATCCCGCTCCCGGACCGCCAAAGGCGTCATTCTGATGCGTTTTTCCAGTAAGGATAATAAAGTCGTGAGCACGGCTCTAGTTTGATTGATCAAAATATATCATAACATATCAAAGTATGCGGATTCGACTTTGTTTACCTGTAAATATGCTATAATAGGCCAACGTGGAAATTCCAGGTAAAAAAATCGCTTCTTATTTTGAAAAAGTGCTGAAAAAAGAGATACGCCGGAGCAAAAAAAAACTAAAACTCTGTACTTTCCTTGTCAGTAATGCGCCTGATCAGCTTTCATTTGTCAAGATCAAAAGACGGGTGGCTCATCAACTCGGTATTGGTTTTGACCTTATTCATTTAAAAGAAATTCCGTCTTTCGAGGAGTTTATGCATAAAATAAAAGAAAAATCTCTTGATCCCGCAGTAACCGGAATTATTATTCAACAGCCTCTTCCCGCCCAGATTTCTACCTCCAGTATCTATGATTACATCCCAGAAAAAAAAGAGATTGAGGGCCACAAAAACAAATCGCCCTTCACGCCGCCAATCGGGCTTGCGACCTTGACTGTTTTTAAGTATGCCTTCGACAAAAATAAAATAAGCGATGACCTTTTTGTTGACCCGAAGAAAGACCGCCTTATATTTAAGCGGGCCTTCCGAAATAAACGAATTATTCTGTTGGGACGGGGAATAACCGGGGGACAACCCATTGGTAAAACGCTTCGCGACTATAAAATAAACTACATCGGCCTAAACTCCCAAACACCCGATCAACAAACCTATTTAAAAGAAGCCGATGTCATTATCACCGCTGTTGGCCGGAAAATAATTCATGCCGCCGACCTTACTCCCGGCGTTACTCTAGTAAATGTCGGACTGCGCCGCGAACACGGTAGACTGAAAGGCGACTATGACGAAAACGAAATAAAAGATATTGCTTCTGCCTATACGCCAACTCCCGGAGGAATCGGCCCGCTTGATATATTTTATCTTTTTAAGAATCTCCTCGACGCCTCCAAATTACACTGACTTTCATGCATCGGATCTATATCATTACCGGGCAGACAGCAACCGGCAAAACAGACCTGGGGATAAGAATTGCCCAAAAAGAAAACGGCCAGCTCGTCAACTTTGACTCACGTCAAATATACAAACACCTTGATATCGTCACCGGTAAAGATAACAAAAACGATGTCCTGCTTTACGACATAGTCGACCCGAAGGACACATTTTCTTCATATAACTTTAAAACTTTAGCGCTTGACACTTTAAAAAAACTCATCAAAAAAAAGAAAACGCCTATCTTGGTTGGCGGCACGTATTATTATTTAAAACAACTTTTATACTCAGTGACGACAGAAAAAATACCGGCTGACTTTACGCTGAGACGAAAGTTGGCGAATATTTCTCTTCAGCAACTTCAGGAAAAAGTCGCTGGTTTAAACCCGGATGTATTTAAAAATCTGAATAACAGTGACAAGAAAAATCCCCACCGGTTAATGCGAAAAATTGAAATCCTGACTCATGCACCGAATATATTTAGTTATAAAAAAACTAGCCGTATGATCTTATCTGAACTTCTTGGTCTAGCTTCCTGTCAGGTCGTCTTTCTTGGCCTGGCTTTTGCTAACAAGCAAAAGCTTATACAGGCGATTGAAAATAGAATCAACAAACGTCTTCAGGCCGGCGCTCTGACGGAAGTAAAAAAGCTTCTTAAGATGGGTTATTCTGCCAAAGACCCTGGCCTAAACGCCATCGGCTATAAACAACTCATTGCCTACCTAAAAGGAGACATCGACCTTAAAACGGCTATTACTGACTGGAAGTATAAAGAGATTCAATACGCCAAGCGCCAGCTGACCTTCA